>NZ_CP109462.1:0-300000 GCF_036227565.1 Streptomyces sp. NBC_01454
CCCGGTGTCGGCGTCTTGTGTACCCGATTATGTCACGCCGTTGTGTACCGCGCAAGTTCTGTAACGGTAACTCGTCGTTACAGTCCCTCTCTCGTAGAGGTCTAGACCTCTTGGTAATTCTAGCAATTGGAACAACGGGCTATCGGGGGTGGGCGTTGATTATGTACCTGGGTTTGCGAATGGCGTTACATTCTCACGCTGTTGCCGGGGGGGATATGTTATGTACCGGCCTTCTCTGCCGTCTGAATTCTCATCCCGGAGCGTGGAGAATTGCTAGGTCTGTCTTTCGTGCTTTCCGGTGGTGAGGTCTTTCTGCAGTGCGAGGCAGAGCGTGAGGAGGGCGCCGGGGGTGGGGATTTGCGGGCCGGCCGGTTGGAGGCGGCCGGCCCGGCCGGTCAGGCGCCGAGGCCGATGTGGGAGACGTAGGTGTAGGCGCCCCAGTCGGAGTCGAGCTCGCCGATGATGTCGTCCCAGATCTCTTCGAGCCCGGCGACGTCGCCGGCGACGAAGGCGTCGACCGCGTCATCCCAGATGTAACGGACTTGGAAGCGGCGTACGCGCAGGTTGCTGCGGCGCCGCGGTGCCTCGACGACGTCCTGGTTGATGGGGTGGATCTCCAGTTCGGTGCCGTGGCCGCCACGGTTGAGGTGCTGTTTCAGGGCGCCGGGGTTGTTGAGGATGTTGGTGGCGCGCAGGTTCCAGTAGGCGGTGTCGATCGCTTCCTGGTTCTCGGGGCGGGGGTGTTGGGTGCCTCTGGTCCAGGCGCGGATGGTGGGGCGGGTGGCGGTGATGCCGGCTTCGGCCATGGCCTGGGCGCCGCCGCCGGTGGTGGTGAGGTAGTTCATGCGGGCCATGAGGCCGCGGCGGGTGCTGGCGGGGGATCTGATGCCGCCGTGGATGATCATGCGTTCCAGGGCGTCTTCGAGGGCGCGGCCGAGGGCGTATTTGCCGTGGATGTTTCCGGGGTCGCGGTTGGCCCCGTATTTTCCGAAGTTCTTCCATCCGTCGGTGGACATCAGGCGGTGGTCTTCCTCGGCAGGGTGTACTGGTTCTTGAGTTTCATTTCGGCGGGGCTGCGGCCTTCGGTGAATACGGTACGCCAGTCTCCGCCGGTGACGTGGAGTTCGTCCGTGCCGCGGACGCGGACGACGGTGAGGCCTTCTTTGTGGGCGCGGTGGGCTTTGTACCAGAGGTTGGCGAATGCCTGGGAGCGGATGGTGTGCATCCACTCGGGTCGGCGGATTTCGAGGTTGGCGTTTGATTCGCCGAGGGTGGAGGTGAATTTCGAGTACATGGCTTTCACGTATTCGACGGCCACGGTTCCGTCGGCGTATCCGGCGGCTTCGCGTTCCAGGGCGGTGTGGCGGGCTTCGGTGAGGACGCGGCGGAATTTCTCCAGCAGGCCTTCGCTGGCGCCGCTGGTCCAGCTCTCGGCGATCACCGGCTGGTCGCACAGGTCGTAGCGGGCGCAGCGGATGAGGAGGCGGATGGTGGCGTCGGTGAGGACGACGGGGCCGGTCTCGCGGCGGTTGCCGATGGGGTCGGGGAGGTGGGGGTGGTGCCAGGTGGGGCGTTGGGTGAGGAGGTGGACGCCGGAGAGTTTGGGGTCGAAGCCGCCGTGGGGGTTGTGCCTGAGGGCGCCGATGGGCAGGTGTGTCTTGAAGGCGGCCATGAAGGAGGCGTTGGTGTCGAGGGCGTCGACGGTGACGGGGTCCAGGGCGCCGGTGTTGAGTTGGTCGGTGAGGTGGGTGTTGGTCCAGTTGTGGCGTCCTTCCCAGATTTCGTCTGAGCCGTCCTTGGTCTTTTTGCGGAGGATTTCGAGGAGTTCCGGATAGACGGTGTGGTCGTAATTCGAGCCGACGCGGGTTTCTTTGAATAGGGCCATGGCGTCGGGCACGGCCTTTTTCACCAGGGCGGCGGTGGCGGCTTCGACGTCGCCGCCGTGCTCCTGGAGGGCCTGGTCGACCGCGCGGGTGATCTGGCCGGTGTAGTGGGAGTAGTCGCGGCCGGCGTAGGTGCCGCTGCTGGCGGTGGTGCGTGGCGGCTGGGTGTGGTGCGGCGTCGGGTCGGTGGTGGTGGCTCCAGGGTCTGGAGTGGGCTCTGGCGCGGGTGTGTGCGGATTGCTGGTCGGCTCGCTGGTTGCGACGGGTGTGGAGCGGCCGGGGACGGCTACGGGCGGCCAGGCGGAGGCTCCGGGCGCGGCGGGGGCCTGGGGGGTGGGCTCGGGGGCGGTCTGCTCGGGGGGTTCGGGGGCGTGGGCGTAGGGGTCGAAGTCGGTGGGGTCGGTGAGGCGGGCGTGGGCGCGGTCGGCGTGGAGGGTGAGGGTGGTCTGGAGGCCGAGGTCGCGTTCGGTGATGGCGAGTTGGACGCGGTGGTGGGGGTGGTCGGGGTCGGGGGTGAGGTGCAGGACGGTGTCGAGGCCGAGGGTGTTGATCAGGTCGGGGTGGTCGGTGTCGAGGGCGGCGAGGACCGGGAGGTGGTGGGTGCGGGCGAGGTGGGCGAGGGTCTGGGCGGCGTCGCGGAGGCGGGGGCCGGACAGGGGCAGGTGGGGGTCGTCGGCGGCCTGGAGGCGGTCGACGACGAGGAGGGCCGTGCCGGTGAGGTCGGTGAGGGTCTCGGCGATGGCAGCTGCGGTGAGGTCGGTGCCGTCGTCGATGTAGAGGGGAGCTGTGGCCAGGTCGTGGTGGAGGGCGGCGACGTCGGCCTGTTCGGTGTCGGTGAGCTGGCCGGCGCGCAGGCGGCGGTAGTCGACGGGGAGGTGGGCGGCGACGATGCGGGCGGCGATGTCGGCGCGGGTGAGGCCGGAGGCGGCGTAGAGGACGGGCTGGTGGTGGTCGAGGGCGGTGGTGCGGGCTGCGGTGGTGGCGAGGAGGCTGCCGCCGGTGCCGGGGGCTGCGGCGACGAGGTAGAAGCGGCCGGGCTGGAGGCCGCCGAGGGCGTGGTCGAGGCTGGGGATGCCGGTGGACAGGCCGCGCGGGGACGTGACTGTGTCGGTGGTGGGTTCGGTGTCCGGGGTGGTGGGGGCCAGGACGGTGGTGAAGGCCTCGCCGAGGGGGGCGAGGCGGCGTGAGGCGCGTGGCGCGGCCGGGACGCCGGTGTGGGCGGGGGCGGTGTCGGTGGGCGCGTGGTGCAGGGCGGCGGCCGCGGGGGTGTCATCGGTGGTGTCGGGCGCGGTCTTCGGGTCGGTGGCCGGGGGGACGGGGGCCGGGTGGGGGTGCTGTTCGGCCGGGGTCGGGTCGTTCGGTTCGGCCGGCGCCGGGGCGGCGTCGGCCGCGGTCGTACGGGCGGGCTGGGGCGACGGTGCTGGTTCGGCGCCGGTCGGGGCGGGACCGGTGGGCTCCGCGACGGGCGTGGGCCCGGTGGGCGGGACGGCAGCGGTGGCCGGGGGCGCCGCGGTGGTGGGTGCGGGGGTCGTCGGCGGGTGGGGGGTGCCGGTGGGGGTGGCCGGGAGCAGCACGGCGACGGGGGTGGTGTGGCGGCGCAGGACCTGGGGGTGGCCCTGGGCGGCTTCGTGGATGAGGTCGCCGAGCTTCTTGCGGGCGTCGGCGATCCCGTGGGCGGGCGCTTGCTCGAGGTCCCAGCCGAGTGCGGTGGCGGCGTCGGGGGTGGTCAGGAGGGCGTGGTCGGTGTCTTCGCGGGTGAGGGGGGTGGGGGTGCCGTCGGCGGCGGCGCGGATCAGGTCGGGCAGCGCGGCGCGGGCCTGGTGGAGCGTGGCGGGGGTCTTGCCCGGGACGGCCTTGGTCTTGCCGGGCGGCGGGGCCGGTTCGGTTGTGGTGGTCGCAGGCTGGTCGGAGTCGGCGGCGGGGGCCAGCGTGGCGGGGGCCGGCGGCTCCGCGGCGCCGTGGGAGGGCGGGACGGCGGGCCGGCTGGGGGCCGGGGCGGTGTCGGCGGCCCGGGGGGCGGGTTGTTCTTGTGGCGCTGTGAGTGCGTCGGTGGCGGGGAGCGGTCCGGCGGCCCTGTCTGGGGCGGAGGGTGTGGTCGGGGTGGGGGGCGCGGTGGCAGGTTCCGGGCCGGCTGCGGACGGTGCGGCGGTCGCCCCGGGCTCGGGAGCGGGCGGCACGAGGGCGGCGGCCGGGGTGGAGATGGGGGCGTCTTCGCCGGCCGGGTCCAGGTGGTGGTGCAGGAGCACGCACGAGCTCAAGGACGCCAGGGCACGACGCTGAAGGACGTCGTCGAGGCGGTCGTCGCCGCCCAGGACCAGCGGGAAGTTGTCGGCCGACCACAGGTCGTACAGCATGCGCAGGGCCGCGGTGGGCAGTTCGTGGGCCTTTGGCACGATGACCAGCCGGGAGGCGCGGCGCAGTTCGGCGGCGATCAGGTCCTCGGTGGCCCACAGCGTGCCGGGCTGTGGCACGCGCTGGTCGAGGCCGAGCTGTACGAACAGGTCGCGTACCAGGGAGGTACGGTCCTTGCCGCCCGTGTGCACGGCTGGAAGGTTCGGGAGGCTGGGAGTGCGGGTGAGGGCGGTGTGCACGGTGGTGGCGTCGGGGCCGGTGACGGTCAGGATGGCGCGGGCCTGGGCGATCTCCCGTACGTGGTCGGCCAGTTCTTCGCCGTGGGCGGTGCTGGCAGGTTCTGGGGCGGTCCGCGGGTCGCCGGTGACCGCGGGGTCGGCGGCCGCGTCGTCGGCGGGCGCGGCAAGGGCTGCGGGGTCGGCGGGCGGGGAGGTGTCGGGCGGTGCCGGGGTGGTGGCGGGCTCGGCGGGGCGGGGGTCCTGCTGCTCGGCCGGAGTTGTACCGCTCGGCGCGGGGGTGTCCGGGGAGGTCGGCGCTACGTGGTGCCGGAGGGTCACGCGGGAGTTCAGGCTCGCCATGTCCGAACGCGACAGGAGAGTGGTGAGGTTGGTGTCGCCGATCAGGACCAGCGCGAAGTTCTCGCGCGCCCACAGGCTGTAGAGCAGTTGGAGGGCGGAGGCGCGCAGGCCGGGGGCGGTGGTGGCGATGATGAGGCGGGGGGCTCGCTTGAGTTCGGCGACGATCAGGTCTTCGGTGTCCCCCAGGGCGTGGGGTCGTCGCTGTCGGCGGCCGAGGCCCAGCTGCGTGTAGAGAGCGCGGACCATGGAGGCGCGGTCGTCGCCGGCCACGGACACGGCCGGCTGGCCTGCGGGCAGGTGCTGGGCGAGGGCGGTGTGGGCGACGTCCGGGTGGGGGCTGTTGAGGACCAGGACGGTGCGGCGTTCGGTGATCTCGTGCAGGGCGCCGGCCAGCTCGTCGCCGGCCAGTTCGGCGGCGGCCGGCTCGTCGGCGGCCGGAAGGGGGTTGGGTGCCTCCTCGACGGCGCCGCCCTCGGGCCCGGCGGCCGAGACCGTGTCGGGAGCGGCAGCGGGATCGGGGAGGAAGCCGTCGGCGGACTCCGGCGCGGCGGGCGGCTCGGCCGGGACGGCTGCGGGAGCAGCCGGGGTGGAGGCGGGGGCCGGGGCTGTGGGGGGCTGCTCGGCGGGGGCCTTCCCGCTCGCTTTGGCCGGCGCGGCCAGGGCGGGGCGCAGGTAGTCGTCGACGACCTGCTGCAGCAGCGCGTAGGCCCGCCCGGCGCGGTCGCTGGTGGGACCGCCGAACGCGGAACGGGGGGCAATGAGCAGCACGTGCCAGTGAGCGCCGGTCGTGCGCATATTCGCGGCGGCACTCAGCGCCAGGCGCAGCGGGCGGCCGGACTTCTCCGCCAGCCCCCCGCGCGCCGGGTTCACCAGACCATGAGCGGGCACGGACAGGTTCTGACGCAGCGCGAGCGGCACACTCCCCCACACCGGGTCGTCGGCGGGCGGCAGCAGCAGGCCCGTAGCTGCCCCGGTGTTGGCGGCGGAGACGGAACGCGAGGAGGACACGGGCAACTCCAGCAGAAGCAGGACGGGGTGGGCCGCGTCGCGGGCGGCGGCCGGGGCCGGCGGAGGACAGGCGCGCAGCGGTCGGCCACACGCCGCACAAGGGGTGTAACGCCTTGAGGACGAGTCTAGCCCTCCGGTACATAATCGGGGCCGGTTTGTGTAACGCGTGAGGGTGGATGAGGTGGTCGGCACAGTGACGCCGACTGCGAGACGGCCGGGCACGGGCGGAGGGTGAGTCGGAGCTCGTGCCGGGGGTCGGCGGGCCGGGGCTGTGGAGCGGAGCGGGGCGTGGGTGGGCGCAGCTGCGGCGACGGGCAACGGGCGCGGCGCGGCGGGCGGGAGCGGCGGGCGGGCGGGCGGGCGGGCGGGCGGGAGCAGTACAGCCGCTGCGGGTCGGGGCGGTAGGGGGTGGGCGCGGTGCACGAGAACGTGGTCCCTGCCTGAACGTGCCCCGGGTGGGGCCGGGTTCACCGGGTCCGGACGCCAGCGCGGTCGAGCCGGGCGGACACGTTCACCGGGCTGCGGATGCCCGACCGCAGGAGCGGCATCATGCCGGGGCGGCTCGGTGTCCGCGTTCCGGTGGCGGCCGGCGGGAGCGGGGCCGACGCGACGGCACGGCGAGGCGCGCGCATGCGAGCGGGCGCCGGAACTCGCGGGCGGGCACCTGAGTTCGTACCTGCCGAGGAACAGGGGCGGGCCGAAGCGGGCGCCGGGCGGTACTGCGGCACAGGGCGGGGTGGTGGGAGTTGTTCACCGACGTTCGCCGAACAACTTCGTACAGCCGCGAGCACCCGACACGGCAGAGCCCGAGCCCCCAGGCCGACAGCGCGGCGGCCGGCGGTGCACGGCGCCGGCTTGGCGACGGGGCGGCCACGACGACACAGGGCGGGGCCGGCCCTGCGCGCGACGCCGGGCGGCGCACCGGGCCGGGCCGGGCGGGGACGGGCAGCGGTACACCCGTACGGCTCCGTGACCGTGTCCGCGGTTGGTCGTTGAACCGATGGGGTTATCTGTGGCCTGCTCCGCCCGGCTACCGGCTGGGGCGAGGTGTCGGTGACCCGGCACCGGAGGCCGTCGTCTCGGCGTGTTCCCGCGCGCGGGCCTGCTGGGCCGGTGGAACCCAGCGGCCGGGCGAGAGCGGGAACGGACGACGCGCGGCACGGCGGCAGCGCGGCAGGGGGCCAGTGACCTCGGTACCGACCGCAGGACGCCCGGCGCGGCACCGACCGGAGACGGCCGGCGGGGAGCCCGGCGGCGACGGCCGGCGGGCTGAGAGCTCGACGGCCCGGCGGGACCGGACAACGGACAACGGACAACGGACAACGGGCCGGGGCGCGGGCGGCCGGCGGACGGGCGGGAGCGGGTGCCGCGACGAGCCGGACGACGGACGGCGCGGCGGAGCCGCGGGTGGGAACGGCCGGGAGCCCGGCAGGCCGACGACGGGCGGCACGGCAGGGTGCGGCGGCGGCCGGCGCGGGGCCCGGCGGCAAGCACGGACGGGACTGTTCACCGATGTTCACCGAACAACCCCGAACAACGCCGAACAACCCACCACCCGGCAGCCCGGCACCGCCCACCCGGCAGCGGGCGCACGCGGCCGGCACGGCGACCGCAGGACGGCGGCGGGACGGCGGGGGCACGGCGGCGGCGCGGGAGCGCAGCGGGCCGGGAGCCCGGCGGCACGGCGACGGCGGGCGGGCGGACAGCGCGGCCGGGGCGGACGCGGAGGCGCGCGGCGCTGGGGCGGCAGGTTGGCGGGCGGCGCGGACGGCCGGCCGGAACGGCAGCGGGACGGCGGGCGGCAGGGAACGGGCGGCTTCCGCGGATGCCGTACGGGCGGACGAGAACGGGGCCGCGGCGGGCCGGGATCACGGCGTCACGGGAGCACGGCGGCGGGGGAACGGGCGGCGCGGGCGCGGCAGGGACGGGAAGGCAACGGCAGCCGGGGCGCGGGGCGGCGCTGGGGCGGCCGCAGGGACGGAGGGCGGGCGGCCGGCCGGCCCAGGCCGCGGATGCGGTCGCCGGGCGCGAAGGCCGAGAGGCTGATGCCGGGCCCGGCCAGGCCCGGGGCCGGCGCCACCCACCGCACCGCCGGCCTCCACCGCAGGACGCCCGGCGCGGCCGGCTGCGCGACGGGCAACGGACCGGGGCGCGGGGACGGGGACGGGCGGCCGGACGCAGCCGTGGGCCGCAGGCCGCGCAGGCGCGCCGGGCGGCAGGGAACGGGCGCGGGACGCGCGGGACGGCGGGCGGGCGGACGAGAACGGGGCCGCGGCGGCCCGGGAGCACGGCGCCACGGGAGCACGGCGGCGGCGCGGGGAGCGGACGCAGCGGCGGACGGCGGCGGCACCTCGACTCCTTCTGTGCGTGCCAGGATTGACCATGGCCATGGGGTACGCACAACGACGCGAGTTGCTCAAGAAGCGCTACGGCACCGGCTCCGCTGGTCTGGATCCGGTCCGGGTCCTGTCTGCCGTGGCGGCCGCAGCCAACGGGCACTTCACCCTGCCGGAGCAAGCACGGCCGATTGTCCCTACAGAGGACCTTCTCGCGGCGCTGAGTCAAGTACCCGAGGCGCGCTCGCGACTCGATCAGGTGGAGTTGGACCTCATCCGGGCAGCCCGTTCCGGCACCGTCTCCTGGCAGTCCATCGCCGACGCCCTGGGGCTGAAGTCCCGGCAGTCAGCGGAAGCGAAGGCGCTGCGGCTCGAGCGCGCCACCGCGCCGACGGGAGGAGACCGTGATGTTGCCGCCCAACGGGCACACCGAGCCCGGCAGCGGGCCACCACTGCCTGGTGCCGGAAGCACGAGGAACGCATCAGGGGCATCGCGGAGCACTTGGTCTCAACCGCCGGTGCTTGGCCCCAACTCACCGACGACACGCTGGCAGCCCTGTCGGTCCAGTCACTGACCGCCGCGCTGGAGGCCGGGGGCGACGGTGCGCAACTCGTCGGATACATGGCGCCGTTGGAGTGGCGCCTGTCCTACGAGGCCTCCACGCCGGCCGCCCAGGGGCGGCTGGCCGCCGCGGCCGAGCAGGCCCGCACGGACATGCTCCAGCTCCTGGCCGATCTCGGCAGCATCTCCTACGACACCTCTCCTCGCGACCTGTGATCAACACGCCCCACCACCAGCTGTTCGAGCGACGTCCGCAACCTGACCGCGCAAGCCGCAGTCCAGTGCCCCCGTCAGCGCGCCAGGCGGCTCTCGTCCATCGGGCAGCCTTCAAGCCCGACACCGACGACATCCGCGACTCGCCCGCCCTCGGCGTCGCCCAGCGTCTGCACGAGCGGCGCCAGCGTCACCGACCCCCAGGCCCTCGATAACGCCCGCAAGCTCCACCCCGAACTCGACTACGCCGACGACCCCATCGCCGCCGTCCAGGACGCCGACCTGCTCCTGCACCTGACCGAGTGGCCGCAGTTCTCCCACGTCGACCCGCACCGCCTCGCCGTCACGCACCGCCATCCCGAGGGTCGTCGACGGCCGCGGCACGCTCGACCCGTGACCTGGCGCGAAGCCGACTGGACCTTCCGCGCCCTCGGACGCCCCTGAGCCCCTTGGTCAGCCGATCAGGGTGCGGGTGGCGATACCCCTCAGCGTTGCAGCCTGCTTGGCGATGTCCAGGTTCTCGTCGGTGGGTTCGCCGCGCAGAGGCCCACAGAGCACAACGGGGCGTTGCCCTTCCACCATCGGCCACCAGTCGTCGGGCACCGGGATGCCGGCGCCCAGGTCGAACAGATTCTTCTCGACGGCGTTCTGTGCGTCGTTGAGGCGGACGACCTGCTTGATACGGCGGGTGCCGGCGTCGATGGAGACGACCCACCGGGGGTCGCGCTGGAGGACGTCGTCCCACAGAGGCCAGCCGAGCCCAGTCAGGTCATCCAGTTCCCCGGCGGGGGTGCGCGGCTCCATGGTCAGCATCAGCAGCCACCCAGCTGGCGGGAGATGGACCCGCGAGAGCACCAGGGCGAACGGGGAATCAAGCCGGGGATCAGCTGCACGGCTGCGGTCAATGCCCATGCTGACAGGATCGCAAGGGTAAGGCCGCGACACGCCGCGCCTCACCCGAACGAATGAATCAGTAGCTCAACGCTTGCGCGCGAGACTCCCTGCATGTCGCCCAGGCTGTGGCCTCCTTCAGCGTCAGATTCCGCGCGAGTCGGGCTCTCTCGGGTGCCGAGTCCGGGCCCGTGGATCCGGCCACCGCTACCTCCAGGACAAGGAGTCGATTGAGCGGCCGGGCTGCTGCGATCTTCTCGTCACGTTTGGTGAGCCGCTCGCGATCCTTGACGGGCTCACGTGGCCATCACTCGGGAGGGTGATGACCCGGCACCCGCTCGCCTGGCATACTGCTGGAGCGCCCGTGGGCGTGTGCCGTCAACTGCTTCCACCGCGTTCGGCGAACCAAGCCTCTGCTGGGACCACGAAAACGCATCCGGCCCGTCCAACTGATCTTTCCTCAAGGTCTGCCCGGTGCGCTGCGCGGTGGGGCGTACCCATGTTCCGGCAGACCGGAATGGATCACTGTGACGCCGAACCCCACCCATCGCAAGCGCCTGGCGAACGCGGTTTCCAAGGCCACCTCGGTGCCCTACCAGCGCGCCCTTGACGCGGTGATCCAAGCGTCCAACGCCGGTGAACTGCCCGCGCGACTGGACACGGACGGAATGCGGCAGGCCCTCGCTCTCCTGACCGAGCGACTTGGCGGCCCCGCGGAGTCCTTCGAGGCCTTCCTGGGCCGCCACAGTGGAGAGCCGACAGCCCGTCAGTACGAGCGGTGGGCAGCCGCCCGGCCCGACAATCCCGAGGCCGCGCCCGCTTTGATCAACGCTGGATGGCAGCACTCCAAAGACGGCGGGCACCGCAAGGCGCTGGACCTTTTTCGGCGGGCCGCGCGGATTGCCGATGCCGATTGCCGCCGTCTGGCGCTGATTGGACAGGCCGAGCAGCTACACCGGCTCGGCGACCAGGAGAACGCTCGATCGGTGTTCCTCGCTCTCGCGGACGAGCTTGCCGGCAAGGAGCCCGACTTGGATCTGCTGAACCGGGTCTGTGATTCCCTGACAGACCTGGACGATCCCGCGATCGGCTTGGAGTGGTGTGACCGGCTTCTCGCGGCCAGCGACGATCCCCTGGGCGATGGCCTGGACGCCGTCGTCATCCACCGCCAGAGTGTGCGCGCACAACTTGACCTGGAGCCCGACGAACTCGACCAGCTCTCTGACGAACTCGAGGAACAAGAGACCGCACTCCTGCAATCCTGGACGAACCTCGTCCGCGACGAAGCGGACCGAGTAGCCGTCTCCCGCACGACTCCGGACGGGGCATTCGACGGACTCGTCCTGGTCTGGCCCGACGAGGACGTGCCCATGGTTCAGGAACGGTGGCCACAGCTTCTGCCCCGCAGCGTCGACCTCGCCGAGTACCGGCGCAACCGGGAACACCGGGCACGGCAGTTTAGCGACGACGGCGCGCGCCGCGTCTTCCTCGTCCCCGGCGAGCTCTCCGAGTACGAGCGCTACGCCGCCCACGAGGGTGCCGCCCCAGTCCTCCCCCAGACTCTGACCGCCTACACCCAAGCCCTGCACGCCCAACACCCAGAGGGCGAGACGGCCTGGCCACCCCCACGGAACGGCCCGTGCTGGTGCGGCTCCGGAGTCAAATACAAGAAGTGCTGCCGCAATCCGGATGCTGGTTGAGGACATCCCGGCGTCTGCCTCGGCAGGGTGAACGCCCAGCCTGCCGAAGGCGCATCTGCGCGTGAGTGCCCCGGGACGCACGACCACCGTCCCGGGTACCACTCACCAGGTCAGCTGCACGATCCGTACGGCGCAATGTGCGTTGGGGCGTTGTGCACTGACCGAACCCTGGCAATTCGCGGCGACCGCTTCCCGCAACTGCTCGCTCTCGGCGCGGTGGGCCGCCAGCCGGGCTATTGCCAGCGGCTTGACCTCAGCTTCCTCCACCAACTTCTGGTCGCGGGCGGCGACGCGTCTCCTGAGCTCGGAAACCTCCCCTTTGAGGCGTTCGGGCCCACAGTGTGAAGCCTGTCGCATGGGCCGTCATGCTCCCCTCGCCAGCTCGATGGTGGCGGCTCGCGTTGCGAGTTGACGGGCTTCGGGCACGGTAGGGAAACGCCGTAGGCGTACCTGCATGTCCTGCAGGGCGGTGCGGACCTTCACGGAGCGAACGCCGTCGGCGCAGTCGAGGAAGTCTGACCAGGTGGCTATGGCGTCGGCGGTGTCGCCTTGGAGCAGGCGGACTGCTGCGAGGTCGGCCAGGACGATGGCGCGGGTGCGGCGTCGGTCCAGGCCATGAATGTCCAGGGCGAGGCGGAGGTGTTCCTCGGCGGCGGTGAGGTCTCCAAGGCTGCGGTGGATCATGCCAGCTTCGTGGGCCCAGCGGCCCGGGGAGTAGTGGGCTGCCCAGGAGTCGCGGGGACCGGCGGGCGGTTTTCCGATCGCGGATTCCGCGACTGCGAGGTGCCGTACGGCAAGGGGGCGGTCGTGGTCGTGGGCAGCAGCGTTGGCAAGGGTGGCGTTGTAGTAGGCGACGGCGCGCGGGTTGTCGAGGTGGCGGCCGTAGTCGACACAGGCCTCGCTGAGCTGCACGGCTTCGGCGCGGTAGCCGAGGTCCATGCAGTGGACGGCAAGGCCGCGCAGGGCGGTGGCGGCAAGTTCCGGTTCGTCGGCTTCGGCAGCGAGGCGGTAGGCGTGGGCGTAGTAGTCCTGGGCGAGGCCATGGAGTTCAGGGGTGTCGCCTTCGTCCTGGGCCATCCAGCCGGCGAGGTGGGTGAGCTGGGAGGTAGCGGCGAACAGTTCCTTGCCGACGGTCTCGGTGTACGAGCCATTCAACCAGGGTTCGACGTCCTCGGTCAGATAACGCACGGCGAGGTGGCGGGCGTGGCCGCCGCCGAGCTCGGAGGCGGAGTCGCCGAGGCTCTTGACCATGACTTTGATGGCGTTGACTTCGCCGCGGCCGACACGGACCGCGCCGGCGGGGACGGCGTTGACGCGTCGGGTGATGCTGTCGGGGTCGGGCAGGCCGAGGGCGGCGAGGGCGTAGCCGCTGGACGCGGTGAGGAAGCTCCGGCGGTCCACGTCGAGATCGCTCCTTCCCAGCTCGATGACGGAATCCACGGTATCGGCGCGGTCTGCTGCGCGGGCGGGGGGCTGCGGCACGGACCTGGCGTCGGGTTCGAGGCCGAGGACGTGGGCAACGTGGGGCCACCAGTAGTCGGGCGTACGCTCGCCGGTCATCCATTTGCGGGCGTACTGGCGCTGTAATCGGTCCGGCCCGCTGCCCTCGGCCTGGCCGACGGCGCGTGCCAGCTGGCTGGGACCCCAGCCGCGTTCCCGGCAGGCCGAGCGGATCAGGCGTGCGAGGTGCTGAGCGTGCGGCGTGCGCGTCATCCCTGACCCCGTCCCTGGACTACGCGGGATTACAGAGGACTACATCTTTCCCTCTTCCTGAAGCGGGCACGCGGCGCTTGACTGAACCTTCTCTCCGCTCGAACACGGTTGGTTCGCAGGGAAGTTGGCCTCGCACGGTCTGGCTTCGGCAGTGGGCGCAGGCCTCAGAGCCGGGACCGCGCCGTCCGGGCGGTGGAGCGGGCAGCTCGCGTCGGTGCGGGCGGCCCGGCCCGACGAACCGGTGTACGAGAGGAGTTCCGGTGACCGCCACTGTGGTGATCTTGGATTGCTTCACCGTGGAGCCCAGCGGCCTGGGCGTCCCGCCGTACCTGTCCGCGTACGTGCGGCAGGGGTACGCGGCGCTGCGCCGGTCCCACCCCGGTGCGCAGGTGCGTTACCTGACGATCGACGACGTTCGCTGGTGCCTGGCCGGGGGACGGCCGGCGGTTCAGGCGCCGCTGAGCGACCGGTTGACGTACTCCGCGACCGTCAACCGGGACAAAGCCATAGAGCTGCTGAGGGATGCCGAGGCGGTGGTCGTCGTGGCCGGAGACAAGGTGCCCTCGGTGCACCTGCACGCCGTCAACGGTTCACAGGACGACATCGCGCGCGCGGTCGGCTGCGTGCGCGGCCGCCGCTATCTGCTCGGTCCGATGGCGACGTGGGCCCTGTCGGAGCCGGCCTCGTGGGCCGGACTGTTCGACTCGGTCCATACCCACACCGTCACGTCCGGCACGCTCGCCCTGGGCAGCCGCACACCTGCTCCGTACGAGCAGCTGGAGGCGGACCGGAGTCCGTTCACCGAGCTGATCGAGCAGATGCCCTGGGCTCCGGTCGCCGAGCTGGAGCTGTACCGCGGCTGCACCCGGCGGGCGTTCTGCCGGTTCTGCAACGAGCCGGGCAAGTCGCCGGCGGTCGCGCACCGCACGGTTGATGACGTCCTGGCCGAGGTCGGACAGCTGTACGACGCGGGGGTGCGCCACTTCCGGCTGGGCCAGCAGACATGCTTCTTCTCCTACCAGGGCCGTGACGAGAACGCGATCCGGGCCCTGCTGGCCGGCATCCGGGAACGGTGCCCGGAGCTGGAGATGCTGCACATCGACAACGCCGACCCGCTGGCGGTGGCCTCCCCGGTCGGCAAGCGGATCGCGGCGGCGGTCGCCGAGCTGTGCACCGAGGGCAACTGCGCGCCGATGGGGATCGAGTCGTTCGACCCGGCCGTGATCGAGCGCAACACGCTGACCTGCACCGAGGACGTCCTGTTGCGGGCCATTGAGCACGTGAACGAGGCTGGCGCCGTGCGTGGTGCGGGCGGGCTGGCGAAGCTGCTGCCCGGACTGAACCTGATCTACGGGCTGCCGGGGGAGACCCATGCCACGCACCTGGCCAACCTCAAGGCGCTGCAGCGTATCTACGACGCCGGGCTGATGTGCCACCGCACCAACGTCCGCCTGGCCCGCGCCTTCCCCGGCACCCCGCTCGCCGAGGAGGAGACCGCGCTGGAGGGCCTGCCCTCCGCGGAGCATTTCGGGACGTGGAAGGCCGACATCGACGAGGTCTGGGACCGGCCGATGAAGGAACGCGTCTACCCGGCGGGCCTGGACATCCCCGGTGTGCACGCCTACTTCGTCGATGAGCGGGGCACCTGGTTTCGGCGTCTGGGTTCCTACGCGATCCAGATCATCGACCGCGGCGTCGCCGTCCCAGTGGGAACGCCGGCGGACGTCACCGTCACCGGTCACGCCCCGCGGGTCATCTACGGCGCCCACCGTGCCCGCTGACCCGTCGGCCGCCGCGCCACTGGCTGTCCGGCGGGTGGGGGTGCTGGTGCCGTGGGCGAACCAGGCGGTCGAGGAGGAACTCGCTCAACTCGGCGGGCCGGGCGTGGTTTTCCACTACGCTCGGCTCGTGCCGGCCTCCCGCACGACCGCCGTCGACGACTCGTTCTGGCATGGTCTGCGGTCCGCCGCGACCGATGCCGTGGACTCCATGCGCCACCTTCCTCTGCACTCCATCGTGCTGGCGTGCACGTCCGCCGGATTCACCGGCGGACCGCCGCTGCCGCCGCGCGTGATCACCGCCTTCGACGCTCTCACCGCCGTCCTGCACCGCCGCCGGCTGGCCCGCATCGTGCTGGCCACCCCCTACCCGCAGCCGGTCACCCGCGCCGAAGCTGCCGCGCTCGGCGACCACGGGATCCACGTGCTCGCCCACGTGAGCCTCGGCCAGGACGACGGCTACCCCGGCATCAGCACCCAGCAGATCCTCTCCCTGTGCGCCGGCCTGCCGAAGACGGCGCTCGCCCAGGCCGACGCGCTCGTCCTGTCGTGCACCGGCTGGCGCACCCTGGCCGCCGCCACCGCCCTGCAGGAGCAGCTGGGTATCCCCGTGGTGTCCTCCAACCGCGCCCTCGCCACCCACACCCTCACGCCCGCCCCAGGAGCAGCGCCATGACGACCGCGACGACCACGCCCGGAAGACGCACCGACGACCGCGTCCTCGCCCTGGTCACCCGGGCCGCCGCACTCGCCGATGTGCGCGCCGAGGTGGAAGCCAACCACGACCACAATCGCTGGTGGCCGCCCACCATCGCCGACCCGCGGATGCGTATGCTCGCCGCCGGCTGGTCCACCCGGATCAGCTACCGCATGGTCGACACCTACGCGGCCGTCCTCGCCAAGGCGGAGGCGATCGGCTTCGACGCTCTCATCGACCTCGACGACGCCCAGTTACGCGACCTGGTCACCCCGCTCGGCCTGACCGAAGCACGCCTCGCCTACCTGTACTCGCTGGCCGACACCCTGGCCCGCTGGGACAAGGACGGCACCGACCCGGCCGGCTGGGACGCGAAGACGTTCACCGCCACCTTCGCCCGCGAGGTGCGCGGCGCCTCGTACAAGGTCGCCCAGTGCGCCGCGCTCTATGCCCGCGGCTACCACTGCGGCATCATCCCCGTCGACTCCGGCATGGTCACCAAGCTCGCCCCCGCTCTCGGCTTCACTCTCCCCTCCGGGCCGGCAGCCCACGAACACCTGCGCCGGCTCCTCGAACACGCCGTCACCCGCCACACCGAGGTCCTGCGCACGCTCGCCGACGCCCAGAACGTCACCATCCCGGCCGGATCCGCCCCGACCTGGTGGACCCACCTGACCTTGATCTACTTCAAGCGCCTCTACCTCAACCGGCCACCCGCACACCTGTGCCCGCGCCGTCCGACCTGCTCCGCCCTGACCGACTGCGCGCACACCCGGACCTGACCGAGCGGGAGAACCGCGATGCAGCGCACCATCGTGATCGGCAACATCTCCCTCGACCACATCCACCGCCCCGGCCACCCTCCACTCCACCAGCTCGGCGGCGCCGCCCTCCACCTGGCCGCGGCCGCCGCCCGCGCCGGGCTTCCCGCCGCGCCGGCCGCCTCCATCGGCAGCGACCTCGCCCACCTGCCCGACGACCCGCGGCTGCCCGCACTGGACTGGACCCTCCTGCACCACGCACCGCAGTCCTCGGCCGCGTTCACCATCCACTACGACCGCGCCGGGACGGTCACCGCCGTCGACACCGCCTACGGTGCCGCCGAGCACCTCACCGCCCACGCCCTGCGTGTTATCGACCGTCATCCTCAGGCGGTCTTCCACATCAGCGGCCGCCGCCCCCTCGACCTCCCCGCCGTTCTCGGCGCGCTGACCACCCGCGACCACACCTTCAGCCTGGACTTCCACCTCCCCAGCGCCCCGCACCTCATCCCGGCCGCCGCTCCCTGGCTCCACCACGCCACGACCGTCTTCGTCAACGCCGAGGAACACCTGCTCCTCACCCAGAGCACCGGATCCCGGCCCTGCCCGGAAGTCGTCGTCACCGACGGCCCCCGCCCCGCCTACGTCGTCCTGAACGGCCGCCCCGGCCCGCCCGTCGTCCCTCCCGCCGTGCCCACCCTCCGGCAGATCACGGGCGCCGGAGACACCCTCGCGGGCACCTACCTCGCCCACCGGGCCCGCGGCATCCCGCCGGGCGCCGCGCTGACCCACGCCGTCCAGGCCGCCAGCCGCCACACCACCCAGCACCCGCTGACCCTCGCACCGCACCGCGCACCGCCCTGACCATCAGCAGGAGGCCGCCCGATGCACTACCTCGCCCACCGGCTCTTCGCCGCCCACGACCGCGCCCTCGCCGCCCAACTCGCCCACCACCTCAGCCTCAAGACCGGCGAGGACCACGTCTTCCTCCCCTTCTGCGACACCGACGAGGAAACCCTCGTCGCCGACGTCAAGGGCCGACGGCTGTTCGAACTCGACCAAGAGCGCCTGCGCCGCATCCGCGCTCTCACCGCCATCGTCCACGGCCCCAGCCCCGACGACGGCGTCTGCATGGAGATCGGCTACGCCGCCGCCCTCGGCGTGCCCGTGCTCCTGGTGACCACCGATTTCCAGGACTACTCCAGCACCCCCGACGGCCCGCACACCGTCTTCCCCGATCCGCTCCTGGACGCCCTCGCCACCCGCATCATCCGTATCCCCCAACTCGCTCCGTCCGCCGAACCGCCCGCCATCACCCGCTACGCCGGCTTCGCCGCCCGCAACCACTCCCAGGCCCAGCGCGCCATCGAGGCCTGCGTCGACGCCGCCCTCCAGCTCCCCGCCCCCACCACCCCGATCACACTGGCCCCCGTCTGCCCCGGCACCCGCAGCACCACGACGGTGTACGCGGAACCCTCCCTGTACGCCCCGCCGCCCGCCGGCTTCCCCGGGCTGGCCGCCCGCCAGGACATCACCATCACCGGCCCGACCCGGTTCACCTCCACCGATCCCCTCACCGCCGCGCACCACGACTGGACGGCCGCCCTCGGCAGCACCCGGATCGTCGTCGACGCCTGCGGCCCCGAGACCCCGCCCGGCGCAGCCCTCCTGATCGGCGCAGCCCGCGCCACGGGCCTGCCGGTGGCTGCCTATCTGCCGCGCAGCACCTACACCCACGCCTCCGGCCGGGAGCCCAACTACCGCAACCTCATGATCCAGTACGGCGTCGACGCCACCCTCCGCAGCGCAGCCGAGGTGACCGCATGGACCGGAGCGTGACCGTCGAGGAGATTGCCCGCCACCGCACCGTCGTACTCGAAGGCGGCGACGGTGTCGGCAAGAGCACCCTTGCCGGCCTCCTCGTCCCCCATGGCTTCACCAGCGTCCACTCACCGCGCACCCCCGATCACGAGGACCTGACCCGCCGCTACCGCGACCTCCTCGTTCGCCCGGGCCGGCTGGTCCTGGACCGCAGCTTCATCAGCGAACTCGTCTACGGCCCTCTCTACCGGGACCAATCACGCCTCACCTGGGACCAGGCACTCGTCCTCGCCGACCTCGTCACCGCACGCGACGGCGTATTCCTCCACGTCACCGCCCCCGCCACCACCGTGCGACACCGCCTCAAGACCCGAGACGGCCAAGCACCTGCCCTGGACGAAATCACCACACTCGCCGCCGCCTACCAGCAGGTCTTCCGCGCTCTCGCCGACCACGCCACCGTTCTCACCTACAACACTGCGCCGGAAACGAGTCACACCACCGGCTGACTCCTGTCCCGTTCCCGCCCCCACAGCACCCGAGCCTCGTTAGTGTTCCCCGAGAATGCCGCACCGCACCACAAGGGGAACGCCGTGGACATCGCCGAAGCCCAGAAACTCGCCTGGGCCAACAAGCTCGCCAAGGGCTTCAACACCACCGACATTCCCATGGAGTTCGGCCTCCTCAACGCCGAGATGGGAGAGGCGTTCACGGCCTGGCGCAAAGGCCTGCCGGACGCCGGCGAGGAGCTGGCTGACGTGTTCCTGTACCTCGCCGCGATCGCGCAGATGCAAGGTGTTGACCTCGGCGAAGAGGTCGCGCGAAAGATCATGAAGAACGAACAACGCGAATACAGCGCCGGAGCCAACGGCACACTCGTGCGAACCAGCGGCGACTAGACCAGCGCAAGCAGGACTCCGGCTGAACCGCCGACTGGAGACTGAAGATCCGGTGCCCCCGGAAGGGATCCCCCGCTGCGTCGAGGCGGATGTGACGCAGCCCGACGAGCTGCTGGCGGCCGTGGAAGGAGCCGGGATCGACTTCGGCCAGCCTGTCGCCCTAGGCCTGCACGCCCTGATGGACTTCATCCTCGACGACATGCACCCGTACACGATCGTGAGCCGGTTGCTGGGCCGGCTGGCCCCGAACTCGTACCTGAGCCTGTCCCACTGCACCGGCGACTTCGCGCCAGAGGTGTGGAAGGCCGTTACTCACACTTACGAGCAGCACGGCATACCGGTCCAGGCACGTACCGAGGCCGAAGTGCTGCGGTTCTTCCGTGGACTCGACTTCGTTGATCCAGGGCTTGCAGTGGCGCACCGGTGGCGTCCCGAACCCGCTAGTGGTCCGAGCCTGGTCACGGACAGGCAGGTCTCGTTGTATGCCGGGGTGGTCGCCCAGCGCCGCCTCCGGATCCGACAGGGACAACCCGTACACCGAGGCGGGATCGGCGAAGTTCGTCATATGCCACAGCTGTTCGGCGGTCATGCGCAGGTCGTGCCGGGCGGTCTCGAGCGCGGCCTGGACTGCCGGCGGGCGTTCATCATCCGGGTCGTCCAGGATGGTCTCCACCACGAGGTGGAGATCCTCAAGATCGACGACCACTGGTTCATCGAAGCCGAGACCGAGCACAAGGACCACTTCCTCTGGTGACCGCACGGGGTTCGCCGGGGTGGGGAAGACGGGCGCCGCGGTCCACCCTCATACCGGGAAACGAGGCTCGGCGGTAGCAGTCACCGGCTGGGCAAGCGAGGCGGCAGGACAGTGTCCCGTGCTGGCCTTACGTCGCGGCGGAGCTGCTGGTCAAGCTGCCGAAGTGCGGAGCCGGACATC
Source organism: Streptomyces sp. NBC_01454 (assembly GCF_036227565.1). Taxonomy (NCBI): domain Bacteria; kingdom Bacillati; phylum Actinomycetota; class Actinomycetes; order Kitasatosporales; family Streptomycetaceae; genus Streptomyces; species Streptomyces sp. NBC_01454. The sequence goes on from NZ_CP109462.1 coordinate 20,127, forward strand.
GCCGGCGTCGTTGCTGGCGCAGGCCCACGGCAATGCGGGTATACGGGCGTGAAGGACGCTGCGGGACGCACAGCACGCATAGGGCGGGGGCGAGTGGCTGCGGCGGGCGTGCGATCCGCGGCCTCGTGGCGCTAGCTCGACGAAACGGGCGCTGCGGCTTCGGGGGCGCGGTTGCCAAAGTGCCCGGAGCCACGGAAGCCGGCGGGGGCGGAACGACGCGGTCAGCGGGGCGGCGGTCGGCAGGCGGCGGGGCAGGGCGGGGCGACCGGCAGGAATGTGGGGGGTTACGAGACCTTGCGGCCGGGGAAGCACAGCTGTTTGGTCAGGGCGCGGTTCACCAGAGGGTCGCGTCCGGGCACGTACGACGGGCGAGACCTGTACCCGCAGCGTTGGTAGAGCGCCAGAGCGCCATGATTGCGAAAGCCTGTTTCCAGCACGATCTGCGTGGCGCCAACGGTGACAGCGTGGCGCTCCAGGTATTCGAGGATGTGCTGGCCCAGGCCGTAGCCGCGCGCGGTCACGGCTACGTACATCCGCTTGATCTCCGCGGTGTCCGCGTCGAGGAGGCGGACACCGCCGCAGCCCACCGCCACGCCGTCGCGATGAGCTGTGAGGAACAGCCCATGCGGCGGGTCGAATTGTGCGGCAGGGGTCTCGCCGGGGTCGTCGGCGAACCCATAGGTGGCGACCTGGTCAAGTTGTAGGGCGCGCGTGAGGTGGCGTGCGTCCGGGTGGTCGTAGGGAACCTCACTCAGCAGCGGGAGGGCTCGGCTGGTCATGGAACCGATAGTGCCTGTTCGACTGTGGCGAGCGCATCAGCCCTGTCCGAGTGGATGTGACTGTCGGGCAGCGCCAGGACGAGCACGCGGGGCGGGTGGGGCGGTACATAGCCGGAGAGCCGAATATTGCTTAATTGGATTTATTTCGGTAGGGTTGGGGTAATGCACAGCATCAACGTCACTCCACTCGCCGATTCCAGCTGGCTGAGGTCCAAGGCGACAGATCCGTATGGCCGCGCCGGCACAGTCCGCCTCGCCTACCAGGTCAGCACCATCCAAGTCGCGATCCTCACCGACCTGACCCCCGCTCCGGACACGTGTCCGGTCTGGATCCAACCCCTCGATCTGTTGGCACGCGACGGTGGCACGGCGGACTTCCAGGACTTCCGCGCCCGATTCAAGGAGGAGTCGGACCTCAAGCTGCTCATGTTGAGCGATCGCGCCTGCGCCTCCGAGCGGGAGCGCCAGCGCGAACTGCAGGACCGCCTCACCCCATACTCCTTCGCCGAGCACCGCCTCCACCGGTTCCTGAACGCTCAGCTCCGGGTGGGCGACCGCGTGGTCGACACGTACAGGGGCAGGCGGGGCACCCTCCTCGATCCCAGCCCGCCACCGCTCCCGCACATTTCGAGCCCCATGATCGTCCGGTTCGACGAGCCGTACGTTCCCGGTGACCCGCAGTGGCTCAAGGGAACCTCCACCATCTCCGCCATCGGGCTCTACCCGACTCTCGGACTCCTCTGACCCGGCCCTATCCGACGACCGACGTCGGCCGGGGCGCGGTCGGCCGGCGCGGTGGCCGCGAGCGTGCGGGTGGATGGGCGCTGTCCGGCGGGCGCGGGCTCGGGAGGTCTTTTGCGGGTGGATCGGACGTAAGGTCAGCGGATCTGCACCAGTACCACGGGCCGGTAGGGGGCCGGCTTGCGCCCGGTGCACAGCAGTTGGTGGGTCCCCTGCAGGCCGGTGACGTGCCGCAGCTCCCACATCTCGTCCCGGAGCAGGATCACGTCGCGGCCAACGGCCGACGGCAGGACGGCGCGCTGGGGGAGTTCACGCATCGAGTGCATCCTTCGCCGGGAGGGCCAAGAACTCCGCAAGGGTCTGGGAGTTGGAGCGTGCAGCCTGCCCCAAGGCTAGATGGGAGCTCCGTACCTGCTGGAGGGCAAGGCGGAGGTGGTGGCAGGTGATGAGGGGCAGCAGGCCGCGTAGCCGGACGGCTGCCCCGAGGTGCTCGAGAGCCATCTCCAGGTACGCGGTGGCGGTAGCACGCCCGTCGACGTCGTGCGGGAGGTGACGGGCAGTTTCGGCAAGGAGAGCTGCGAGTTCGGCGACACCCGGGTCTTCAGGTACGTCAGCTCCCCACTTCGCCAGGGCGTCTGCAAGCTCTTCGATGGCGCGAGCACGGAGAGGTGCGAGGCGTACGGCAAGTGCGTTCACCTGGCTATTGTCTCTTGAAACGGCCACTGCGTGGGGCGAATTGGCAGAGGGCCAACTGCCCTGGGTGCGGTTCACAGCTCTCGTAACCACCGACTCGCGCACGTGAGACAGCGAACGCGCCGCGCCACCGTCGTCGCCGTCGACGGCGACGGCGACGGCGACGGCGACGAGCCGCGGGGCATCCGGTCGTACGAGGAGACCGGCTGTCCCTGCCCCGGACCGCGTGGGCAGGGACCAGTCGGTCTCAGGCTCCGGGGTCCTCGGGCAGCCGCTCACGCCAGGCGCGCAGCTGTTCGCCCACGCGGTCCAGGTCGGCCAGCACCCCATCCAGCTCGGCGCGGGTCCGCACCGGCACGTAGTCCCTGAACAGGTCGTTCCCGTTCTGGTCGTGCACCCCGAAGTCGATCCGCGTCCGCCGTCCGTGTCCCTCGAACGTCTCGTTCGCGCACGTCGTGAATATCCCTGTGAGTTGCTCGCCGCTGACCAACGGCGGGAATGTCACCGCCGCCGCCCCCGAGAGGTGAATGATCGTGTCGAGGCGGGCATCCTCCCCGCTGTGATCGGTCGTGCACCACGGCGGGCAGTTCTCGCCGGTCACCGACGACTTCCAAGCGTTCGCATCCATGAGCCAAAATCCTGCCATGTGGTCTGAATGCGTCATCACGGCGGGACCAGCGCCCCGCACGGCCAAGCAGCATCATGACCATCAGCCGGTGGACGCGACGGCTGGCTGACTCCGGCGGCCAGCGCCACTCTGCTGAGCTTGGGCAGTGCCACGGACGGTGGCAGGGCACACCTCCCCAGTGGGCAAGAGGTCGTGATCGTAGTGTCGAAACAGTGGGCTACGCCCCACGTGCGCAGGCGTCGAGGGTCTCCGCGACGCTAAGCGCCGCCAGGACTTGAATTTGCCCCTCGGCAGCAGGGAGGGCGCCGGTTGCGACCGCTTCCGCGATCCGCGCCGCGTGCTCGATCGCTGCCGCGACTCCGTTGGGCTCTCGGCATTCGGTCAGCCGCTCGTACGCCGTGCGCAGCGCAAGGGCGATGTCCCCCTCGTGGTCCTCCGGGCCTTCGGCGGTCAGCGGCCGAATCCACGAGTCGGCGTGGGACTGCACGATCGCCGTGTAGTCCCGGTAGTCCAGTACGGTGCCGCACCGGCCGCCCGCGCCCGCCTCAGTGCGTCGTCCGATCCAGCCGCTCGCCAGCCACCGGTGCCGGCGGCAAAGCTCCAGCCGGTAGTTCAACGGACGGTCCTGCGCCCGGGTGCGGCGTTCGATGACGACGGTCGACGGCTCGGTACAGGTGGTGATCTGACGTAAGACCGGCACGGTGCCTCCCCTTCCGGTAGTGGGTGAGGATCTGATGATGGCTGCCGCCGAGTCCGGGAACAGTCCGCGGTTGGATGGTGTGACGGTGACGCCGCTCTCACTTCTGGGCAACGGGGATTGGTGATCGAGAGGTGATCACCCCACCGAACCTAGTTGCTTAATTGGTTTTATCGCTGTATAGTTGCGTCATCTCCCGTGGGAGACAGGCTCCTGTAGCTCAGTAGGAAGAGCGGCCGTAAAACGGAACGGCGACATGGTGGGACGGTTGCGGATGCACCGGGTCCGGGCCCTGGCAAGCCAAAAGCCCCAGGGTTGGGGAACCTCAGCCCCCGGCAGGGAAGCGCGTTTTCCAAGCCCACCTACCCGGCGCGGGTTCGAGTCCCGCCAGGAGCACCCACCTTCACCGACCGCCTCACTTCCCGCTGGAGTCACTCATGAGCGCTTCTTGGCGCACTATTCCCATGCCGCCCCGCGTCGCACGGCTGCCTCGCAACAGCGCCGGGCTGCCGGTGCCCGGCAACATCGTCTGGTGCCCGGCAGACGATGACGGCTCGATCCTCGTAACCAAGAGCGATGAGCTGGGGGGTCACATCACTTGCCAGTGCACGCCAGGGCGCGGAACCCCCGCATTCGGGGAGCAATGCCCGGTCAGGCAGAGGCAGTTCATGGCCCAGCGGCGTTGCGGCCTGTGCACGCAGGACATCGCGGCCACGGAGCAGTTGGCGTTCATCGGCGAGACGGACGCCCAGTACTACCTGGAACCGCCGCTCCATCATTCCTGCGCTGCCTACGCTCTGCAGGTGTGCCCGCGTCTTCACGCGGCCGGCGAGCGCATCGAGGTCGCTCTCACCCAGACCTACGAGCTGGCGGAGGACCGGATCACCGGCATGACGCCCGAGGGGGAACTGCGACGCGCCACGTTCCTCTTCGGTGACCCGTTGTCCCGGCATCTGGGGATCCTGGAGTTCTATCTTGCCTTTCCGGTCTCGCCAACGCGGCTGACCGGACCGGCCTGGCTGGCCGAGCACCTGTCACGACCGTCCCAAGGGGCACCCTCCGCGTGAGCTTTCGTCTCGACGCGGGAAACCTCCGCAACCGAATCCGCCCCATATCCGGGGCTCACTTCCACCAATCCGGAGCCAGCATGCGCGCCGAGCACATCAAGTTCACCCGCAAGAACCCGATCACCGGCCGCAGCCACCGGGGGCAGCGTGACATTCAGTACGCAGCCGTGGACGAGGTCGTTCTCCGGGTGACCCACTTCCACAGTGGTCCTCAGCCGGTCCGCATCGAGTTCGCCGACGAGCACCTGTCCGCCGCGGGGCTGCAGAAATGGAGTCACAGCTGGTACCGGCACACCCACGGCACCGACTCCTTCGACACGGCCCGTACGTGGATGGCTGAGTACTTCCGCTCCCAGGAGTCGGCCGAGCTGCTGGCTCACTACGAACAGGCCGTCGAAACCTGGCAGATGCTCGACGTGGACTCCGCCAAGGTGCCCGCTCCGTACCGCATCGTCGAACTGCATCACGACCACTACCTCGCCGTCGCCAACAACCCGCGCCCGCTGCTCTGGCAGCACAGCAACCTGGCGTGGGAGGACGGCACCCCGAGGGTGGGCGGCACCTCGATCCTGGCCGAGGCCAACCGCCACTCGCCCAGCCGCGACGGCGCTGACTACACCGGCTGGATCGTCTCCAGTGACGGCGGCCGGAGCTATTCCGACCCCATCTCGCGCAAGCCCGACGCCCTCGCGTACCTCCGCGTCATCGCTGACCAGAACGTGCCCGCCGCCAAGGACAACCGATAGCCGCCACGCCTGGGGCCTTCAGCGATTCGTGCGCAGTTTCGATCAAACCTTCCTTCAGGAGGTATTTCCCACTCGACGCCCGAGCCTGGTGCCGGATGCGGCATCCTGGCCCCATGGAAGACGAGCCGCTGGCGGAATGGGCGCGCAGGCGTGACGAACGGCGCGCCCGAGCCACGGGCCGGCTGCGGGCTGTGGCCCTGACCGAGGGGCCATACCGCGCGGCCCATGTTGACCCGAACGCGCCTCGCGCGATTCAGGAATTCGACGGTACGCAGTGGGTGACCTTGAGCCTCGCCGTCGACCTGGCCGCCGCCAAGGCCGTGCTGTATCCGCCGCAGCCCGAAGCCGAACGTCCGGCCGAATGGGACCGCCCGGCGATGGCGAAGGGGACGGGCCGGCATCGCCGGACTACCCCTTCGGACAACAGTGACCGCTGAGGCGCGGGACATGAACGAAGGTCCGTCCGCGGCCACCTGCCACGTGTACCCCACAGGTACATCCGTGCGTCACGCCGCCGGTGAGCGCTGACGGATGGATGGCTCCGGGTTCGAGCCGCCCTTCATCGACCCGGAGTCCGACCACCGCTGCTGCGGCATTTGCCCGGCACTGCGGCTGCCGCGCCACCGGTTCGCGGTGGCCGACCGTCCCAGTAACGCCGCGTGGCCGTTCAACGAGAAGGACGGACACCGCTACACGCGTGACGAGGTTCCGGTCTGCGTTCACCCGGACAGGGTGGGCCTGGCTCCGGATCTGATGGCTCCGCCCCGCGTGCCGGATCCTCCGGCGCTGCCCCCGGCGACCCGGCACCGGTGGTGGCGCCGGAAGGGGACATGAAGTGGGGTGAGGTCTGCGCCGACTCAGCCGAAGGCGGAGAAGGAGCGCTCTCCCAGTTCCACGCTCTGCTGAGCGGACGGCCGCAGACCGCTCCAGTCCAGTGCCTGCCGCGCATGAAGCTGTGCTTGCTCGGCCGCGCTCCGAGTCTCGGCCAGGACGTCGCCGCGCTCCTTGACCAGACGGTCGTAGATCGGCGGATGCTCAGGTATCTCTCCAGCGTTCATAGCACCTGATCTTGCCCGCTCACCGATGATCTGTCAGGCCCGCCGCAGCGGGCCTGCACGGACCAGGTGGTTGTCGGATCGGGAAGGACGCCGGATGTCGTCGCTCACGTCAGCAGCGGGTCAGCACTATCCGTCATCGCCGGGTAGTCAGGTTGGTCGTGATGCGCTGACGTGCATGGCTCCGGAGTCCTTCTGGGTCGGCTGACACATGGCCGGAGTCCGTCATCCACGCGTAGCCGGCTCCCACACGGAATGTCCAGCCGCCGGGAGCAGGTTCGAATCCTTCCGCCTCTGGCCAGACTCCCCGAGCGCTCTCGATTGCGGCTTCTTCCTTCATGGTCTTCCTTCTCTGCTGACGATGTCCAACTACTGGCGCTCCCCCGCAGACCATCACAAGGAGATGGTCATGATCTTTCTGGGCGCCGAGCCTTCCCTTGGTGCCCACCCTCGGCGACCCTGCCGCTGCCGGCGGGTCAGGCCGTGCGGGAGCGGAGCTGGATGACCGTGCGCTGGCCGGTCGCGCGCTCGCCGAGGCGGTAGATGGGGGAGTTGGAGAGCTTGTCGACAAACTCCAGCCAGCCGTCCTCGACAAGCTGGCCGCGGACGCGGGAGAACAGGCTCGGTGTCCAGCCCAGCCAGTCCTCTGCCAGTTCACGAGCCGTTTTGCGTACCGCGCCGCCCGGCTCTTTCGGCATGATGGCGTACAGCTGCAGCATGAGGCGCTGGTTGGGAGTGAGTTCTTCGGAGCGGCGCAGCACTTCTCGCGCCAGTACCTGCGGGTCATCGGCGGTCATCACGACACGGCCCCCCTTACAGGCCCGTTCCCGAGGCCTGGGATGTCGGGCGGGTTATACGCCCGGATGGCTTCGCGCTGCTCGGCGGAGGACCCCTGGCTGGAGAGGTAGGGGGTCACCTTGTAGAACTTCTGGCGGCCGAACTCCTCTGCGAAGAAGAGCAGCCGGCGCTTGACGAGGGTGCGGATGATCCTGCCCAGCGCGTCGCCCGTCATCCCGTTGCGTTTGGCGATGAACGCCGTGGTCTTCATGACGGGCTTGTCGTATCCGGGCGTGGCCCCCACGAACCACTGCAGGATCCGGAATTCACGGTCGGTCAGTCCGCCGTCCTTCTTGGGCACCGCGGCCAGGGCCTCGAGCCGTGCGTTGTCGATGGTGCTGTAGGAGTCGATGTAGCCGAAGCGGGTCTGCGGCTCGCCGCGGCCGTCGTGCCGTTGGTGCGCGGAGCGCGGCATCGGGAATCTCCGGTCCCTCGACATGTCCCATGAGTACAGGCGTCACGTTACCTCGCGCAGGATCCGTGAACTAGCAGGACATGTACTCCTAGGACATCTATGCCGGTCCGAGGGTCCGGATATAGGGACTGGGTGATCTGAATGAACTGTTCGGTGAGCCGGTATAAGACGGTCCCCCAACCGGCATATCCGATCTTGGAGCCGGTATCCAAACCGGTAAAACACGAGGTCAGAGGGCTTCTCGGCGTGGCTCTCTCTGTATACACAAAGGACCGGTCCCACCACCCGCCCATACGTTCACAACATTCCTGCGGCGTCCGGCGCGTCGCGCAACCTTCCCCCGTTGCCCAGCCATCGAGGACCCGGTGGCGACATCGACCACAACCCGTGCAGGACCGCGGCGCGGCAGGTGCAGCTCAACCGGCGGGAGGCCACCGAGCCGTGCGGCCGGCCACGGCCTCACGGCGGCACCCGCACCGACCTCAGCCACGCTTCCGGGTTTTTCCGTCACGGCCCGAGCCACCCGAGACTCAGCAACGCTGCTGCTGTCCACGTGCCGCACCTGCGTACGGCGCCGCACGCGAAGCGAGGTCAGCCCCCACCCCGTGCCCACCGGCCGCGGCCCGCCCAGACGCGCGGACGGCCCCGCGATCGATCAGCGAGCCGATCTCCACACGGTCGCCGGGCAGGACGAGGTCACACACCCTTCGTCATGTAGTTGCGTAAATGGATTTATGACAGTAGAATTAGAAGCATCGGAGGGAAGGCGTACGCCACTTCTCCGAAAGCAGACGCTCCACATCCAAGAGGCCCACCTTGAACAAGCAGCAGTTGATCGACGAGATCGCAGCCAATGGCGGCATCTCCAAGCCGGAGGCCGCCGCGGCCCTGAACGTCGTACTGGACACCCTGATCCGACGCGTCGTCAGCGGAGACGCCGTCTCCGTCACCGGATTCGGCACCCTCCAGGCCGTCACCACCCCCGCTCACCGGGCACGCAACCCCCAGACCGGCAACAAGGTCCTGGTCCCCGCGCGCAAGAGGGTGAAGTTCAGCCCAGGCGCAGCATTCACCGAGATGGTGCGCGGCGACCGGGCAGTCCCCCCGGCGGGCCAGAGTTCCGCGCGCAAGCGGCCTCGCGTGACCCTCGCCGCCTGAGCGGCCGGCAGCCTCGGGCGGGCCGTCCAGCGGCCCGCCCGGCCAGGCAACCTCAGAGGTTGCATAAATGGATTTACACACGCAGGTTGAGCATTGGCGGGCGCTTCACTCCTCGCTTGGGCTGACGCGCACCCACACCCCCGCTCCCTACGGCATCTCCCGCTTCGCACCCGGACGGACCCCACCCCGCATGCCCGAAATCGATCTTTCCGATCGCTCCGATCCATCACCCCGAATCCGGATCGGGCGCGCCCGCTTCCGTGACGTCGACTCGTTCGTTGACCTTCTGTCCCTGGTCAACCCAGGACACCCCGTGCCGCCCCTCGTTCTGACAGCCCTGGCGCTACGGCCGGGAAGGCTGACGCACGGGGACTGCCTGTGCCTGATCGCCCGAAGCGGTGACCGCGTCGTCGGCGCGCTCATGGCCAGCCCGCCGCGCTGGACCGACACCCATCCACTGCGCCCGTCGCTGGTGCGCAGCGTGCTGTACATCGGGGGCGTGGCGGTGGCGAGCGGCCACCGCAGCCACGGCATCGCGACCGGGCTGTTGAACATGGCGGAGCAGCACGGCCGCCACGCAGGTCTCCGTCTGCTGACTCTGGAACACCCGCCCGCGATGACCGAGTTCTACACGCGGCTCGGCTACAGCGCGGGGCAGGAACGTCTCATCGTCGCGCTGCCCGGCCCTGCCTTGCAGGAGCGGAAAATGCCCGGCCACCTGAGCGCCGTCAAGCGTCTCGATCTCGGAGTCGGGCTTGCCACAGTCCCCGGGGCCCCGGCGGCCATCGTCACCGATTTGCTCCCCGGCTGCTCATTGCCGCCATCCGCGCGCTACCGCAACGGACGCCTGGTCACCTGAAACCCGGCCGTCGGCACTCAACCTCGGCGGTGGCCCGCAGGCGGCCGTCCTCCGCCCTTCTCACCACACCCCGCGCTTTCTGAGGAACATCTCCTTGACCACCACTCCCGCGCAGCACGCTGCTGTGATCGCCGACGCTCTCGCGGCCGTCGTCCGGCACCGGACCAAGCCCGGCCCGGCCCGTAACGCTCTGGAACACATCACGGATCTGCTCGACATCGCAGTCCTGGCCTTCGTCGACAGCGAACAGTTCGCCGACCCGGCGAGCACTGCGGCCACCGACGTGCCTGTCGATGCTGCTCTCGCCCTCCAGGATGCCGAGACCCTCGCCTCCGACAACCCTCAAACCGGCCTGCCTCGCGGATTCACCGCAGTGGTCCTGGCCCCCGTCACCGGCCGGGCTCCTGAACTACCCGCACCAGTAGACCCGGCCCCCGCCCAGCTCGCGCAGCAGCAGACCACACTGCGCAGCCGCCTCGCCCTCGTGGAGGAATGGCTGCTCGACACGGAACACCCCGAGGCGACGGCGGACTACGTCGCCACGTCCCTGACCCTCCGTACCAAGCTGGCCCACCTGGCCACCGCCGTTGACAACAGGCGTCCCGCAAACCAGCGCTGATCCCCCTCACGCCGACCTTCGGGCGGCCCGTCAACCGACGGTCCTCCCGCTCCTCCGGCAGCGCTGACCAGCACTGCCGGCCCATTGTCAGACCCCTGCGAAAGGATTCCCACCCATGACTACCGTTGCCGCCGGAACGGAATTTTCCAGCTCTTCCGAGTACCAGACCGCCGTGCGACAGGCCCGTGAGGCCGCCGCGTCCTACTACGGCGACGGCGACAGCCCGCTCGATGACGCGACCTACGACCAGCTCGTCCGCAACATCGAGGCCTGGGAGACGGACCACCCGCAGGATGTGGTGGACGACTCCCCGACCAGCAAGGTGGGCGCAGGTGCGGCCTCGGTCGGAGACGTCGCCCACACCACGCGCTTGCTGTCGCTCAGCAACGTCTTCAGTCCGGCGGAACTCAACTCCTGGGGGGCGTCCGTGGATCGGCGGCTGGGCCGCCCGGTGTCCGGAGGCTGGGCGACCGAGGTGAAGCTGGACGGCAACGCCATCGTCGCCCGCTACCAGGACGGTCTGCTGGTCCAGGTCCTCAAGCGTGGAAACGGCAGCCACGGCGAAGACGTCAGCCACGTCATCGGCACCATCGTCGGACTGCCGGTCCAGCTCCCCCAGCCGGTCACGTTCGAGGTCCGCGGTGAAGTGCTCTTCACGCGGACGCAGTTCGAGTACGCCAACACGGTGCGCGTCGAACACGGCGCGAAGGTCTTCGCCAACGCGCGCAACGGCGCCTCGGGCACTCTTGCCGCCAAGGACCGCCCCTACCAGCTCCCCATGACCTTCTTCGCGTACGGCGCGGTCGATCTGCCCGGACATCCGTTCCTGCCGCAGGGGGCCAGCCACACCGAGATCCTCCAGACGGTGGCCGCCGCTGGCGTTCAGACGATCGCGGAGACGCCCACCTCAGTGCGCGTGGTGGCCACTCTGGCCGAGGCGCAGCAGCGGGTCGATGAGATCGCCGCGCTGCGGCCGTCGCTTCCGTTCGAGGTCGACGGCGTGGTGATCAAGGCCAACGACACGGCCGAGCAGGCCGCAGCTGGGGTCGGCAGCCGGGTTCCGCACTGGGCCATCGCCTACAAGCTGCCCGCCGTGGAGCGCATGACGACGCTCAAGGCCGTGGTGTGGGAGGTCGGCCGTACCGGGGTCATCGCCCCGACCGCCGAACTGGAGCCGGTCGAGGTGGACGGAACCACCGTTTCCCGGGCCACGCTGCACAACCCGGCCGACATCCGCCGCCGCGATCTCCACCTTGGCGACACTGTGACCGTCCACCGGGCCGGCGATGTGATCCCGAGGGTCGAAGCACCGGTCGTCTCTCTGCGGCCGGTCGGCGCCGAGCCGGTTCCGCTGCCCGAGAAGTGCCCCAACTGCGGGGACGCGATCAACAAGTCCCAGAAGCGCTGGCGCTGCGTCAAGGGCAACGCGTGCCGCCTGCCCGCGCTGATCGAGTACGCCGCCGGGCGCGACCAGCTCGACATCGACGGTCTCGGCAAGCGGTACGTCCAGGCCCTCGTCGGCTCCGGGGCCGTCGCGGACATCGGCGACCTGTTCGGACTCACGGTCGAGCAGCTCACCGCCGCCGCTGGCAGCGCGAAGCGGGGCGCCAAGCTGGCCGAGCAGATCGGGGCCGCCAAGTCGCTGCCGCTCAACCGGATCTTCTGCGCACTCGGCATCCTGGGCACCGGGCGGAGCATGTCCCGCCGGATCGCCGCCTACTTCCTCAAGATGGAGGACATCCGCAAGGCCGATGCTGCGGCGCTGCGTGGGGTGGAGGGCATCGGGGCGGAGAAGGCACCGGTGATCGTCCAGCAGATCGCCGAGCAGGCCCCGGTCATCGACAAGCTCATCGCTGCGGGCGTCAACATGACCGAGCCGCAGGAGGACTCCGGCGACGCGGGCAACAAGCCCTTGACCGGGAAGACCGTGGTCGTCACCGGAAAGATGACCGGGCCTCTCGACGGCCTGGGGCGCGGTGACATGACCGCCCTGATCAGGAAGGCCGGCGGCCGGGCGGGCAGCAGCGTCACCGCCAAGACGGACTACCTCGTCGCTGCCACCGCGGCGAATGGCAGGCTGAGTTCGAAGGCAGTCAGCGCGGCGGCTCTGGGTGTGGAGGTCCTCACGCCGGAGGCCTTCGCCGAACTGATCGAGGGCTATCTCGACTGATCCGTGCCATCCGTCCGCGGGGCCGCGCCGTCGCGGCGCGGCCCCGCGGCGCTCTGCCGCCCCGCACGCCGGACCGGTACCTGCTCTTCGGCTTACGCGAGCCAAGGTGCCCGCCCGCGAGCTCCGGGCCGGCCGACAGCGCGCCGCTGAGCCTGCACCCACCTCCCGGATGTTGCTTAATTGGATTTATGACGGTAGAGTTTTAGTTAGTTGACCGCCGAATGGCGCGCCACTTCTCGCGCGCAACTCCCGCTCGGCAACTCCACCCCGCCGTAAGCAGTTTCGAAGGACACCATGACCATCAATACGACCCGCCCCGCCGTGGCCGTCGACGGACGTATCGTCGGCGAGCGCGCCCTTGCCACCCGGCAGCGGCTTGCCGATGCCCTCTCGCACATCCTGAGCTCGCAGCCCTTCCGTGACATCAAGGTCATCGACATCGCCCGTCAGGCGGGTACTTCGCCCGCCACCTTCTACCAGTACTTCTCCAGCGTCGAGGACGCGCTTCAGCTGGTTGCCCATCACGTCATCCAGGAGAGCAGTCAGTTGACATCCGACACCGCGGCGGCGGAAGGCATTGGCGGACTGACCGACGCGCGTCAGGTGATCGACCGGCTGTTCGGCTTCTGGCAGACGCGCCAGGCGGTCATTCGCGCGATCGACGCGAAAGCGGCCGAGGGGGACGAGCGGTTCGTCGAGGTTCGCAACCAGCTGCTCAGCGCCGCCGGAACTCCCCTGGACAGGGCCATGGAGCGGCAGGGTCCCTCTGCATGGTCCACGATGCGCCCGAAGGTCCTGGCGGGTGCCCTGGTCACGCTCCTGGCGTCGGCGGCCACCCATGAGAGCGGGTTCGCGGCCTGGGGAACACGAGACGAACTGCGCGACTGCCTCGCGTCGCTGCTGGTCAACAGCATCAAGGCGGCGTGATCTCGTGACTGATGCGGCCAGCGACGACCAAGCAGCGGGCCAGTCCGGGCCCCTGCCCGCGCATTCTGATCGCCTACCCCTCCCGGATGGAGCCGGCCCGCAGGTGGCCGGAGACCGCGAGCGTCTCTACCTCGCTCTGCTGGACCTCGCCCCGCAATTCGTCATCCGCTGCCGCCCGAGCGGCGCCTTGCGTGACATCACCGTCTCCCGCCATCGCCGAGGACCGGACAGCCCGTGGCAGTGGGCCATCCACCGTCTCGGCGTCGGCCTGACGACCTTCGCGTGGACCGGAACGGGCTGGACCGTGGTGGACGACCCGGCACGCATGCTGCCGCACGCGGTGTGGACTCACCCTCTGCACGCCATCGGTGAAGCTCAGCGCCTCGCCGACGGCGACGTCGCGCGCGGGCACACAGAAGTCGAGCAGTAACCCCTCGCACGCCGACCACGCACCCGGCCCCTCCCGGACCGAATCCACCAGCCCGCCACCGGCGCGCTGACGCCTCTCCACCCGCCCCGGACCGAACCCGGGCCGCTCCCCGCCTCGGCCCCCGCTTCCCGCCGAGCCGCTCCCAGGAAACGAAATGCTCCACCACGCCGTCCCGCCGGCCGCCTCCCGCCCCACCCCTCCCACGCCGACAGGGACAGCCGCTCCACCAGTACCCGTCACCTTCTCCGACCCCGGCGCACCCGGCGTCATGGACGGCGAAGGCTGCGGACAGGTAGGGAATCCCTGTCCGCTGGCCGAGGCGGAGCGGCAGCTCGCCCGCGCAACGGCACGGCGCGAGAGAGCACTGGCAGCCGCCGAAGCGCATTCAGACGAGGTCCGTGACGCGTATGAGGCCATCGGCCGAGCGCACCGGTGGCGGCTGCCGCAGTCCGTGACCGACGAAGGATGGTCGTACCGGGGGGAGTTGGAGGAAGCGAGCCATACGATCTGGGCGCGGGCTCACATGGCGTACTGGGTCAAGGAGCGGGCCCGGGCCGCAGTCGCAAAGATGCAGGCCGCGCTCGGTCTGCCCGTGGCCGACATCGACCTGCTCGACGACGCCGAGCGCGACGGCTACATCGATGCCCTGACCGACGAGGAACGCGCAGAACTGGCCGGACCGTGGCCGGTTGAGTGGCTCTACAGCCCCGAGCCGGGCGCCCCCATCCGGATCGTGAACCTGTTCGCCGGCCCGGGCGGCTGGTGCGAGGGCATCGAGCACGTGCTGGGCGAGCCGGTCGACATGGTGGGCGTGGACAACTCACCGGCCGCGTGCGCCACGGCGCAGGCCGCTGGATTCCGGCGGATCTGCGCGTCGGTCACCGAACTGGCCCCCGAGCACCCCGCGCTGCGGTACGTGGTCGCGGTGATCCTCTCGCCCCCGTGCCAGACCCTCTCCCCCGGCGGCAAGCTCGCGGGTCTGGCCAAGGAGGCCATGGGGATCGTCGAGGACGTGATCAGCGACGCCGGTGTCGCGGCCGGCTTCATCGTCGTCGACGACGCGGGTGACGGCATGGAGGGCTACGCCCCGCCGACCGGCGCGACCTGGGACGAAGTCCGCGCACCGCTGGCGGCTCTGGAGGACCAGCGCACCGGACTGATGGCGGAGGCCGTCATCTGGCCGCTCGCGCTCCAGGCGAGGCACGGCAACATCCAGTGGGTGGCCATGGAGCAGTCCTCGAATCTCCTGAAGTCCCCGGCAGCGCAGTACGTCGTCGAAGCGATCAGATCGGAGTTCTACGGCGCCGGATGGGAGTACACGGACTTCTCCCTGGTAGAGGCCGCCGACTACGGCACCGCCTCGAAGAAGAACCGGACCTTCATGGTGGCCATGCGCTACACCCGCCCCTTCGTGGACTACCGGCCCAGCGAGCCGTTCCCCGTCACCACCTGGGCGGCGTGCATGGGCTGGGACAAGGGCCACAAGGTCGTCACCCGGGGCGTACGCGGCATCAACCCCGCCACCGGCCGGCCGAAGGGCGGCGGGACTTTCAAGGCCGACGAGCCGGGGACGACAGTGACCGGCACCGCCTACGGCTGGGCGCGCGAGGAAGACGGCCTCAAGCACACCCACGCCGACCTCGGGCGGGCCGTCGGATTCCGGGGCGATTTCCCGTGGACCCATGTCGGCCGCGGCGAGGGCATCCGGAACAAGACGCAGCTCATCGCGGACACCGTCTCCCCTCTCGTCTCGGCCGCCTGGATCGCTCACATCCTCGGCCGGATCTGGGAACCGCAGTCCCGCGCCTACGTCCACAACCTCTACCGTCTCCACCCCCGCGGTCGGCCCGCTGCCGTACAGGCTTCGCAAGAGCGTGGTGCCCGGACCGCCCGTCGCGGGCGCAGCCTCTCGCAGCGGCGCCACAACGCCAGCGTCCTGGAAAATCGGGCGCTCACGCTGGCAGCCCATACGGTGTGCACCGAGGCACCCGCGATCGCCCCGGAAAAGCCGATCGCCCGTCCGTCGCGCCGCCCCCACTCCCGCACTCACTGAACTCTGTGGGTGCGGGGGCCGTACGCCGGGCGGCGCGTGCCAGGTCAGCCTCCGCGGGGGCACCACCGGGGAGGCCCCGGAGAGGATATTGACGTGGTGCGCGGGCGGTTACGCGGGCTCGGTGCAGAACCGTCGGGCGCCGCGCAGTGTGGTTCGCAGGATCCGCTGGGTCGCCTGACTGTCGAGGCGTACGTCGAGGGCTCCGGGAAGGGTGCTCTCAGCCCGCAGACCCGTGGGCAGACAGGAGGGATCGAGCCCGTCACGCCTGGCGATGAGGGTGCCGAGCTCGTGCCGGCTCAAGGCGTCGGCTCCTGCGAGATGGTGGATGCCCGCCGCGTCGCTCGACGCCAGTTCCAGCAGTGCGCCGGCCAGGTCGGCGACGTGTACGGGGCAGCGGATGTCGTCGGTGAACAGGGCGCCGTCGCAGCCGGCGGCGAGTTTGTGGACCATGTGCTCGTGTTCGGAACGGCCGTAGCCGATGATCAGCGATGTACGGGCGACCAGGGCCCCCGGATGCGCGGCGAGGACCCCGGTCTCTGCCGCAGCCTTGGCCGCGCCGTACGGAGTGACGGGGTCGGGAAGGCAGGACTCGTCGTAGTGGACTCGGGCGCCGGAGAAGACCGCGTCGCTGGACACATGGACCATGCGGGTTCCGTACCTCGCCGCGGCCATCGCGAGCTGGATGGGCCCCTCTGCCGTAATCGCCCAGTCGGCCCCGCCACTCGACACGTTGAGGACGAGATGCGGGCTCACCTCAGCCATGACGGCTTCCAGGCGTCCAACGTCCCGCAGATCAAGTGGGTACCACGCCGCTGAGGAGCCGTCGCCCGGCTTGGTCACGTACGTAGCAGCCGTCTTATGGCCCGCCGTTCTCGCCTGCTGGACCAGTTCGGCCCCCAGAAAGCCGCTGCCGCCGACGATCAGAACTGTCATGCACGCCACCGTAGGCTCCAACCCGGCCCCGAACCGTGGAACCGAGAACCCTCTCGGATCGCACCGTTCCTGATCTTCCTGGCGGACAAGGTCAGCTCGTCAACGCCACGTCGTACAACAGGCGGTCGACGCCCTGCTCCGAGCTGAGTGGGTCGAAGGTGGCGGACAGGTCGCGGACCTGTTGGATACAACGGGAGGAGCCGATCTGTTGGGCCAGGCCGAGGGATTGTCGAGCCAAGTGCGCGGCCTGGGCGATGTCTCCCTGCGCGAGCAGGCTCTCTGCCTCGTAGGCGAGGAACACTGCCTTGGTCTTGTCCCGTGCCGTGGGCAGCAGTGTGAGTCCTTGGCTGATCTGGTCGTGGGCGCGGCCCGGTTGCCCCAAGTCGATCAGGCACCTGCCGGTATCCACCGCCAAGTCGGCCGGCCCCATCCAGGAGCACCACTGGGGTGCCGTCTCGGTGGTCGAGTCCAGGAGTTTTTCGGCTTGGGCGAGGTCGCGGTAGCAGGCTCGGGCTTCGTGGAGCATGGCGTGTGCTCGGGCTTTGCGCAGGAACAGCAGGGACCGGGCGGTCGGGTTGGTGGTGCGGGAGAGGGCGTGCTCGAGGCTGTCGGCGGCGGCGCCGGGATGGCCGAGCCACATGCTCTGGTAGGCGATGTCCGAGAGGGCTCCGGCGCCCATGTCCCTATCGCCGGCCTGGTGGGCCGCGTGGACGGCGGCGTGCCAGTACCGGTTGGCTGCGGCGTGGTGTTCGTAGTCGAAGCGGTGCCAGGCGAGGGTTTGGCTGAGAGAGGCGGCAAGAGAGTGCAGCCGAATTCCGACGGCATGGCCGTAGCTGCCCTGTTCGAGGAGTTCGACGACGGTTGTCAGGTGTCCGTCGAGGAGCGGCCCGGTGTGCTGGCGGTGCGCGGTCGGCAGGCTGGTCAGGTTACGGGCGGAGCTCTCCAGCCAGTCGACGAGGGCGGGATCCACCGGGCGTCCGCTGGTGGAACTGGCGGCCAGTGCCGGGTCGATCGTGGCCCATTCGAGTGCCAGGGCGCCCAGTGCGGCCGGTGTGTAGGTCAGGAAGGTGCGGCGGTCGACGGCCATCTGCGCGGCCTTTCTCAGGACGGTGACGGTCAGCCCCGCTCCGAGGGGCGCGGGGGTCTCGTGGCCGGGCAACCAGTGCGGCCAGCCCAACGCGGTCACCTGGTCGTACGGGACATCGAAGATGTCGGAAAGAAGCAGTTGCGAGAACTCGTCCGGCATGACGCTTTTCTCCCATAAGGAGACGCGTTGGCGGCTGGTGCCGGCCCGGCGGTCGCGGCGTCGGGCCGCCTCTTTCATGCGCCGGGCGAGTTCGGCTTGTGACCAGCCGTGCAGCCACCGTGCGTAGGCCAGAGGATGCCGGATGGGTTCGTCCACCAGTTCATGGAAGCACCCCGGACCACCTCGCCGAGGCGTAATCACCGGGTGGGATGACAGGGGGATGACACCCGAACACTGTTGCGAATCGGCTCTGTTGCTCTGTAATCGACTCCGCGGGCCGACCGCGCCCGCGGTGACCGTCCGCGCGAACTTGTTCAGGCTGGAGGGACAAGTCCCATGACTCTTGGCATCACGCCTGGCGACCGCACCGCGGAGAAATCGGCGAACGGCCACGGCGTTGCTCAGTTGAACGGTGTTCGGTTACGTATCGAGACGCCGACGCCGGACGTGCTCGGATCCGTGCTGGGCATGCTGGTTCCTGCTTGCTCCGTTGCTTCCCCGGACGTGGTGACGCAGTGGACGCTCAAGGTCGAGGAGCGCGGCCCGGAGGTCGAGGATCGTGGCGGCCTGTTCGACGGCCGGCTGGTCCTGGAATTGCCGTACGGAGGGCGACGCCTGGCGGTCGTGGGCGTCGATGAGGGGGTGCTGCGGGTGGCGGCGTGCTACCGGCCGGGGGCGACGCCGGTGTTGATGGAGGTCGACTCGCGCCAGCAGGTGACGCGGCTCGTGGTGGCCTCGGGGGAGGTGGTCGGTCTGCGCTGGGCGGACTATCTGGGGCGGGTGTTCTTCGCGTCCCGGCTGCTGGCATCGGGATCGCGGATGCTGCACGCCTCGGCGGTCGCCGTCGACGGCGTCGCGCTGGTGTTCCTGGCGGGGCGCCATGGGGGGAAGTCCACGCTCGCCCACCGGGCGGTGCGGGAGCTGGGTGCGCGGTTCCTGGCCGACGACCTGGTGCTGATCGGCCCGGACCGCACGGTGATGGGGTGGCCGACCCGCGTCGCGGTTCCCGCCGAGCTCGTCGGCGATATCGACGGCGGGAGGCGTGAGCGCACCGTTGTAGCCGGCGTGCGGCGCGACCGGTTCCTTTTCACGCCGGCGCAGCACCGTGCTGCGCTCGGGATTGCGTACTCGCCTCCTGTTCCGCTCGGCGCGGTCGTGATCGTGGACGGTGACGCGGCCGCCGGGGAGGGCGTCCGGGCGGACGCGGGGATGCTTCATCGGGCGGTGGTCCGCGCTGCTCATGTCCCGCAGCAGCTGCTGTATGTGAGCGATCCGCTGGGTCTGATGGGTGGGGCGCGGCTGGCGGATCAGGTTGCCGGGGCCGGGCAGTTGGAGGGGCTGATGTCCGGGGTTCCGGCGGCGGTTTTGCGGGTGGCGGTGGAGCAACTGCCGTCGGCGCCGGTGTGGCGTGCTCTTCAGGACGTCATCCCGGGGACAGGGCGTGGCCGGTGAGTGGGCTGGGGCGGGGCGCGTACGAGGTGGTGAGCGCCGGGCGGAGTCTGTGGGTGGAGGCGGATGCGGCGCTGGGCTCCCGGTGGGATGAGATAGTCCCGCACCTGCCCGGTGTCTTGCCCGGCGGAGTTCGGCCAGGGGTCGGCCCGGGCGCAGCACTTCTGCCGGGCGGTGTGTCGGTGGGGGATGCTCGGCGGTTGCTCAACGCCCATCTGCATCTGCTGCATTTGGCCTGCGGCACGCTGTGTCTGCACGCGGTGGCGTTGCGGTTTCCGGCCGACGGCCGGGTCGTGGTGCTGCTCGGCGGACATGGTGCGGGCAAATCGCTCGTCGCGCTGGCGCTGGTGCGCCGGGGCTGGCGGGTCCTTGCCGGTGACGTGGCGCTGGTGGACCTTTCCGAGCCTGACCAGCGGGCCCGGGTGCTGGGTGGCACGGCCGGGTTCCTCGCCCGGAGCGGACCTACGCTGCGCTGGTTCCCCGACCTCGCGCTGCCGCCGCTGGGCGGGGACCGGGTGGATCTGGGCCACCTTCCCGGACTGCGGGAGTCCGCGCCGGTGGAGGCCGGCCCGGTGGCGGTGGCTGTCGTGGTGGACGTGGACGGCGACCCGGTGGCCGGCGCGGGAGCGGTCGAGGTGCTGGACGCGCACACGGCCGCGACGGTGTGGTGGCGGGCGAGCGGTCACCTGTTGGAACGGTTACTCGACGACAGTCCGGTGGTGCTGCGCCAGTTCGAGGACGGCCCGGCCGCCGCCCGCCGTCAGGACCGGGTGCGGGCGCTGGCCCGCGCCCTGCCGTTGCACGCGGCATGGGGAGCCCCCGACGCGATCGCAAGCCGAGTCTTGGACCTGGCCGACTCCAGCACACCAGCTCAGTCGATGGAGGTCCGTTGATGTCCGAGGAGAAGCCCGCGGCGCGCCGGTACACCGGAGCGCGGATCCGCGTCGGGCAGGGGCGGGCGCGCCTGGTTGCGGCGGCGGTGCCGGGGCCGGGCATGGTGGCGGGCCAGTTCAGCGTGCTCAGCCCCGGCACCGAGCGGCGGCATCTGGCGGGGGCGGACCGCGAGGCCGGATACATGACGCTCGGCCGGGCCGACGAAGCGGCGGGCTGGGTACTGGCCCCGGTGCCGCATGGCGCCGCCTTCGAGCCGGCCTGCCCCGGGGCGGTGACCGCGCCGCCCGGGATGGATCCTGGGATGGTGGCGCTGGCCCGGTTCCAGCAGATGGCCTGCCTGGGCCTGGACCGGGTGCCCACCGACAACCTGAGCGACGTGGTGGTCGTCGGGTCAGGACCGGTCGCGCTCGGCTGCGTGCTGGAGCTGTCCCGCCGCGGCGCCACCAGCATCCGGGTGGTGACCGCGCATCGGCACGCCGCGATCCGCCGGGCTCCGGGCGTGATCTGTGTACCGTCGGAGGGCGCCGGGCGGGGACGGTTGGTCATCGACGCAGCCGGCGTCCCGGCGAGCGCGGCCACGTTGACCGCGCCCGGCGGCATTCTCGGCCTGCTCGGCACTCCCGCCGACGGCGACGCACTCGGTGCGCTCCAGGTGCACCGGGCCGGCTGGAGCGTGGTGGGCATGCACGAGTTGGCACCCGCCGCCGAGGACGCGTACCAGGCCGCGTTCACCACAGCCTGCCGCTGGCTCACCGGGCATCTCGATCCGGCCCTGGCCACGTTCTGGTGCCGGACGGTGCCCGGCGACAAGGCGCCGGAACTGTTCGCCCTGCTCGACGCCCCGGGCCGCCCGGCCGAACCGGTCCTGCTGTTGGACTGGAGGACCGCGTGAGCGGCGTGAGCGCGGCTGGCATCGGGCTCTACAGCATCGGCGTGCGGGGCATGGACGTGCCGGAGCTGCTGGAGTGGGCTGGAGCGCAGGGCGTTCCGTTCGTACATCTGCGGGGCGGACCGCGCGGCTACGACCTGGTCCGGCAGTCACCGGAGGTGCTCGCGCACTGGCGTCGGTGCGGGGAGTCGTTCGTGCCGGTCACCGGGGTGACAGCCGACCTGGACCTGGCCGACCTGTTCGCCTTGTCCGCCCCCGAGCGGGCCCGGGCCCGGACCGAGCTGGAGCTCCTGACAGCCGCGGCCGCCGCGATCGGCGCCGGTTGGGTACGACTGCTGGGCCGCACCGTGCCCCGGGGGCCGCTGCTGGCGGCCATGCTCACCGGCGAGCTGCCGGCGGCCCGGCTGCCGCTGCTGGTGGAGCTCCACCATCCCGGCTGGCTCGCACCCGCCGCGCTGGACGCCCTGGAGACGTTGTTGGAACGCTGGCCCCGGCTACGGGTGCTGGCCGACACATCCCAGCTCGCCGCCGCCCTGCCGTCAGCAGTCGGTGAGGGGGACGAGACGCTGGAGCGGGTGCTCGATCTCTCCCGGGTGCTGCACCTGTCCGACGACGGAAGCGGCCTGGACGCGGCGGCCCGCGCACTGGTGGCGAGACGGGCCCGGGGCCGGGTCGGTAGCGGTCAGGGCATCGAGGTCGCCGTCGAGTGGACCGGTCAACCCCGCACCGCCCAGGCGTGCTTGGACCGACACCGGGAGGCCTGCCGGTGGTGGGCGCAGCGTTCCGGGGCTCCCCCACGAAGGCCATAGGGTGTCCATCCGATCACTACACGTCACAAGGAGGGGTTGTCGTGGACCCGAAAGCACAGCCTGATCTCACCGCGGTGCTCGCCAGCGCCTACGGCCTGCCCGGCGCCGTGCTGGAACGGCTGCCGGTCGGTCAGGTGACCGTCAACTACCGCGCCCACGTGGGTAACGGTGACCAGGTTCTGTTCGTGAAGCACTACCAGGGCAGCGAATCGAACCTGGGCGCCGAACAGGACGCGGTCGACCAGACGCAGCTGGCCGGCATTCACCAGGTTCCGGTCGCCTCGGTGCGCCCTTCGGTCGACGGCGACACCGTCGTGCGGCAGGACGGCATCGCCGTCTCGGTGTGGGAATGGGTGCCTGGAACGGTGGTCGAAGACGGTCTCAACCCCGCCCAGCAGCGGGCAGCCGGAACCACGCTGGGCCGTATCCACACCGCGTTCGCCGACCACCCGGCCGGGTCCGGCCCGTCGGCGAAGCTGGAGAAGTGGCTGCGCCCGGACATCGACAAGCTGGAGGCCACCGCGGTCAAGCTGCTGGGCATCGCCGGGGAGCGAGCCCAGCGTGACGCGTTCGACGAGCAGGCGCTGCGGACCTTGGCCGAGCGGCGCGCGGTGCTGCACCGTATCCCCGAGCTCCTGGACGGTCTTCCGCCGCTGACGACGCAGGTTCTGCACGGCGACTACTCGGCGGTCAACCTGCTGTTCCAGGGCGACGAGCTGACCGCCGTGCTGGACTTCCTGCCCCCCGACCCGTTCCTGGTCGCCTACGAGCTGGGCCGGATCGCGTTCGACCCGCGCACGGTCGTCCTCGACGAGGACTGGATCGCGGCGGGCGTGAACCTGGTCGGCGCCTACCTGGAGACCAACCCGCTCGTGCCGGCCGCCGACGTCACCGCCTGCGCCCGGGTTGCGCTGCTGCAGCTGATGACCAGTTTGTACGGGGTCAAGCAGCACTACCTCAAGCCCGGCCTCCTCCAGGAGGACCTGGACCAGTTCTGGCTCCTGCGGCACGCCGCGGCTCAGCGACTGCTGGCGGGCCTCGGCGAGGTCGAGAGCGCCCTTGCACGAGCAGCACATCACCGCTGACGGGCCGCCTCCGGGCGGTCCACAAATGAAGGAGTAACCGATGTCCACGACGGCCATAGCCGCCGACCAGTGGGTGGTCCTGCGCGGACCGATCAGCGCCGAGACGATCACCAGGGCCGCCACCGCGCTCGCTGAGCGCCGCCAGCTGCAGTGCGCGCTCGACGAGGGAGCCGGAACGCTCCGGCTCACCGACCCGGTGACCTCACACGTACTGGTCACGGTGCGGTGGAAGGGTCTGCCACCGCAGGCGCCGCGCACGCTGGGCTTCCAGATTCCGCCGCCGGCCGCCGTGGACATCCTGATCGACCCCGCGCCCGACTCCGGCGGGAGCCAGCTCGCTGCCGAGCTCCACGACGCTCTGTCCGCGCACGCCCTGCCCTACACCGGGAGCGAACTGGACGGCATCCGGGCCGCCATGCCGCTGCTGGAGCGCTACAGCACCGAGCAGCCGGCGTTCGGCAACTGGGCGCTGCTCTTCCGCGACCACTACCTGGAGCACAGCACCGGATTCGTCCTGGCGATGGAGCGGGCCGGGATCCCCCCTGAGTGGATCTTCGCCCTGGACAAGGGCGATAAGACGTGGAACCGGGACCGGGTCCACGCCACGTTCACCGCGCGCGGGTATCGCAGTGATGTCCTGGACAATACGGCCGTCAACGACCCGGAGGCGCACCGGGGCGAACTCGCCCGCGTCGGCGCGGATATCGACGCGTTCCTGGACGCCGCGCACGCGGCCGGTCGGCGGGTGCTGGTCGTCGACGACGGCGGCCTGCTGGCCCGCGGCTACGGCGCCGTCGGCGCGCCCCGCACGGTGGACGCCGCGCTGGAGCTGACCGTCAGCGGCATCAAGCGGATTGCCGCCGCCGGCCAGCTGGCGATCCCCGTGCTGAACATGGCCCGCTCCCAGGTCAAGTCCCGCCTGGGCTACCGGGAGATCGCCGACTCCTGCCTGCGACGGCTGCGCGCCCTGCTTCCGGACCGCAAGATCATCGGCCGTCAGGTACTGCTGTTGGGCTACGGCACCCTTGGCTCCCGTCTGGCCGCCCAGTTACGGGATCTGGGCTGCCGCGTCGACATCGTCGACACCGACCTCCCGGCGCTCATCGACGCCGCCGAGCACGGCTTCACCACCTACCGCACCGCCGCCCAGGCTCTCGCCGCCACCAGGCCCTTCCTCATCATCGGCACCACCGGCGAGGTCGCGCTGACCGACACCGACCTGAGCGTCCTTCCTGACGGCGTGCTCCTCGCCCCCTTCGCCACCCGCGACTTCTCCGCCCTGACCGAGAACGCCGTACACCGCGCGGGAGCCGTCCAGCTCCCCGGAGTGGGCATGCGCTTCGGTCTGCCCGGCGAGAAGTCGGTCACGCTGCTGGGCAACGGCCGCTCGATGAACCTCTTCGAAGCCGACTCCATCCCCAGCCAGGGCTACGACGCGTACCGCGCCGCCACCCTCATCGTCGCCACCGCCCTGTGCGCCGACCCCGGACGCATCCCCGCCGGACTGCACACCGCCCCGGCCGACACCGCCATCACAGACGCCGGCCTGTGGGAGGCGTACTACGACCTGTACGCCGCACCGGGCTCCGGCACCGGCCAGGTGTCCGCCTTCCCCGCCCCGCGCCCCGCTGCCCGTGGCCGTCTGGAGCGGGCCGCGATCGTGGGATACGGCGTCGCCGGGCGCCTGCACACCGAGATCCTCACCGCCCTGGGCGCCACCCCGGCCGTCATCGACCCCAAGCACCAGGACCTGCCCGCGTCCCTGCGGACCTTCCCCCACCAGGTCAGCGAACTGCCCCCGGCGGTGGCCGCGGGCATCGACCTGTGGTCGGTCTGCTGCCCCACCGCCGAGCACCTGGACGTGCTCCGCGCGATCCTCCGGCACAACCCGGCCGCCCGCGTCCTGATGGAGAAGCCGGCTTGCCGCGGGCACGAGATCGACGCCTTCAGCCGCCTGCTCGCCGACCACCCCGCCGC
This sequence comes from Streptomyces sp. NBC_01454, assembly GCF_036227565.1. Lineage (NCBI taxonomy): Bacteria > Bacillati > Actinomycetota > Actinomycetes > Kitasatosporales > Streptomycetaceae > Streptomyces > Streptomyces sp. NBC_01454. The sequence continues at coordinate 45,283 of NZ_CP109462.1, forward strand.
GCGGATGATCGTCAACGACCAGTACCGGCACTCCACCACGCTGCCGGCGTTCACCGGCCTCATCGCCGCACTGGAACCCGGCGCGCCCATCGACAGGGTCTCGGTGCTCTTCACCAAGGACCGGCGCCCCGACAGCGCTTCGGGGCGCTTCATCGACCGCGACTACGGCGTGCTGGGCTACGAATGGCTGCACATGCTCGCTGTCACCCGCGGCATCCTGCCCGCCCCGGCGTGGGAGCACTACATGGCCTTGGACCCGGCCACCACTACGACCGAGCCGGAATACGACCCGGCGCTGTTCGTCGCCGCCCTGACCGAGCGAGCCGACCTCCCCCGTCCCGGCGCCCCGGGCGCGCTGCGGCTGGAGCTGACCTCCTCCATCCTCGGCCCGGGGCAGGCCGACGACGCCGCACCCGCACCCCGGCCCCCGTGGCGCCAGGGACTTCGCGCGGCCGACGACCGCTACCGGCACGTCACCGTCCACGCCGGACGAACCCGCTTCACCCTGCATCTCGAACCCGTCACCGCCCCCGGCGGCTGGCAACTCGAGCGCAACCACCACCGGCTCACCGCAGTACGCGACGGCGCCGTCGTGCACGACGAAGTCCTCGCGGACTCCCCGCTGGAGACCTCCGTACGCCACGCGGCCGCGGCCCTGTTCGCCGAAGCCGCCCCACCCGCGCCCGACCTCGAACCGCTGCGCCGTATCGCGCGGCTCGCCGATGTTCTGCGCGAGCGGGCACCGGACGCTTTCACCGCCCCGGATGCGTCCCGGACCAGCGCGTAGCCGCACACGACCCCGCCCCCGGCCGCCTGCCGGGCCGACCGGAAGGCCCCGCCGTGATGAACGCCCTCTCCCTGACCGCCGGCCAGCGAGTCGTCACCATCCACTCCAACACCCCCGGTGTCACCGACTGGGCGACCAGGTACTTCGGCCGGTACTGGAAGGCCTCGCCGCCGGAGGGCAGCACCGCCGTCACCGGGCCGGTGGTCACCGTCATGGACGGTGACCACCGCGCCCCCGTCGCCGGCTCGCATACGCAGCATGCCGTCTTCGCCCGCGAACCCATCGGCTACACCCGCCACCCAGACGGGACCGTGAGCGCGCATACCCTGTCGGACCCGCCCCTCGCCTTCCAGTACGCCCCCGCCGAGCAGCACCTGCGGATCAGCAGCCAACAAGCCCTGCAGACGGCAGCCTCGCCGGGCCGGCCGACACGGCTGGCGACCGCCGCCACCCGCTTCGCCCGCGAGATGATGCGCGCCCGGCTCATCGCCGACGGATGGGTCCTGCTCCATGCCTCCGCCGCCGTGTTCCCCGGCGGACGTACCCTGCTCGCCCTGGGCGACTCCGGAGCGGGCAAGACCACGACCGCTCTCACTCTGGCCTCCGCCGGCGCCGCGCTGCTGGCGAACGACTGCTGCTTCGCCCGTCCCAACACCGACGGCACGCTCGACCTCTTGCCGTGGCCCGCCGCAGCCGCCGTCGGCCTCGGACTTCTCCACGCACTCACCTTCACCGAGTCCGCCCGTTCCCACCTCCAGACCGGTGAACCGCCTCATCCCACCCAGGACCAGCGCGTCACCGACGCCCTCACCACCGGGCGGGCCGGTGCGCTGATATCCGCGTCCGGCCGGGAACTGAAGGCACACATCTGGCCCGAGCAGCTCACCCGCTGGTTCGCTCTGCCACTGGCCACCACCGGCACCGCGGCCGGTGTTCTCCTTCCGCGCGTCGCCTCCTCCCCCGGGGCGCCGGGCCGCATGAACGACGACGGCCGTTCCGAGGTCACCACCACCGTCTTCGTGACCTCGGACGAAGAGCGCTACCCCGACATCTTCGGTTTCACCGAGGGAAGCAATGCCGGAACGCCCACGGCCCGTGCCGAGGTCCTTCAGCACCTGAAGCGACTGCCACGGCAGACGGTCGACCTGAGCCACGACCAGGCGGCCAACACCCGGCTGCTCACCGCTCTCGCCACGTCGCTCGTCGATGTAGGACGTGACCACTTTGAAGGGGTCGCTTGACTCAGGCGCTACGGATCAACGGCAGCGCCACCGAACGGAGATCGACCTCCGGCCTGAGCCGGAACGCGGCGGGGGCTTGTCGGGACATGGTGCTTCTCGCGGCCCCGTAGGGCCACTGACAAAACTCGGAACTTCCCGCCGACGAGGGGCGGTACGGTCGACGGGCACGCCCAGGCTGGGACAGGCCCCTCGCCACCCAACGAGGCCCGGCCTTCGCTCCCGACGCCCGCCGACCCGCTTTGCGCCGCTGACATCACTCCAGGGGCACTGCACCGGCCGGGGAGCCGTGACGCAACTGGACGGCAACGGCGGTGGCCAGAGCGGAGCTCACCACTTTGGCGTGACCTCCGATGACGATGCGGGCATCGTCCAGCGTGCCCAGCTCGGCGTCGATCACGATACTGCGGCTGGGCACCTCCACCTCGTACTCGTCGTGGCCGCGCTGGCGCACCAGGTAGGTCTCCAGGCCGAGTTCGCACTCCCAGGTCCCCGGCGTGGACTCGGCCAGGTCAACGAGGGTTCGGATCTGGTCCAGTGGGCTCTCCACGACCGGGTGGACCTCATCGGCATGCTCCTCGAAGGCCCTTCTCGCGAGCAGGGCGAAGCGGTGCCGGCTCACCTCGCCGCACTGCGGGCAGTGGAGCGCGAATCTGTCCGGTCCGGTGGCCTCGTCCTCGGTGAGCTCGGTGATCGTCGGCCGCAGCCCGTTCACCACTGGCTCTTGCGCTACGCCCTTGCGCGGTCGTCGGCTCACCGGACCCCGTCCCTCGTGCTGGTGCTGATGGCATCCACATTCTCCCGCGCCCCAGCCTCCCGGCCCGACAAGCAGACGCGCTGTCGGCATGAGCACACCGCGGGCGGCCCTAGGGTCCTCGGGTATGACGCAGCACATCAGGATCGCGAGCAGAGCCTCGGTCATGGCCACCGCACAGGTCGAGTGGCTGATGGGAGAGATCGCCCGCAACACCCCGGGCGTCACCCCGGAGTTCATTCCGATCACCACGACGGGGGACCGCTGGGCCGGACCCTTGTCCGAGGTGGGGGGCAAAGCGGTGTTCACCAGCGCGGTGACGCAGGCCGTCCTCGACGGCCGCGCGGACCTGGCGCTGCACTGCTCGAAGGACATGCCCGGCGATGAGCCCGAACCCCACGGCACAGTGTGCCTGTACCCGCGACGTGACGACGTCCACGACGTCCTGGTCCACCGCGGCGGATGCCAGTTGGACGACCTGCCGGCCGGTACCCGGGTGGGCACCTCGGCCCCGCGCCGGATCGCCCAGCTCACCGCCTCCCACCCGCACCTGGCCCTGGTGCCCGTACGCGGAAACGCGGACACTCGCCTCGCCTTGGCCCAGGCCGGCGAGGTCGTCGACGCCGTGGTCCTCGCCGGAGCCGGCCTGCGCCGGATCGGCCGGGAAGCCGAAGCCACGGAGATCCTCGACCTGCACCGCGTGATGCCGGCCCTCGGCGCCGGCCAGCTGGCCATGCAGGCCCGGGAAGCCGACCAGGCCACCCTTGAGATCTTGACCCCGCTCACCGACGCCGCCGCCACCCGGGCGGCGATCGCGGAGCGGACGCTGCTCCGCGCGCTCGCCGGGCACTGCCACGCTCCGATTGCCGGGCACGCCATCGCCCACGCGTCGGGCGAAATCCATCTCACCGCACGGGTCTACGCCGAGGACGGGTCGGTCGTGCTCGGCTCCGACCTGACCGGGCACGGACCGGAGAAGGTAGGGGCCGCCGTGGCCGAGGACCTCATCAGCCACGGCGCGGCCGAGGTCCTCGCCGCCTCCCGGCGCACCTGAGAAGCAGCCGCTCCCCAACTCGCCGGCGGCCGGACTACGCCGTGTCTGGCGCCGCCCGATGCCCCTTCTTGCTGGCCCTGCGAATCAGACACTCCCGGCACACACACTCGCCGCAGCACGGGCTTCAGGCCGCCGCAGCACCCGCGCCTTGTCCCACGTCGGCCGACGGGACATGCTGCTGGTGCTCAAGGCGGGCGGAATCCAGCAGGCTCCGCCACGAGGTGACATCCGGGCGGCGGCGCAGCAACGCGCGGCGTTCCCGCTCAGTCATGCCACCCCACACGCCATGCTCGATGCGCTGGTCGAGCGCGTCGGCCAGGCATTCGGTTCGGACCGAGCAGCCGAAGCAGACCGCTTTGGCCTTGTTCTGGGCCGTGCCGTCGGCGAACAGCTCCTCCGGGTCGGCGGTCCGGCACGCCGCGCGCTCGCTCCAGTGATCTTCCGTCCTCACCCCGGCGCCGTCCTCTCCCCGTCCTGGCCTGTGGCTTCGGTCCCAACTCTACGCAGCAGCAGTGCGGCATCGGTACGGCAATTTCCCGGCGTTCAAGGAGCGGTGCGCCTCCGGGAGCCCCGGAATCCGACGCAAGGTTGAACGAGTCGGCGTCGCGGGGCCCGGAACACACGGGTGCACCTGCCACCCGTGTGCTTGGCTCGTCGCCGCCGGCCCTGCCGATCTGTCTGGCCGGGCCGGCGGTGCCCCGCGCGCAAGGGGCAGTGCGAGGTCTCCGCTATGCGCCGCGCAGCCGGTTTACGGTGCTCAGCCTCACCACCGATCAAGTGGGGTGTGGAATTCCAGCTGGGTCCTGTCCGCGGGCAGGAGAATATGGGCCACCTCGACGACTCCCCCGGTGACGTCCCGCACGATCTTTTCCAGAGCGAGGACCGGCTCGTGCTCACGGAGACCGAGATCGCGAGCCTCGTCCGTGGCCGCTGCTCGCGCGGTGACCTGCTCGGTGATTTCCCCCACTTCGATTCCCAGCGTGTGAAGCTGCGCCTGCGTGCCACCCGGCCAGGGCTCGTTCCTGCTGTCGAGCAATTCCGGGTTCGCGGAAATTTTCTCCCTCACCAGATACGAGAGAATCACTCCGAGAGGATGCTCATCACCAACGTAGCTGGTGCGATAGTTCCTCTCCAGAAGTGCCGAGCCGTGAGGGATTCCGAACACTTCCGACAGATGCGCATTGGATTTGACGTGACGGTATTCAGCGGAGAAATCCAGTTCCGGCTTGGTCAGTCCGGTGTCGTACTCCGTCGCGCCCGTGGCCTTGCGTTCCGCGAAGGACTTTCGGGCGCGGGCCTTCTCCCACGCGTGGCGGCGGTTGCTGCGCCTGACGGGCGGGCGCAGCAGGGCGGGCGTCTGTGAGTGCAGTGCCTGATCCTGGCCGTCGTCCCGCTGCGCGACAGTGGATATGTCCATGGCAGTCGTCCTCGTTCGTCGTGATCGATGTCCTTGCCCCATAGAGGTGTCGGCGCGGCCGGCCGTGTGACATCCGGCGCGGGACCAATCTGGACGGACGTGCACAACGCGGCCGCGGCCGCCGGGACATGCTGCGGGTGTGGGTCTGGCATGCTGAGCCGGGTGAGCACGACACGTCTCAAGTGGGGCGACATCGCAGCCGATGTACGCCCCGTGGTCGAGGACCGCACCGGACCGATCCGCGCAGTCCATCCGGTGGACGGCGGCTTCAACAGCCACCTCGCGGTGCGTCTCGACACCGACCACGGCTCCGTCTTCGTCAAAGGACTCAGGAGCGATCACCCGCAGGCATGGACTCAGCAGCGGGAGGCCGCAGTCTCCCGATACACCGCGGAGCTGGGGCCCCGCCTGCTGTGGCACGCCCAGGAGGCAGGCTGGGACCTGCTCGGGTTCGACTTCGTCGAAGGACACCACGCCGACTACGCGACCAATTCACCGGATATCAATCTCCTCGCCGACACGCTGACTCAACTGGCAACAATCAAGGCGCCTCCGGTGATCCTGAAAAAGGCGGAGGAACGCTGGGCCGGGTATGTCGACGACACGTCGATCCTGCGGGAATTCTCGGGAAATACCCTGTGTCACACAGATTTCAATCCGGAGAATGTGCTCATCATTCCTCGCCAGAATCGGGCAATTCTGGTGGACTGGGCATGGTCGACAGCGGGTGCTGCGTGGATCGACCCCGCACTGTGCATCGTCTGGCTCATCGCCACCGGACACCAATCGCCGGAGGCCGCCGAGTCCTGGGCCCGCCGGATGCCGACCTGGAACTCAGCCCCCGTCACCGCGGTCGACACGTTCGCCGCGGCGAACGCCCGCCTCTGGGCCAGCATCGCCGCCGACAACCCGGGTTCCTGGTCGGAGGCCCTCCGGAACGGCGCGCTGATGTGGTCCGCCTACCGCCGGACTGCCGCCGGGTGAAATCCATGCCATATGCCCTGACACCCGCAGGTCGCGATGACGTCGTACTCGCTCGGGGCCGGCAGCTTCCTCCGGGCAGACGGGGGGCCCGTCGCGTACTACCCGGCACGCATCGGCCGGAGGTACGGCGGGCTCATTCCGTTCTCGTCAACACCAGCGCGGCCATTCGGCATGATTGAAGGTGGGCGATCAGCCGCACGGGCATCTTCTCGTACTGGCCGCCCCGCTTCCAGGAAGGAACTCCCGTTGTCTCGCGCTCAGCCCGCCTCGTACCAGTCCATCTCCGTGTCCCCTCCTCCGGTCATGATCGACAGCAGGGGCACCGTGGACCGAGACGATGCAATCGCCGTTCGTCCCCTCGACGACGGCTGGGAACTCATGGTGTACGTCGCTGATGTCGCCTCCGGCGTTGCGCTGGGAAGCGCGGCCGACCAGGAGGCGTTCCGGCGCAGGGAGTCGGCATACGGCGGATGGCGGGGGACGGCAAAGATGCTGCCCCGTCCCGTGGAGGATCGGCTGACGCTGGCCGAGGATCGCCCGTGCGCCACCATGAGGGTGCGCCTGGAGGTGACCAGTGAAGGAATCGTGCGACACACCGATGTCGCGCGGGCGGCGATGAGCGGGGCCGTGGCCGTCCATCACCAGGAAGTCGCCGCCGCCACCAGGGATCCGGAGCATCCCCTTCACAGCGGACTGCGAGAGGCCGCCGCCTTGAGTGAGGTTCTGCTCGCTCGCCGTCGAGACCAAGGCGCCCTCGCTCTGTATGACCTCCTCAGTGGCTGGGCGACCGACGAGGACGGCGCCGTGGTCCGTCTTGCGGCCTTCGAACGCAACATCGGCTACAAGGTCGTCCAGGAGTGCATGATCGCCGCGAACACGGCACTCGCTGCGTGGGCGGCGGAGCGCGATCTGCCGGTCCTGTTCCGCAATCACTCGGCCGCCAGGGTTTCCCCGCCTCGAAGTGAGCTCCTGGAGGACCTCGACCTCGCCTTCGCCGACGGCTCTCCGGCGCGTCTGGAAGCGCTGCAACGGCGGACCCTCATGACCATGAAAGCAGCCGAGTACGCGCCATACATGGGTGGCCACTGGGGTCTGAACCTTCCCGGCTACGTTCACGCCACGTCCCCACTGCGTCGGTACGCCGACTTGGTCGCGCAACGGATCATCTTCAGCCACCTCGACAACAGCGCCTCCCCATACGGGGAGGACGAACTCTCCAGCGTCGCAGGGGCACTGAACGATGGCGCGCGTGCGGACCGCCAGGCCCAGCAGGACTCGTTCAAGTCGTCGGCACACACTCGCGCACGGCGGGCAGCGGCGGCGGCCGCGGCCGACTACTCCGCGCTCGACAGCAAGGCCTTCCACGCGGTTCTCAAGCGCGGCTGCAAGGACAACATCGCGGGCCCCTCGCTCGTCGAGGAGACCGGCCGGCGCGCCGCCGCCCAGCAGCTCACCTCGCTCGAACTTCAACTGGTTCTGCTCGTCGCCGACGGGACGGGCTGGGGAGTTGCCCGCGCCGCCTGCTTGGCGGCGATCGCGGCGGCGCCGGAGACGGCCATCTCCGTGCTCTCTGTGCACGCCCAGGTCAACGACCTGCCGCTACCGCAATTCGCGGACCGCAGCACAGGCCAGGCACCTCACACCGTCTTCAGCGCGCAGGCTTCGTGGACCGCCGCAGACGGTGAAATCCGCGGGAGCACGCGCTCGGCGTCGGCCAAGAAAGCAGCCAGGCACCAGGCCGCTGTCAGTCTGCTCGCCCGCCTCGCCGAGTTGCCCGATCCTTCAAAGGATCTTGCGGAACCTGCACCCGAAGACTTGAACGCGACGAAGGGTTCCGCGCCGACGGTTACTGACGTCAGGTCACCCCTGTCGGTGCTCAACGAGTACGCACAGATCCGTGTCATCAGCGGCCTGGAGTACTCCGTGACCGGAGAGGGCCCCGATCACCTCCCCACCTTCACCTGCACGGCGCGCGCGTTTTGCGAGGGCCGATCTCTCGCTGGTGAATCCTCGGCGGCTTCGAAGGCTGCGGCGAAGAATGCGGCCGCCGACAGTCTGCTGGCGCAGGTCCACGAAGTACGGGCGAGCGCGACGGCAGGCACCTCCGTGAACGGCCAGAGCCATCGATGACGTCCGCGGGGTCCGTAGGCGGTCGGGCTGCGCCGCGAGGTCGCGCGCCGGTGCGGGGGCGGTGTCGCCGGGACTCGGCAGCCGGGCGGGGTACCAGGCCGACTGTGCCGGTGCCCCACGGCTTTGCCGTCCTACCGTTCAGCGCGCCGAGTCGGTGGTCCGGTCTTCGCCTTGTGCTTGTGTGAACGCGTTCAGCATCGCCACGCGCGTGCGTTCCCGGGCAGCCGTACGGCGAGGAGAGGAGGCGTCCGCCTGCCACTGGGCATAGTCCAGCACCCGCTGGTCGAACCAGTGTCGCCGAGCCTCAGCTACCTGAAGGGACGGAGCCGTACGGATTGCTGTCTCAGCAACGTCCGCATCGGGCGGGTCGAGCGCGTACTCCAACTCCACGCGGGCCAGGGCTTCCTGGCCGGCCGTTGTGCCCTGAAGCCACAGCACCAGACCGGGATCCTCGGCGAACTGCAGCCGGAGCCGCTCGCGACCGGCCGCGGACTCCGTCATGCTTAGGTACCTGCCCGGATCCGATCCGGAATGCAAGTGGGCGGAGGCCTCCGGGCTCTCGCGCACGATCCGGACCGCGTGCTCGAGCACAGCGGCCGTCCGCATGACGGAGGCTGAGTCCGGGTCGTACGGCCGCGGGCCCGGATCACCGGGCTCCCACGCTCTGGATGCCGCTATCTGCTCTTCGATGTCCACCGTGCTCCCACTCCGCACCCCTTGTGACCAGGTATTCAGCGTAGTTCACGCGGTGTGCAGTTGGCCGAGCGGCCGTCCCTGGTCAGCCCGCGCGACGACGAGCGCCGCGAGGTCGTTCTCGTCGTGGAAGACGGGCCCCTGCCACGACGGCGGAGCCGCGACGGCTTCGAGTCGAACCTCGGTGCCGAACCTGCTGGCCGAGTCGTAGAGCTGCTGCAGGACTTCCAGCGCCCGGACATCGACCTCACCGATGAATGCCGTCCAGATGCGGGTGGCCGGATCGAACCCGGCCACGGAGCGGAGCAACTGCCGCTGCTGCTCGAAGCTCTCGGGGTCCTGGGGGGCGGAGGTGGCGGAGACCCGCAGCAGCCAGGCCGTGCGGGCGGTCTGAGGTATCGAGGTCATGCCGATGACCGTAGCCGTGGCCACTGACATCGCGTCCGGCCCGGGGCGAGGGCGCGGCGGCGGACAGTGTGCAGGGTTCTCGGCTTGGCTACCGGCGTTGTTGGTCGACCAGGTCGGTGTAGCGGTCGTACCGGGCATCGGTGGTCTGGCGGCAGTCGGTCGGCGATCGGACAACGCGTACGCCCCAGGACCGACGGGCCCCGGAGGGCGCGGCAAACTCGGCGAGGCAGCCGGGTGTCGTCCGCGTCGCCGACGGCCAGGAGCAAGCGGGCGGAGTCAGTCCCCCTCGGCTTGATGCCACAGCACGCCCGTCTTCACCTGCCCGATCAGATAACGGATGCCCTGGTTATCGTCGGGGTTGGTCCACAGGCTGTCGCCGAAGACCGCAGCCGCCTTCGCCGTCTCGCCCAGCCGCCACCACGTCAGCCCGAGGCCCTGCAATGCCCGGTGGAAGGGGCGGTTGTTCAACTCTCCCCAGGCCAGGACCCCGGTGAAAGCCGGTGGCAGCGACAACTCGGCGACGGCTACGGCCGTCTGGTAGTAGCCCAGGGCCTCCGACAATGCGGAATCGTCGGCGTCGGCGCGCTCGAACGCCTCGCTGCCCAGGTGCGCCCAGCAGTCGATCTGCCGCGGGTCTTCACGGACCGCAGCACCCAGCGCCGCGCGGTAGGCGGCGCCGTCGCCCGTACGGTCGCGCAGGCTGAGCGCGCGGTCGACGGGCGGCTCATCTTCTCCGACGTACGGGTCGGGCATCTGGTAGAACGGCCGCGGGCCGGCCTCGCGCACCTTGCGCCACCAGGCCCAGTCCGGCTTGCCGCCGCGATCGGGGGCGGCTGAAGGTCGGGCCCCCCAACCCCGCTCCGACCGCGGGTCGTAGTTCTCGCCGTCGAAGGCCGGACACACCGGGGTGATCCCGCGATCATGGATGCGCTCAAGGATGCGGCGGGTGTCTCCGCGCTGGTAGTGGTCGGTGATCTCGGACAGGTACACGTACCGCTGGTCAGGGCATTCCTGCCGGGGTGCGGGCAGGACACGGCGAAGTCCGTCGAGCAGTTCGGACAACACTTCCTCGGCCTGCTCGTCGGTCAGTGGCCACGACAGCCCGAACGCGCGCGGCACGTCGTGGACGGGATACCAGAGCGAGTCCCTTTCCAGCCCGCTGCGCTCGGCCAGCATCGTGCGCAGGCTGTCCTCGGCCACCAAAGCAGCAGTTACCACGCGGATTCCCACCCTCCCCCACCGTCCTGTGCGCCAGCGGGCACAGCTCCGACAGGAGCCTACCCACCGCCCTCCACCGGCGTCCTTCCCCCGGAAGGGTGACGACGACCTGGACGCCCGAGTCCGTGCTCAGGTGGTCTACACGCCGTTGGGTGCACCGAGCAGCATGATTGTCTCGGAAGGCGTCCACTCTCTACGGCGCAAACAGGTGGTGGTTCATCACTTCGCATACCTCGTCGCCGCTGATCCGCCCTGCGGCGGCGAGCCGCCCGGCCACGTCCAGTACCGCCGACCAGTGCCGGGCCAGATGTGCATCAGCCTCCTGGGCTGCCGCGTGCCGGGCCCGCCAGTCGAAGCCCAAGGACCGCAGTGCCGCGTGGTCATGCAGCGCTGCGTTGCGCGTCGCCCTGCCTCGCATCGCGGTCCACAGCCTCTGCTCGTGCAGCCACCGCATCTGCGCCAACTCACCGCCGGGCAGGTAAACCAGCTGCGTGCGGATGTCACCCCAACTCACCTCGGTGTAGGCGTCGGTGAGGGCACCGGGGTGGATCGTGAGCACGGTCTCGCCCATCCAGAAATCCCCGGTCGCCGCGCCTGCCACCGCATGCCCTGCCTCGTGCACGGCCGTGAACAACAAGTACTGGCGGTCGTCGAAAGCCAGGCAGTCACGGATACGCAGCCGCGCCAACTCCGTGGTCATGCGCTGACCTTACGCACGCAGACCACCCTCCAGCCACGGCCCTCCGGCTTCGCTCGCCGGAGGAAATTCTGTACATCGTTCAGAGTTCTACGGACCGGGGCCAGCCCGCCGCGGGGGCGTTGGTCAGCGTGGCACGGTGAACGGTTGAGCCGGGGAAATGGGGCACTGGTAGGCGGTGGGAAGGCCGTGCCGTATCGGCAAGCTCCTGGCGGCTGAAGGTACACCTCGTCCGAGCCAGATCGTCAGCGCAGGGCCGCGTCGAGCACGTCGGCGAAGTCTTCCCCGGCCAGGTCGGCCCATGCGGTGAGGGTGCCGGCCAGTGCCAGCGCGCTGCCGTACAGGACGTGCTGGCCTCCTTGGCGAGCGATCACCTTCATCAGCGCCGAGTGCGCGCGGGCCTTGGTGGCCAGTCCCAGCAGGTCCTGGCCGGCCTGCTCTCCGGTCCAGTGCCCTCGGGGAAGGCGGGCACGCGCGGCGAGCTGGGGCGGCACCGGGGAATCGCGACCGCCGAGCCACTGGTCGAGGAGTGCGACGGCGACGCCGATGCATCCCGCGACGCTCGCGGCCTCGGGGTCGGCCGGCTTGGGTTCGACCGCGTCGAGAGACGCGCGGGCGCGCTCGTCATTTCCGTCGTGCAGGTCGGTCACCGTTCGTGCGAGTACGGTCAGCGCAGCCTCGCGGGCTTTCCCCTCCGGTGTGTGCAGTGCCATGTTCCGCCGCTGGACCGCACGGTCCATCGCCTGCTGCAGCTGCTCCATCGGCACGGTGTCGCCCTCGTGCACTCCCTCCTCGGCGAGGAACGGCCGCACTTCGAGCCACAGCTCGTCCGCAAGGCCGGGGTTGCGGACGACGGTCGGAGGACTGGCGGGGGGTTCGGGCTGGCTGAGCCTCATACGTGTCACCCCGTCATGCTGGCAGACCTGGACTGCGGCTGTGGCGTGCTTACCCGTATGGGCGGTGCAGGGGTCTGCACTATTTCGGCACGCCCAAACGCCCGGCCGCCGACCCGTGCCGTCTCCTCCGTCCGGAGTCACTCTGTCGTCAACCGGCGTTGTTGGTCGATCAGGTCGGTGTAGCGGTCGTACTGGGCGTCGGCGACCTGGCGGTTGCGTACGAGGCTTCCTTCCTCCATGCGGTACGTGCGGTCGGGATCGCCCCGGAAGGAGAGCCAGTTGAAGCTGGTGGTGACCCAGACGTCGTCGTAGACGAGAACCTTGGCGTGCGTGCTCTTGAGTCGGGTGAAGGTGAACTTGGCGGGATACCGGGCGGCGAGGTTGCCGAGTTTCCGTACGGCCGCCTGGTCGGTCCTGGTGTCGTTCTCCTCGTACCCGTAGGCGATGTGGACGGGCACACCGCGGGCGAGGCGGCTCTCCAGCTTTCCGAGGAATTCCGTGGTGATGATCGCGTTCTTGATCCACGGCGAGATGATCAGCAGCCTGCGGTGAGCCTGGGTGAGGGCCTCGTCGAGCAGCTCGGGGTGTTCGAAGACGCCGATGGCCCGGATCTCGTCCTGCAGCAGCTCGGGGCCGGCCGGCGCGACCGGAGTGGGGGACGCGGAGCCGACTTGAAGTGCGGCCTGTTCGGCGCGCTGCTGGGTGACCTCCGGGAGCGCGACGCGGGCCTTCTCCAGGTCGGGATCCAGGACAGGGCGGTCGGGAGCCGGCTCCACCTTGATGCCGAGGGAGGCGGCACCGCCGAGGCTGATCAAGGCGATCTCGTGGTGGTGGCTGAGCTCGCCGTCGACGACGACCCCGAGTTGGATGTCGGTGCGGTCCGGGTCGGCGTACACGAGGACCTTCGCCGGCATGACGCGGCGGGCCTTGGCCTGGCTGATGCCTCGTACCTGGAGGACTTCGCGGTCGGTGTTTCCTCGTTCGCGCAACAGGGCGTTGATGTCGGCGGCGGAGATGTCGCCGATCTCCACGAGTCCGGCGTGCGCGGCCGGCAGCATCAGGGTGTCGGTCTCTTCGGACTGTCCGCGGGGGATGACAGTGTGCCGGTCGTAGGGGCGCACCTTTCCCAGGAGCTGGTCGTAGACGACGGGCTGGTCGACGCGCACGGGGGTGATGGCCGCCATTTCGCGGGCGGTCTGTTCGCCGCGGGCGGTGAGGCGCAGGTTCCGGGTGCTGGACGGCTGGCCGGGGGCGGGCAGGGTGTAGGTGAGGTTGTCCGCGCTGAAGTGGTCGGCGACGGTCTGGCTGACCATGCGTTCGGGGAGTCCGAGCATGCCAGCGATGGAGGCTTCGCTGGGGACCTTGTTGTTGACCAGGCGGAGGACGAACTCGTCGAGCAGGGCGAGGCGTTTGCGGTCCTGCGCCAGGACGTCCGCGGTGATCAGGGCGACGGGCAGGGCGGCGTCGATGATGGCCACGAGCTCGAGACCGGGACGGGCGTTGTGGAAGCGGACGGCGAGGAGGCTGTCGAGACTAAAGGTAGGCATTGCGGATCTCGCACTCCTCGGGGTGGGCGCCCATGTAGTCGAGGACGTCTCGCAGGGCGCCGGGCTTGCTTCGGCAGAAGGCGGCGTCGCCGACCACGATGAGGCCGAAGCGGGCGCGGGAGAGAGCGACGTTGATGCGGCGCCAGTAGGACTGGCCGAGGAATCCGAACTCGGAGCGGGCGTTGCTGCGGGTGACCGAGAAAACGGCCAGGTCGCATTCGCGGCCCTGGACTGCGTCGACGGACAGGACCTCGGGGGTGAAGTGCTTGAGTTTGAGGGAGGCCAGTCGGCGGCCGAGTTCTTCGACCTGGCGTCCGTACGGGGCGATGACGAGGACTTCGAGGGGACGGCCGTCGGGGACCTTGATCATCTGCTTGTCGATGGCCTGGTCGATGACTTCCAGGCGCCGGGCGGCGAGCTTGGACTCAAGCAGGTTGGAGATGCTGGTCTCGGCGGCGGTGCGCTCGGACTCGCGCCGGCCGGGCAGCAGACTGGTGTCGAGCCACAGGACGGGCTTGTTGATCTGGTCGTAGCCGGGCAGGGCGTGGTCGTTGGGGGAGAGCAGCTTCTCGTCGTAGAAGCAGGTGGAGATCATGTTCCCGATGGCCGGGGTCATACGGTACTGCTCACGCAGCAGGTGCTTGACCGGGAAGTCGGTGTGGTTGGCCAGGTACTGGAAGAGCGTGGTCGACACCAGTTCGGGGATGAGCTGGTGGTCCGTCATGATCTGCTCGTCGCGCAGGAGGTCTTCGTCGATCGGCGGGAGCTGGTTGGTGTCGCCGACCAGGACCCATCGTTTGGCCTTGGCCAGAGGTACGAGCGCCTCGGTGGCGGTCGCCTTGGACGCCTCGTCGAAGATGCACACGTCGAACTCGAGGTCGCGGGCGGCTGGATGGCCGAGGAAGCCGAGGGCCGTTCCGCCGATGACCTGCCGAGTCCTCAGGAACGCGGTGATCAGGTGCTGGTCGGTGCCGATGCGCTGCAGCCATTCGCCCTGCAGGCGCAGCAGCCGCATGAGCTCCCGGCCGGGGCCGGCGGGACCCAAGAGGGCTTCGACCGCGTCGCGGGCGTCGAGGGTGCTGAGGTCCTCGCGCAGGGTGAGTTCACCGGCGAGCATGCGCTGCACCTCGGCGAACAGCTCGGCGCGCTGGTCCTGGAGCTGGTCGCGGCGGGCGCGGACGGTGACGACTTCTTCTCCGAGCTCGCGTGCGGAGGTGGTGCGGTCGGGGGCGGGCTGGCTGGCGAGGTCGGTGAGTTTGCGCTCGACGTGTTCGAGGTCGGCAGCGACAACGGCGAGCTCCTCCAAAAGCAGGGCTGCCTTCAGGTGACGTGCTTCCAGTCCGTTGTCGGAGGCGATGGCGTCGAGGTACTTCTCCGCACGGGCCCGCACACCCTGGGTCCAGCGCTTGACCTGCCGGTCCAGGAGGAGCGGCTGGGCGCTCTCGGCGACACGGGGGTCGTCGGGGCGGCCCAGACGCACGAGGCCCGTGATGCCGGCTTCCTCGATCCGCTTCAGGGCGTTGTCGATGGCGATGTGGGTCTGGCTGACGATGAGGATCCGGGCGTGGGCATTGCGTTTGAGGGTTTGTTCGACGATCTCGGCGATGACGGTCGTCTTGCCGGTGCCCGGGGGCCCTTCCACCAGGAGCAGATCCTGCGAGCCCAGAGCGTGGGCGACGACGTCGCGTTTGCTCTTGTCGAGGTCTGCGCGGAACCAGGTGGTGACGTCGGTGGGCGGCTGGGAGGTGATGCTCGTCGGGTCGTCGATGATCTGCCGCAGGACCGGGTTGGCGGCCTGGCCGGCGGCGACGTTGGTCAGGGCGTCGCGTTGGCGGTTGATGGCGCTCTGGCTGGGGCCGAGGAAGGGCAGGAGCACGCCGCGGCCGGGCAGGGTGTTGTCAGGGCGTGCGAACCGGATAACCAGGGTGTCCTCGGTCTGCGCGGTCACCTCGCCGCGGTCGACGGGCCTGCTGTAGGGATAGGCGGCCACCGACCACTCCTCGCCGACGAGCGAGGCGGTGGTGGGCATGGCCAGCCTGAAGACGCGGCTGCGGCCGTTGCCGTCGATGCGGTCGTAGTCCAGGGGCTGTCGTCCGCCGGCGGCGAGCTCTTCGCGCGCTTCGAGCAGGCGGCGCCAGCCGTCGAACAGGTCGCCCAGGTTGTGGGTCTCCCGGACCCGGGCTGCTGTCTCCCGCTCGTCGAGGTGTGCGTCGAGGCGTTGTAGAAGAAAGGTGAGCCCGTCGTATGCGGGATCCTCGCCGGGGTCGTCGAAGGTCCAGGTGAGGACCGGTCCGATGAGCGCGGAACGCTCGCGCCGTTTGGCCATCCATTCGTCCGGGCGGGTCTCGGCAGAGATGATCACACAGCGGTCCGGGTTGCGTTCGTCGGAGACCAGTCGCAGGAAGCGGGTGCGCCCGAAGATGCGCAGCGTCGCTGTGTCGACCTCGCCGGTCTGCTGGTTGTATCCGTAGTCGGCGTGGACCGTGCCGGACAGGTCTGCCAGGACGGCCGCTCGGGCCTGGTCCCAGTCGGCTTCGCTGTCGGTGGGTGCGTCACCGAGGCTCTCGGCCGCGCGGCGGGTCATCTTCAGCCACACGAAGTTCCTGCGCCGGGCCTGGCGGCTGCCGCAGATCCGTTCGGCCTCCAAGAGCCGGTGCTCGAGCACCGCGGCGTTGGCGGGGCGCTGCTTGGGGTCGTAGTCGATGCAGGTCCTGAGGATGGTGCGGAACTCGGTGTCGAGTGCCAGCTCGTCCAGGACCGGCAGGAGGTCTGGGTAGTCGGCTGCCTTGCCGCCGGACAGAACCTGGATCGCCAGGACGGCGTAGCTGTAGACGTCGCGTACGTAGGGGATCGCGTCGCCCTGTTCCGGCGGTGCGTACAGGGTAGAGCGGTACCCGGCGACGGTCTGGTCGGTGACGACGACCTTGGAGAGGATCTTGGCGATTCCGAAGTCGGCAAGCTTGACCACGCCGTCGTCGGTGACCAGGACGTTGCCCGGCTTCAGATCCCGGTGTTCGACCTGGTGCTCGTGTGCGTAGGCCAGTGCCGAGGCGAGCGGCCTGCCGATGCGCGTGAAGAAGGAGGCCCAGTCGACCGGGCGGCCGGCCGCCATCTCTTCTTTGAGGCTGTGCTCAATCCATTCGAGCGCGATGAAGTACCGGCCGCTTTCGGCGTCCCAGCCTGAGTCGAGCATCCGCACGATGTGGGGGTGTTCGAGGGCCTTGAGCGCGGCGGTCTCCCGAGCCAGGAAGATCTGGCTCACCTCGTCGTCACGCTGCCTGAGCAGCTTGACGGCCGCGTAGTCGCCTTCTTCGCTGGTCGTGTCCACGGCCTTGCGGACCTCGGACAGGCCGCCGGCTCTGGGTGTGTTCGGGAGCAGCAGGAACCTGCCGCTGATCATTTCGGCCCCCACGCACTGCTCCTCGCTCAGCACCGTTGCCGGTGCAGCCCTCCCCGACTGCTCATCTTGCCAGCCAGTTTCCATGCAAACAGGGCTTTGATGAGACACGGATCACGCCATCTGACGAAGGGTCACCCGGGCCGGAGGGCGGCCTACTCTGGCGGTCCGGCGCGGGCCGGGTGCGGGAGGAAGGTTGTGGGGCAGCCCGCCCGCGGGGCGGGGTGGAGGACGCGGTCCCCGCCCCGCCCCGCGGGGATCAGGCGGCGTCCTCCCCGAGCGGGTACACCGTGTCGAACCACGCGTTGAGCTCGTGCAGGTCCAGTGGCAGGGAGGCGAGGAAGCGGAGGAACCGGCCGTTGTCGCGGGGCGGCTGCCGCGGGTCGAGGGCCTGGAGCGCGGTCAGGTCGGCGCGGCGGAGCGCTTCGGCGCCGGCGCGGTGGCGGTCTTCGAAGTCCTGTGTTCCGGTGGCGCTGTCGGCGGCCGCCAGGTAGCAGGAGACGAAGGGGTCGAACGCGGCGCGGTGCGCGGCGAGATGGCGGCGGAACGCCGCGCTGTCCACGGAGCTGGTGTTGGCCTCCTCGCTGGTGAGGGTGGCGGGCGGAAGTTCGGTCCAACAGCCGATGGTGCCCGTGAAGCTGTGGGGAAACTCCCCGTATTCGTCGTCGTTCCAGTGCCCGTCGCTCGCGCCGGCGGCGGAGAAGACCTTTCCCCAGAGGTAGGTGAGGGATTCGAGCAGCGGAATGATGCTCAGCACGTCACGTTCGTGAGCGGCGATGATCAGGTCGGCGATGCTCGGGTCGGCGTCGGCCGCGACAGGCACGGGCCGGAGCAGGCGATGGGTGTACTCGTGGCGGTGCTTGGAGTGCGTCGCCGCGTTCTCGATCGCCTCGTGCGCCTCGGTGATCTGCGCTCGGGCGCGACTGGCTGCGGTCTGGAGTCCGCCGTCGTCGTCGACGGCCGTGAGCTTCGCCGGCGCCGTCCGTCGCGGCGGCGGGCTCGTTGCCGCCGCCAGCGCCCAGTCCAGCAGGTCGATGTAGGCGCTGGTCCCCCAGGAGTGGGGGACTTCGTAGATCTCGTCCCCTACCAGCTGCTCGGGTCCCAGCTCTGTGTCATGGGGCCGAAGGGCCACATGACCGAGTTCTACGACGTCGATCTCCGGCGCCATGAGCAGGATCTCGGTCCCTGGCGGGAGGAATTCGTCCTCGTGCGCAACGAACCTCTCGCTTCCGTCCCGGCGCCGGCAGTTGCCAGCCCAGCCGCCACCGTCCCAGACCGAGGTGTAGGCGGGGTCGGTCAGTACGGACTGCGCGACCGTCAGGGCATGGTCGGCCGCCTTCAGGGAGACCTCAGCCGCCTCGATGTCGGCGAGGTGGCAGAGGGCCAGCACCGGGTCGGTCGCGGCGCGGAGCGGGTGTGCGGCGTTCACGGCTGCGAGCACGGCCGCTCGCGGGTCGATGGCGGTGGGAGCGGGCGGGCACGGCCACAGCTCCAGGGGCAGCGACAGCGCGGTCCACAACGGAATCACGCTGGGGGTGTGAGGGCCGGGCGAGGCGTCGAGCAGGTACGTCGCGCCCGCGTGCTCCGCCAAGAGCAGTTCGACCGTCGAGTAGCGCTGAGCCACATCCCACAGCAGGCCGATCCGGCGCAGCGTGGCCGACATCTGCCGGGCCAGATCCTCGTCCAAGGGGCGTCGTGCGCCACCTTCGACGGACACGTTCGCCGCCGCGCTCCGCCACTGCGTCTCGGTGACATCCAGGAGCTCGATGCGGGCTCCGAGCCCTGCGAGTGCGAGCCCGTCGTTTGTCACTTCGACTGGCAGGCCGGCGGCCCCGGGGGAACCGAGTGCCGTGGCAAGGACGCGCGCCCAGCGTGGAAGCTGGTCGCCTGAGATGCGGATCCTCAGGACGTGTTGCCGGGGCGTCACGCTGACAATGCCGAACGGCCCGCCGGTGGTGAAGGGGCGGTGCATGCCGTACTCGTTGATGAGAGTGGCCATTATCTGTGCCTCGGCCGCGGCCTGCGGGTCGTCGGCCTCCGGAATGAGCGGGCCGGCTGCGGTGACCTCGCTCCTCGCCATCGGGTAGGACTCGCGTGTGGCCCAACGGCGCCATGCGGTCCGGTCGTCCAGCGAGGGCGCGGTGCCGGAGAGGTCGAAAGGGTTGTCGCGTCGGGGCGGGGGCGTCAGGGTACTGGGCAACGCATCTCCTCGGTGGGCGTGCTGGGTTGCCCATAGAGGTGTGCGAAAGCGGGCGCGTGTGACATGCGGCGTCCCGCTTTCTGGGAACGAAGGCGCGCGGGGAGCGTCGGCTGACCGGTGACGTCAACAGTGGGACAGCTGCCGCCGGAGGGGTCGTGGCGACACCAGTTTGTGCCGACAGACCTGGGTCACCGCAGTTCAGAGCCGCTGCCTCGCGTTGTCCAGCGTGTGGCTCACAAGGTCACAAGGCGGTGCGGTGGTGCTGTGCTGCGGTGACGAGGAGTGCGGCGACCAGATGCGGATCGGTGGTGCCGATGTCGAGGGTGGCGAGCGGCTTCTCGTCCTCCCTTCGAGCCGACTCCGCTGGTCTGCTCCGGGTCGTCCGGATGCCGTGCGCGAACACCCCGGTCCGGTGCCGGGCAGCGGCCGAGGTGCTCAGTGCCCGCGGGTGAGTACGTGCAGTGCGCCCCGGATCCGGTCACTCGCCTGGTACAGCCCTCGTCGTTCAGCCGGGGTCCAGGGCTGCTCCGGGTCTTTGCGGACCGGCAGGTAGAGCACGGTGGACAGCGTGATCAGGCCGACGTCGTCCGAGGTGATCTCGAGGGACTCCGCGCGGCCGCGGCGCTTCCAGCAGCGGCTGGGGGCCACCTCGTTGAGGATGCCGGGAATGGCCTCCTCCAGTCGGCGAGCGTAGGCCCCGGGCAGGACCACGGTCGCCGCTTCAAGGGGCTGCGGCGTGGACGGCGCCTCGGTCGGGCTGTCGAGCCAGAACACTTCCGTCGGTTCGGCCGGCCATCGCGGCCTTCCTGAGCGGTAGGCCTGTCCGGGCAGTTCCATTCCGGTCAGCAGCCGCAGCTGGTCCAGTCGCTCGAAGCGGGCCCGGTCGACGGACACCGTCCACCGGCTGCCGCAGTCGCGGTGCGTGCACTGCGCCTCGGCGCTCGCGCGGCCGGCGGACAGCTGGACGAACACGTGCTCCCAGACGCCGGGCCCGTCGGCCCATTCGGCGTGGCCGTACGGCGAGTGCCGGGCGGGATCGTAGTGCCGCAGGAGCAGTTGCATGGTCGGGATGATCCGGGCGACGCGGTTGCGTATCGGCGGGTGCCCGGCCGTCCGGCAGTCGGGGCAGCCCATCAGGTGCCGCACTCCGGACCGGGTGTGGACCCAGAATCCCTCGCTCCCGTTGCAGCTGCGGCACAGCGGTCCGCGGATCAGGCCGTGGTCGTGGCAGTGGTCCCAGAACGCGGCCGGGTCCGGGCACAGGTCGCACCGGTAGGCGGTGGCGCGCGGCCGGTAGCGCGGATGGTAGGCGGCGCCGGTGTGCTCGCCGGTGTGGCAGGGCAGCAACGGCGCGCTCTGGGCGGGGAGTTCTAGTGGGGGCATGTGAGTCACGGGCTCAGCCTGGCCTACGCCACTGACAGCGCCGCTCGCGCTCGCATCAGGAGGCGGCGTTGGGGCCGGCCGTGACGAAGGCGGCAACGACGGCGGTGATCTCGGCGGCGGTGATGCTCGTCGTCCAGAGGGCGTTGTGGGCGGAGCAGCTCAGGGTGAAGGCCAGGCCGGAGGCGGTGGGAGTGGTGTCCTGGACCCACGGGCGGCTCGGGCAGCGGCCGTGTCGTTCGATGCCGCGTACGTGCTCGGTGGCGACGTCGACGCGGAAGCGTGCCGGGAGGGTCTGCTCGCTCCGGCAGCCTGGGCAGTTCAGCAGAAGGGCGAGGGCGCCCGGGCGCTCGAGGAAGCGGACGCCTTTACCTTCGTAGGTGTTGCAGCTGGCGCAGAGCGGGCCGCGGACCAGGTTGTGGTCGTGGCAGTGATCCCAGGTGAAGGCGCGGCTGAGCCCGCACAGCCGGCACAGGAAGCGGTCGGGCCGGCTGGTGCGCGGCACCTTGGTGTAGCCGACACCGTAGAGATGCCCGGCGTACGGCTCGCAGGCCGCGACCGAACACGCGGGGCACAGCGTGACGTAGCCGCGCGGGGTGGGTGCGCGCCAATCTCCGTAGCGCGGCGCGATGTTGCCGCATCCGCGGCAGAGGCGGGCCTGCTCCAGCAGCTCGTTGTCGCGAGTCTGCCAGCGGTCCATCAACGCGACGTACTCGCGCGGCATCTGCCAGGACGTTCCCGTCCAGGTCAGGTGATCCAGCGGATAGGTGCCGACGCGCACCATCTTGCCGAACCGGGCGCGGAAGCCCTCCATCGTCAGCGATCCGGGCAGTCCCTGGGGGTTGACGGTGTGCAGGAGGTCCCAGTCGCTGTCCGGCTCCCGCTCGTGGAAGGCGGCGTTGCCCATCCAGCTGATGATCTCGCTGCGCCAGTTGGTGTCCGGGCCGAGCCAGTCATCGCCCTTGTCGCCGCGGATCTCCCCCGGCTGTCGGACGGATAGGGGGACCTCGACGAGGTCATCCGGTTCGAACCGCAGGCCGGCCAGTGCGCGGCCGGCCTTCTCGACCTCGTCGGCGACGAACCACCAGCGGTTCTTCGCCTTGTGCCCCTCCAGGGCGGTGTCGCCGAAGAAGACATGGCCGTGGTGATGGAAGCCGCGGGTGCCGAGGGCGGCCACGGCCAGGCGCATCGGGCACGTGCGGGTCAGCTCGGCGAGCAGATCCCGGGCCTGCTGAGGGCTGATGAGCATGACCGGAGGATGGCACCGGCCACTGACAACGGCTCCGGGCCTGCGGTCTCAGCTGCCCTCCCGGCCGAGACCTTTTGCAGCGCATGGCTCATGGCCTCCATGGTGGCTTCTGTGTATTTAATTGCTTAATTGGATTGCTTCATGTAAACTATGATCAACGATCGGGGCGTTGCACCTTGGCCAACTCCCTCGCCGCCCCCGCACCTGGTGCGAGGGCGGGTCCGACCGAACTGAGAAATCACCGTGTCTGTACTGAACTTCAAGCGTCTCGGCCATCTGCGCGACGAGGTCGACCACCTCCCCGGCCCGCGCAAACGCGGCGAGAATCGCCGCAACCACAATCGCAAGACGCGCCGACTGCTCAAGCGATGGGAGGAGCGCGCCTGGCGCTCCGAAGCCGAAGCGGACGTCGACGAATGAGCGCCGCGTACCTCCTGGACGGCACCGGCCCCGTTGTCGGCGAAGCAGAGGCCGCCCCCGGCGGAAAGCTCCACCGGGCCGTCACCTACCGCAGCGGACCCGCACCGTGGGCCGGGTGCGGGGTCGCCAAACGGCTGGCGAAGCCGTCGCTCACCCTGGCCGCAGACGCAGACTCAACACGCTTCTGCCGTCACGCCGGGTGTATGGGGCTGCCGCCACGGCGCGGCACCGCCCAGAGCTGACCGCCCCGCCGCGCACCCGGCCAACTCCCCTTCACTCCCAGTTCCAGGCCCCTTGGAGAGACCCATGCTCTCCAGCAGTACGTGTTCCTCGACAGCGACGCTGCCGGGAACCTGACGCCCGCCCAGGTGGAGAGCTACCTGGAGAGCAAGGGCTGGGTGAAGGCCGAGACCGTGCCGCCCGCCGGGCAGGTGTGGACCCGACCCGAGGGCGAGGCGCTTCCCGGCCATCTCCAGGACCTCCCGAAGCGGAAGCCTCACCTCGTCTGGCCCGCATACCTGACCTCTCTCACCAGCCGTCTCCGCGACTACACCGGCCGCACCGTCGATTTGCTGCTCATCCTCGCTCTGTTTGAGCACCGGCTCGCCTCAGCCGTCCTCGCCGACATCGCCTCCCAGTCCCCCTCCGCCTGAACGGACCACATCTGTGAGCCACCCCAACCCCGCCGGATCACCCCCGCGTCCCTTTGCCCCCTCCGACTTCGAAGAGCCCTGTGAAGGATGCGGAGCGCCGGCCGGAGCGTACTGCCGCCCCGACTGCGACTCCGGATACACCGCTGAGGACGCGCGCGCCGAAGCCGCTCGCCTGGAACAGCGGCCGGCCTCCCGTTCGTGACCCTCTGGCACCCGCGCCACCCCTTCCCCATCGTCCGCCCGTAAGAACGGAGCACCACCATGCCCACCACCCCCTCCCCGACGACCGATCTCGTCCGTGACGTCAGTACCGCCCTCGCCTTCCTCGACGAGAACGACGATCTCGACGCGCACCGCGACGCCGCTCCCGCCGCCTACGGCATGCTCCAGGGGCGGGCCGTCCGGGCCGTGCGCCGTCTGCGGGACGCCCTGGCCGGAGCGCCGACACGCTACGCGGACCCCATCGCGTGGCGCAGAGCCCAGGAAGACCAGCAACAGGACGCACAGGGCCTCGCGCTCCTGATCGCCGACACGCTGCGTGCCCAGATTCCCGGCGCGGCCTACCTGGTGTTCCACATCAACGACAGCTATGAAGCGGAGACCGGCCGGGACCTGGAGCTGCACAGCGTCCGGGGCACCGACGGCAGGGTGCTCCACGGCTTCCGCGACGACTCCCTCCCCGGCCTCGGCCTCGACCGTCACCGTGAGCTCGTTCACGCCTGGCGGGATGCCGGACTTCCGCGGACCGGCGCCGACTTGAACGCCCTCATGCAGCCGATGCGCGCCGCGGGCCTGGTGCTCGACGACTACCCCGAGCCGCTGTATCTGCAGGGACACCCGTGCTACCGAAACGACACCGAACACCTCCTGTGCATGCTCCTGTCCGACTCGGCACACCCGGAGCAGTGGGACCTCCAGGAGGTCTTCGGCCCTCAGCTGCTGCGCCCGTACGGCACGCCTCTACCCGCCTGAGTCGGAACGCCGGGCGGCCCGTCCGGCCGGTCGCGGGGCGAGCAGCAGGCGGCCACCGATTGCTCGCCGTACGGCACCGCGCTTCGCTGGCGGGCGGCCGTTTCCACGCCGGCCGCCCCTACCTCTTCGGCGCGTACACCACTCCGATTTCCGCGTATGCCGCGTCCTCCGCGGCCGCATCCCCCTTGAGGAACCATGTCCAGCTCCTTGATCCTGCCGCCGATGCCCCGCACCCTTGAGACCGGTGACCGGCTCACTCTGCGTTCTACGACCTACACCCGCCACGATTCCGGCACCTGGTGCGACGACCACCAACGGTCCTTCGGTACGGACGAGGATGTGCGGGCCGCCTACCGCTCGCGGCTGTCGCTCGGGGCGGTGGGCGCGCCGCTTTTCGCGCCGCGAGCTGTCCCGTCCGACAGCGCGCCGCCCGGCTCCGTCCTGCGGGCCGGCGACTGGGCGCTCGCCGCGGGCGTGACGTATCTGTGGTGCGAGCGTGAGGACGACGGAACGCTGATCGGCGCTCCCGGCCCTCTTGGGCCGTGGGGCCTGACCCAGCTTCATCAGACGTGCCGCGATATGCCGGTCGCCGACGCGGACCACATATGGTCGGTGACTGCGAGCGGTCGATGGTTCGTCCGCCGGGGGCGGATCTTGCGCGCATATCTCCCCGCCGACGTGGCCGTCGATCCGCCGCGTCCGGCCAGGGTGGTCATGCCTCGGCAGCCAAACCCCTGATCGGTATTGCGTAATTGGATTTACTACCGTAGAGTGGAGTCGTACGGCGGCGAACAGCCGCTCATATTCAGCTCATTGAGCCAGCCCGTCTCTGACGGCGGCCGAACCTCTTTCCAGTGAGACAGACCCGATGAGACTGCTCGGCGCTCTGCGGCCCGGCCACCGTCAGGTGTGCGTCCAGGCAACGAAGCACTGCACCTGTTACCTCTATCCCGGACAGTGGGGCCGCCGTGCCAAGGTGCTGCGGCGCCGGGCGCAACGGTACGCGGAGAAGCGCATGTTCCTCCGCCGCGCCGATGACGCCTGACTCAGCGTCGGCCCTCTCCTCCTCCGCTCCACCATCGCTTTCCCGGAGACTCCCATGGATGTTCGCGCGCCCTCCGCGCTCTTCGTACCTCTCAGCTCTCTCCGCCCTCCCGTCCCTCTGACCATGGACTCGGCAGGTGAAGCCGTAGGACTGCCGGCCTCGCTTTACGAGACGTACGAGGCCCAGCCGTTCAGCAGTGAGGACGGTGCCTTCCGGGGCGGCCGCCCCATGGCGGCGGCCGGTGTCCTCGATGTGCTCCGTCTCCATCTGCACAACACCGCGCACGGCCGGTGCTCCGGGACGGCACACGGCCACATCCTGACCGTGCAGTGCGGATCGGAGCCGGGATGGCGGATCGTCCCCCGCGAGATGGCCGAGACGGTCGACCGCGGAGCCCACTCGCTGCAGCAAGCCGGAATGCATGTGCTGCGGGGCCGTCAGTCCGGAACTGGCGTACGGCTCTACGCCGTCCCCGACGACCCCGGTGTCGTCCAGGTCCGCCCTGTGGTCGACGGCGTCGAACGGCTGCCCATGGGCGGGCACACCTTCAACGGACGGCGCCAGCAGTGGGTACAGCTGATGGCATCGGCCCGAACGGTGCTGAGCGGCAACGGCTGGGAGAGCTGCGGCGAAACGCCCGACGGGCGCACGTTCGCCGTCCGGCCGGAGCCGATCGAGCTCACCGGCAGCGGGCGCCTCCAGTCAGTTCCCCGCTTGGCCGCCGAGTACGAGCTGGAGACTCGCTGGCCGCACTCGGACTGGGCGGCCCAGTCCCGCGTGCCCGCCTCCTCGGTCCTCAAGGCCGTCCACTTCTGTCTGCGGAAGGACATCGCCACCGCGGAGGCCGTCGGCAGCACGATCTACCTCACCAGCATCACCGCCAGCGATTTCGCCCCGTACTCCCGCTACACCCCCGCGCCGCAGCCCGAACCGGCCCGCGCCGCCTGACCAGGGGCGCCGGACCCCGGCGCCCCTCCCTCAAGAAAGCACCACATGACCCACCGCACCGTCACCGTCCAACTGAAAGCCGTACGCGCGACCCTGCACGACGTTCAGCTCACCCTCCAGGTGCCCGGCAGCCGCGTACCGAGCCGCACCACGATCGAGCGGCACATCCGGGACCTCGATCCGGCCATTCTCGACAACGCATGCACCCCGGGCACCGTCGACTACTCCCGGTTTGCCGACCTTCTTGAAGTCCTGGACATCCAGGTCACCGAGGAAGGCGAAGGCGAGGCGGACCATGCCGAGTGACTCAATCGGCGTGTTCGGTCGGGTGGTCCGGGTCCGCGACTCGACCGATACGGACGAAGCCGTACGCACCCTTCTGCCCGGCCCGCGATTCCGCACCGGCCTTGCCGACTTCCTGTGCTTCCTCGTTCCCCTGGCCATTGAGGAGCAGAGCCATCTGTCCAGCGAGCGGATCGACGGCATGCGCGAAGAACTTCTCGACACGATCGCGGCACACGGAGACGATCTACAGTTCGGCGGCACCCACCAGAAGTCGGCCCGGGTAGCCCTGGCAAAGGCCCTGGCTCTCCTGGCCACGGCCGAAGGCGGTGTCACCATCCTGGGCGTGCACGCGTGTACGGCGGTGCACGAGGGCTGCCCCGGCTTCAAGTCCAAGGAGAGTACGCCGCCCGCGTCCGGCAGCGGCCCGTGACCGACCCGTCGGGCCTCCCGCTCCGTTCAGCGCCGGGGCAGTCCGCCCCGGCCAACACCACCAGGAGAGAACGCCCTCATGCACAAACCCGAGACCAACGGGGCCGGCCGTGACCGCTCCGTCTCGCCGCCGGGCAGGCCTCGCTTGACGCCGGCCGGAGTCGTCGTGCGCGCCACGCGCAGCCACACTGTCGAACAGGCGTTGTCAGGGCTCGGAATCGACCGCCTGCCGGAGTACAAGGTGAAGGACCTCCCCGCGGAGGGCCAGCCGGCCGGATACGCGATGCACGACACACGCCACCCTTCCGGGGCCGTCGTGGCGGTCCTCACCGCATGTGGCCCGGACCGGACCGCGTTGCTGGCCCGGCTGCGCTCTCACCTGGAACAGCCCTCTGTCGGCTACTCGGTGGAGGATCTCGAAGGACTCGCCGAGCACCAGTTCATGATCCGCCGGGCGAACGCGGACGAGCTGCGGCAGCGCAGGGCGCTCGCGACGGAGGCGCCAACGGACGACAGCGCGGCAGCCGCCCGGTCCCAGAGACGCGAGGAGCTTGAAGAGGCGGGGCAGGAGAGCCTGTTCTGAGGCTGGGGCAGAACCGACCGACAATCTTTATTGCGTAATTGGATTGCATGGCGTATTCTGGTAATCCATTGACGGTGCGTCGGCGGTCTCCGTCTCTCCCGTTCGCGCGTCAGCGCACTCCCGTCAGCGGTGCTCACGCCGCGTATGAGGATTCCCAGCCGATGACTGTGTACTTCGCCTTCATTCCCTCACGCCGACAGCGGTCGACAGACCAAGCTCCCCTGGAGTTCGCACCGAACCAGGCCGTTCCCGAATGGGCTCTGAAGCGGCGCGTGTCGCACCGCTACGGCCAGACTTACTACGACGGCGTCAACTACACCGTGGCCCCGGCGGACAAGCCGACCGAGGATTTCCCCGACGCCGACCCCAGCGCCTTTCTGCTCGTCTGGAAACGCACCGCCGCTCAGGCCGTCCCGCAGCGGGGCGAAGTGCCCGACGAACTGTGGACGCTCACGCCGCGCGGTCGCGTGGTCAAGAACCCCTGGACCGCGACGCCCGAAAACGACACCCCTTACCCCGACCCTTCACACGAGGAGAACCAGCAGTGAGCACCACCCGCGCAGGAGTGCGCATCGACACCGACCTCACGACCTCGAACACGCACGTACCCCGCCCCTGGGCGCTGAGGAAGGCGGTGCTGCACGACGAACTGGGGGGCGACCCGCACTTCAGTCGGTTCGCGGCAGCCGGCGGCGCGTTGTGCGTGATCTCCCGGACGAGTGCCGACGGGGCCGACCCGACGTTGCCGGTGAACGAACTGGCGACCGCCTTCGTCCGCCGGGCGACGGGGCAGGCACCGCCCCGGTCCCTCCGCGGGCCGGTCGTCATCCTGGGTGCCGGTCACATCGGCGGGCTGTGGCGCACCGGCGATCTCACCGATTTCCACCGGGCGCTGCTGTACTCGCTGGCCCGCGAACAGGGCGGCCCGTCCGGTGGCTGACGCGCTCCCGCGCTACCCGCGGACGCCTCATCTGCCGGGGTCGCCGGGTGCCACGAGCGACGACATCTGGTGCGACTGGGCCCGGTTCACCCCGGAGCCCGGCCGCGAGCTCGTCACCACGATGAAGATGGACGGGGCGAACACCACCCTTCACGCGGGCGGGATGTACGGCCGCTCCCCCACGGGGCGCAGCAGGCCGTGGCAGAGCCGGATGCGCGCCTTCGCCGCGGCGGTCTGTCCGTCGATCCCGCGAGGCTTCCGCGTGTGCGGGGAGGATCTGACGGTCCCGCACTCCCTCGACTACGAGCGGCGGCTTCCCCCGTTCATGGTGTTCTCGGTGTGGGAGGGCGATGCCTGCCTGCCGTGGGACGAGACGGTCGCGTGGGCCGGCATGCTCGGCCTGTCGACCGTCCCCGTACTCGCGCGGGGCCCGCGCCCCAAGGACCCCCGGCTCCTGCGCGAGGCCTTCGATCGCCGAACGGACACCGACCGGGACGAAGGGTTCGTCATCCGTGACGGTCAGGGCTTCGCACGGACAGAGTTCACCGCTCGCGTCGCCAAGTGGGTGCGTGCCGGGCATGTCCGGACCGGCTCACGGTGGCCGGCGGACACACCTCCGAAGGATATTGCTTAATTGGATTTATTCATGTAGGATCAGGATATCGGTTGCGGCGCTCGCCGCGTTACCGCCTCGGGGCGCACGGCGCCCGCTCTTCCGCCTCATCTCAGGAACACCCGTATGTCTTCTCGACGCCCCCGCCCGTTCCGCGTCCGCGACGCCGGACACCGCGACCTCGACGCCTTCATGAACCTGATCCAGCATGCGGACCCCGATCACCCCGCGCCTTTCCACTCGGCCCGGCTCATGCTCGGCCTGGCGCCCGAACCGCCGCTCTCCCACAACCTCAACCTCTGCCTCATGGCCGAGGACCGGCGCGGCAAGCCCGTCGGCGCGCTGCTGGCCGGGCCTCCGGACTGGCTCGTGGAGCACCCGGGACTCCGCGGATCCCCGCTGACCCTGGCCCTCGTGCACCGCATGACCATGATCCAGGGGGTGGCCGTCGACCCGAAGTACCGCAGACGAGGCCTGGGCACGGCCCTGATCCGCCGCGCCGAACAGCGCTACCGGGAAGCCGGCTGGGGACTGTCGATGCTCATTCACAGCCCGTCGCTGGAACCCTTCTACCAGCGGCTCGGCTACGCCTCGCACCCCGGCCTCCTGATGAATCTCCCCAGCCCGCACCCGCTGATCGGCCAGGACTTCCTGAACATGCTCACGGCGCTGAAGCCGCTCGCCGACGAAGTCCGCCTGGCCGACGTCCTCTTCGCGCCCTGCCCCGTCATCTCGGGTGTCCTCCCTGGCACGCAGGTGCCGGACCACGCCTGGTTCGACGGCGCCGGGCTCTGCTACTGACCCGGCCCGCCCCGTCAGCCCACTCTGCGCCCGTACCAGAAAGTGACCCATGCCCAACCGCGAAGCGGTCGTGCGCGTCCTGACCCAGGACGTCCTCGGCAACCAGCGCCGGAACGGCCGGACCCGTCAGTACGAGTCCATGCCCACCAGCGCCTACCACGACATGCTCGACGCAGCGGCGGCAATCGTCGAGCGAGCGGCCGGGGCCGTCGACTGGCCCCGGCTGCTGTTCGAGGCGGCGTCCCGTCACGCGCTGCTGCACCCCGACCGCCCCGCCGAGGACGACCGGCAGTACCCCTCCCCTGTCGCCGACTTGTGCGGCGAGTGCCTCCGCGAGGCGTTTCTCGCCGACGACACCGGTGCGCAGGACTGGACGGCCCGTCCAGCATCACCCCGTGAGCACAGCGACACGGACTGGCCCGCGACGGTGGCCGCCGTCTTCCCGCACCGCGCTGCGGCCTCCTGGCACCCGTTCCAGAACTAGCCCCGCCACCACCCCCTCACCTCTTCTTCAGGAGCCCTCCATGCCCGTTGCTCGCTACGCACTCCAGTACGCCGCCCAGCTCGCCCAGTTGCTGGGGTCCGGCTGGAGCGCGTCAGGTTGCGACTCCTCGACGTTCGCCGTCCTCGACGGCCCCGGCATCGAACTCGGCGTCTCCACCACCTCGCCGATACGGTCGCGCACCAAGGTCCGCGTGCAGATCCGTTCCCGGGGCGACCTGGTGTGGCGCAGGCGTACGGACTACGACGGTCAGGTGTCGGGAACCATAGGCGACCCGGCAGCGGTCGCCGACGCCATCCGCACGGAGATCCTTCCGGCATGGGAGAAGCTGGTGACGGAGCTGGAAGCCCGCACAGTGCGGACCCGCGCGGCCATCCGGGAATTCGCACCCCTCGCTGCCGAAGCGGCCGGCGGGGGCGCCTCGGTCACCTACGGTTCCCGCCCCGGAGTAGCCGACGTCCGCTGGGACGGCGGCCACGCGGTGCTGTGGGCGGGCGACGACGGCCGCATCTCCTCGCCGTCCATCGAGATCACGCGTGCGCGCGGTGCCGCCACGGTGCTCGCCTTGCTGCGCACCGCAGCGGGCCTCGTGCCGGACCCCGAGCGGTTCAGCGTCAGCGACATCGGGGGCGCCGCCGCCCGGCTGCTCGGCGCCGGCTGGTCCGCGACGCCCTGGCAGTGGCACGACGGCGCATGCATCGAGCACCGGGACGACCCCGGCGGCGGGTACACCCTCGCCGCCCAGGACGGCCACCTGTACGTCTCGGCGAACCTCCGCGATGAGAGCCGCACCTTCCTGACCGGCGTGTCCACCGCCGACAGTCTGGAGACCCTCGGTGCCGCCGTCGCCGTCATCGTGCGCAGCATCCACGACGACGGCTGATCGCCTCCCGGGGCAGGGGCGCGCCGTCCGCGTCCCTGCCCGAACCGGCCTCGCTTCCGGCGGGACGGGCAACCGCAGCCGGTTCGACCGGCTCTACACGAAGGCTTCCGTATGCGTCCTCCTGTACTCCTGGGCCTCTCCCCCACGCGCACCGTCCCGTTCGCGGGAGGGAGCATGGGGCGGTGGCTCCGCGGCATCCTCGACGAGATCCGTGAGCTGTACCGCGCCGACTCCGTGCCGTGGGTCATCGGCTACAGCGGCGGCAAGGATTCCACGCTGTGCGTGATGCTCGTGTGGATGGCGCTCGTCGGCCTGCCTGCTGCCGAACGCACCAAGGTCGTCCACGTCATCAGCACGGATACCGGTGTGGAGAATCCCGTCGTCGCGGCTTGGGTTGACGCGTCGCTGGCCTCTATGCGCCGAGCGGCCGCGGAGCAGGGCCTGCCCATTGAGGCTCACCGGCTCACACCCGCGGTGGAGGACTCCTTCTGGGTGTGCCTCATCGGCCGCGGCTACGCGGCCCCGCGGCCGAAGTTCCGGTGGTGCACGGAGCGCTTGAAGATCAGGCCGTCGAACGCGTTCATCCGGGCGGTGGTGGCCGAGCACGGCGAGACCATCCTGGTCCTGGGCACCCGCAAGGCCGAGTCGGGGACGAGGGCGCGGGCCATGGCGCGCCACGAGCGGCGGCGGGTGCGGGACCGTCTCAGCCCCAACGCCTCTCTGCCCAACTCGCTGGTGTACTCGCCCATTGAGGATCTGAGCAACGACGAGGTGTGGTCGCTGCTCATGCAGTATGAGAACCCCTGGGGGCACACCAACAAGGACTTGCTCACGATGTACCAGGGAGCCTCGCCGGACGCCGAGTGCCCGCTGGTCGTCGACTCGACGACACCGTCGTGCGGCGACAGCAGGTTCGGCTGCTGGACCTGCACCTTGGTCTCTCAGGACAAGTCCATGCAGGCCATGATCAGCAACGACGTGGAGAAGGAGTGGATGCTGCCCCTCCTGGAGCTGCGCAACGCCCTGGACGTCGACGACGACCGGGATCTGCGGGACTTCCGGCGGATGAGCGGCAGGCTGCACCTGTTCAAGGGGCGCCTCGTACACGGCGCCTACCTGCAGCAGGCCCGGGAGGAGTGGCTGCGCCGGCTCCTGGAGGCCCAGACCTGGATCAGGGCCAACGGACCGCAGTACGTTCGCGAGCTGACCTTGATCACCATGGAGGAGCTGCGCGCCATCCGGCACGAGTGGGTCTATGTGAAGCACGAGATCGAGGACTCGCTGCCCGGCGTCTACGAGGCCGCCACCGGCGAGCCGTATCCCGACCCGCCCCAGGAGGCCGCTTTCGTCGACGGGGCGGAGATGATCAGTGTCCTGCGCGAGGTCTGCGGTGACGACGAGCAGCAGTTCCTCATGACCCGCGAACTGCTCGGCGTGGAGCGGCGTTTCCGGACGATGACCCGCCGCGCCGGGCTCTTCGGCGAGCTGGAGAAGGTCGTTCGCAAGTACGCGTTCGACGATGAGGAGGACGCGCTCAGCTTCGCGCTCGCGCGTGAGGAGAGGATCGCCGAGGCACGGGGCCTGCCTCAGCCCGACACCAGCCCGCCCGAACAGCCGGAACTCGCCTCCGGGGCGGACGCGGATGCCCGCCGGGAGGCGGAGAAGCTCGCCGCAGACCTGCGTGCGGTCGGGCTGGTCCCCGTTGAACGCCGCGGCGATGAGCCGTGACGTTCTCGGACAACGGCCGGGCCGGCCGCCCGCAGGACTCGCGGCAGCCGGCCCTGGACCGAACGCTCTTACGCGCCCTTGGCGGCTTCCTTGAGCTTGCTGCCCGCGGAGACCTTCACGCTGTAGCCGGCGGGGATGTCGATCGGGTCGCCGGTCTGCGGGTTGCGCGCGGTGCGAGCGGCACGGTGGGTGCGCTCGAAGGTCAGGAAGCCGGGGATGGTGACCTTCTCGTCGCCCTTGGCGACGATGTCGCCGACGGTCTCGGCGAGAGCGGCCAGAACGGCGTCGGCGTCCTTGCGGGTCACCTCGGCTCGGTCGGCCAGGGCGGCCACCAGCTCACTGCGGTTCATAGGGGTAACTCTCCGTATCTCGAATCGTCTGCTCACCGTACGGCGGGCAGACTGGTCGGATCCAATCCTGTCATTCACCACTGACAAGCCCTGTCCGTCGTCCGACCGGCCGCCGCGTGTTGCGACCTGCACGGGTCGGGCCCACCGCTGCGGCTGGCGGCGGTGCTTGTCGACCGTGCTCAGCCAAGTTGTGACTGAACGTGCCTCCGTGTGAGAGGCACGGGCATGTGAGTCAGCTGGTCGGCCAGGTGACGAAGGCCGTCGGGTTCGGAGTACGGCTCCCTGACGGCTTCAGCCGCGACCTGAAACTGCTGCAGACCGCCGGGCAGAGCCTGGTAACCACGCCGGACCGACCACCGGGCACCCGGCAGGTCGCCTCCTTCCAGGTAGCGGTGCGTCAACCGGCGGGCGACGCCCACGATGGACTCGGACATCTCGCTGGCGTACGGCTCAGCCCACGCATACCAATCCAGGCCGATGACGTCGGCGAACGGCGGCCCGTTGACGAGTTCCAGGGCTGCGCGCAGATTGCGTGTACCGGCCTGGGAGCCGTCGTTCTCGCCGCGGGCGGCGAGCTCCTTGAACTGCCCCCAGTCACTGGTGACCAAGGAGGTCAGTGCGTACCCGGTCTCCTGACTCCACGTCGGAAAGTGATCGGAGCCGAGCCAGGCCCGCAGGCGGCTCATGGCAGTGTTGCGGCTGTCAGCGCGAACCCGCTGCCCAGGCCACAGGGCCGCGTCCAGGGCGTGACGGTCGCTCCCGGGGTTCAGGTACAACCAGATGGCGTACTCCGTGAGCCGCGAGCGGCGCTTGGACTCGACCGGCCCTTGCGCACCACGGACCTTCGGGGCCCCCAGCAGCACGAGATTGAGACCGCTCGACGGCCGGGGAAAGGGAATCGCCGGCCAGTCATCGAGTTCGTCCTGCTGGCCGGCCGACTCCGCCTCCGGTGTTTCCGGGCCGGGTTCCGCCTCCATCAATGTGGGGAGCAGGCCCTCCAGCACGCCGAGCGTGATGGCCCATCCCTCGGCGAACGCCAGCTCTTGCTTGCTTGCTTCGACCATGGTGGCGGGGAACCAGGTTGCCTCGGGACGCAGTATCTGCCACGCGATGTCATGGGGCCCGCAGATTGACCGGATGACGACCAGGGCAGCGGCGCGCCAGCGTGTGAGCGTAGCTATCGGGCTGTTGAGGTCGAGGTACTCGGCTTGCTCCAGGAGGCGC
Source organism: Streptomyces sp. NBC_01454 (assembly GCF_036227565.1). Classification (NCBI taxonomy): domain Bacteria; kingdom Bacillati; phylum Actinomycetota; class Actinomycetes; order Kitasatosporales; family Streptomycetaceae; genus Streptomyces; species Streptomyces sp. NBC_01454. The sequence goes on from NZ_CP109462.1 coordinate 79,708, forward strand.
TGTACGGCGTGCTGGGTATGCCGCGCTGTACTTCCTCCGAGGGGACGGCGGGCAATGAGGGGCTCGGTATAGGGAAGGGTGGGGGCCCTGTTCATGGCGACTCCTGGTCGGGTTCGGCGTGGGCGAGCTCACCATCTGCGCATCGTCCGGTCTGGGGGTCGTTCATGTCCGGCGTCTGCGGTGGTCCGGTGGTCTGGGGGCGGGGGCAGGGCTTCACGGCAGACGGGTGTCGCCGGTACGGCCCGTATGGATCAGCGGGCCCGTGATGCGCGCGTGGGGGCCTGCGGCGTTGACGTCTCGCCGTAGTTCCGGACGGGGGCGGGGCGCCGGGAGCGCGGGGTCCTGTCGACAGAACGGCTGGAGATCATCGCGGGTTCCAGGTCGATGCTGACCGGCAGATGGTCGGAGCCGTTCAACGCCGCGTGGGTGCGCAGGACTCGGTAGCCGGCGAGAGCGGGCAGCAGGTGCCGGGTCGTACGGATCATGTCGATGCGCCGCGGCCCGAAGGGGTCTCCGACGGGCCAGTGACCGGTCGTGGGCTGCCACGGGCAGTCGAGGGTGGCCGCCGCGTCCAGGAGTCCGCCGCGGCGCAGGACCTCTGCGGGGCTCCGGTCGGCGCGGTGTGGTGCGTCGGGATGGGCGTTCCACTCGACCTGGTAGAGGAGATCGGCGTACCACTCCTGGTCAGCGTAGGGGTCGTAGTAGTCGCCCTGTGCTGTCCGGTCGGCCGAAACGCTATTGAAGTCGCCTCCGATCACAGCAGGCCCCGGCGGGCGCGTCAGAGCGGCGACAATACGGTGAGCCTCGTCGAATCGCCGGGCGGGCCGGAAGGGGTCTGCGTGGTAGCTGGCGAACGTGACCGGTTCGCGGGCTCCGAGGTCCAGTTGCAGGCGCGCCAGTGCGTGATGGAAGTCGCCGGCCTGGGAGGCACTCCAGGTGCCGGGGAGCGAGGTGATCCCCGGGCGCCAGAGGAGCCCGACGTGGTAGCGGTGCTGGCCTGAGGCGATGGCGGTGGTTCCTCGGGCGTCAACGGTACACAGCAGGCCGAGGGAGTCGGCGAGTTGGTGCAGGAGCCGTCCCGCGCCGGCGGCGGTGTCGTCCACGATCTCCTGGACCGCCAGCACGTCGGGCTGCGCCTCGGCGAGCGCCTGCCGCAGGGAAGCGGTGCGATCGTCGGGGCCCGTGAAGTCGAGCAGGTTGTAGCTGGTGAAACAGACGGCCACTGCTGTCTCCATGGATCTGAGCGGCCCGGGCGGGTGCTCGCGTGCCCATAGAGGTGTGGAATCTGGTGCCCGTGTGACATCCGAGCACGCACTATCCGTCGATAGAAACGACTCAGGCCCCGGCGTTGATGCGCCGGGGCCTGAGTTGCGAGTAGCGGGGACAGGATTTGAACCTGCGACCTCTGGGTTATGAGCCCAGCGAGCTACCGAGCTGCTCCACCCCGCGTCGGTAGCGCTCACTATACGGGGCGCGGGGGAGCACCCGAACATCAATATTGCTTAATTGGTTTTACTGATGTAAGATTGCAATCACTCGGAACGGGTGACGCACAGGGCGCCACACCGGTCCCGCCCCGCCCCGAGGGACAAAAGCCGATCCAGGAGAACTCCCTTGTCCTTCCACTCCCCCACCGAGCTCCAGCTCCCCATCCGCGACGTCACCGTCCCCGCTGTCGGGACGTTCGACCGGTTCACCGGCCAGGCCCGCTACCAGCTCACCGGCGACGAGGTCCGTGGCAGCTTCATCGTCGTCCCCGAGACGATGCCCGGATCCGACGCATGTCACGTCCGGGTCGTCTACGGCGACCACCCCGCACAGCCGCAGCACGAGCGGGTGGACGAGCCCAGGATCCGCCGGACCCGGGTGCGCGGGGAATGCGGCCCGCTCGCGGTCGACGCTCTGCCCGAGCGCCACCACCTCTCCGCGCGCGGCCAATGGGTCCGGTCGGACGGAACCCTGGGCACCGTCCCGCGCAGCACGCACCGGTACCTGGCCGAAGTCGTACACGCCGTCGTCACCCACTGGGCCACCCGGCCGAACCGGGAAGGGCTCATCAGGGCCGCCGCACGGCACGCCCAGCAGCAGCCCGACATCCCGGCCCAGGCAGCCCGAGAGGCCATGGAGCGCGAACTGGACGACATCCGCGCGCAGATCGCACCGCACTGGACACTCCTCCAGCAGTTGGAGGCGGTCGCCCAGGCCGACGCGCCCCGACTCCCCGTACTGCCGCGCACGGTCCACATCGACTACCTCGACCCCGCCAACGGCACGACGGGCATCATGACGGCCCTCCCCCGACTCAACGCGCATGACGGAACGATCACTTACACCGTGACGAGCGGTGGCCGAGCACGCGGAGACTTCACGGTCGGCCCCGACCGGTACAGCCGCGACGCCCTTCCCGGAGGCGTGAGCGTGCGGCTCGGGGCCACCCCGCTACCCGAGGGCGCGGGCCGGGAGAACGAGCCCGTGGTCAACGGGATCCGTTTGCGCGGCTCCTGGAACTGCACCGACAGCCAGTCGCTCACCCCGGCCCTCCCGGCGGTGATCCCCGGCATCCAGCGGGCGGACGCTCCCGACCAGTCCGTGCCCGCGAACACCGCCGCATGGATCAGCACCGCGATCCGGGCGCTCGCCATCGCCTACCGCGACCACAGCAACGTGGACGCGCTGCGGCTGGCCGCCGGAAAGAGCCGTGTGGACCAGCTGCGCCAGGCCCCCGTCCTGGCGGTCCTCGAACTTCGCCGACAGGAATCCGCAGCCCAGGCGCGCGTCAGCGCCGCCCAAGAGGCCGAGGCGGCTTACGCGGCCCTGTCAGCCTGACCAATTCACCCCTCCAATCCATCCCCCAGGAGCGCCACCATGGCTGAACCCACGTACACCCGCGCCGACCTCCGCGCCGAGGCCGCGCGCCAGCACTTCGAACTCACCCGGGACCCCGACCACATGGGCGTCGGCGAATCCATGGGCACCGAGGCCGTACCGTCCACGAACCCGACCCACACGTGGGAACAGCTGCTTCCGTACGACGCCGATGACGGAAAGGCGTACAGCACGGCCACCGACGCGGTTCACGACCTGATCAGCGGGGCGGTCAACCTGTCCACCTGGGCAGTCGAAATGGGGGTGGACGGACTGAAGCCGTCGGAGACCGCCTTCACCGTCAGCAGCGGCGAGCAGCCCATCGGCCGCATCCACCTCGCCTTCGGACCCGGCATGTCCCACGAGATGCGGGCCGGCCTGATCGCGAGCATCAGCCATGCGGTCGACGCTCATCTCCGGTCCGCTTCGAGCGGTGCCAGCCTCTCCAGTCACGGGCCGGGCCGGGCGTAGTCTCCGTCCGTACGTGGGTGCCGCGCCTGGCGCGCGGCACCCGACCCCCTCTCTTCCACACTGCACGGGCGGGGCCCCGGCCGGCTGCGCCGCCACACTTCCCGACCTTGAGTATTGCTTAATTGGATTTATCGCAGTAGAATTAGCTTATTGGCGGCGGGCGCTGCCGAGTCCGCGCAGAGGGCGAGCCCGCAGCCTCTCAACCGACTACGCGGCCCTCAACGAGCTTGAGACGTTCGGCTCGGTCGGGTGGGCAGGCCAGGGCGGCAACGTGTCCGACTGGAATTTCCACTTGGCCCGCCCGCCTCCTGATCACGCGATCGCCCACCGGTCCCACCGCACCGCGTTCCCGGGCCCACCCGCATCAAGGAAGTCCCATGCACACTCCGACCACGACGCTCGCCGTCGACGTCGCCGCACTGCTCCCCAAGCGCCTCCACACCCAATGGACCGTCAGCGTGGCTCACCGCGAGGGGCATCCGGACCACCCGGCTACCCACCTGACCGACGGCCAGCGCCGCTTCCTCCTTCTCCTGACCGACAGCGGTCACACCACGCTGACCGCTCCGGCGCCCGCCGCCGATACCTCGCTCACCGTCGAGGGCAGCGCCCCCACGGCGGTCGCCGGAGCAGCGCTGCGTTCGCTGCTGCCGCGCATCGACCGCGACATCATCCGGCTGTCGCCGCCTCGGCAACGGCAGCACCGTCTCCAGCGCCTCGCCGAAATCGACGATCTGCTCCGCGAACTCGGTACATCTGCGGAGCGGTTCGAGCGGGCTGACGACACCACCGGCCTGTCCTGGCAGTGCGGCGACGCATTCGTGAGCTTCACGCTGCGCGGCACGTCGGCCACCGGCTCGGTGAGCTTCAGGGGAGGTCTGGGGGCACTGGAACGCTTCCTCGCCCCGTTCCTTCCTCCGCATCCGGGTCCAGGCCGTGTCCGTACCAGCCCGCTGCGCGGCTGCGGCGGTGTGGCCCGCCGTGTCGTCGCGGCCTTCCCCCATGCCGTCGAAGCCGACGAAGACGGCCTCGTCCGGTTCGCGGACGCAGACGGCGGCCCGCTCCAGGGCTGGGTGATGCCCCGCGACATCAACAGCCCCACCGGGCCGACGACACCGGTCACGGCCGGAGTCTGCGGCGCCGGTATCGACCTCATGCTTTCCGCGCTGCCCACGCTGGCCTGAGCCACAGCCCCGGCGCGCAGCAGAACTGACCGCTTTACGGGGCCGGGCGTGCCAGCCCGGCCCTCTCTGGCGCAAAGCAACAGCGCCACGCCCCAATCAAGGAACACCGCAGTGAGCACCGCAGTCATAACGAACACGTTCACCCACCCCGACGTCGTCGCCGCACTCGAAGCCGGGATGGAGATGGCCGCCGACGAGTCGGGCCGCCCCGTCAGCGCTGAGCGCTTCACCTGGGCCACGGCCGCCGCCCTGACCTATCTCGACGGCGCCGGAGCGCCGTGGGCGGATGTGTACGCCCGGCACATCGAGCTCGCGGCCGCGCAGGCCGCCGCCGACAGGGGCGAGGACGTCGAGGACACCTCGGATCTGTACGCGGGCATGCGCTACAGCCGCGAACAGGTCTCGGCCGCCGTGAACGCGGGGGTCGACGCCGCCGCCCGGATGATCCGCGAGCGGCAGGCGGACGACATCGACAACCTGGCGGTGAACGCCGTCCTGACACTTCTGGATGCCCCCGACGCCTCGTTCGACGCCGTCGTGGAGGAGTGCTACGGCGTCGACGCCGATGCCGTCAGCGGCTGGCTCTCGGACGTCCCGGCCGACAGCGACGCCGAACTCGATGCCCAGCAGACGGCCCGGATCGACGCGTACCTCCGCTCCGTCGGCCTCTGACCACGCCGCATGCCCCGGGCCGGGCCGCCACGCGGCCGCCCGGTCCCATCGAAGGAAGGAACATCCCGTGTCCGTACTCCTGATCGGCCGCTGGGACGCCGAAACCCTCGAGATCGAGGAGTCCCACACTGTCAGCGACGGAGACCAGGAAGCGATCGACGCCCTGCTCAGCGGGCGCGCCGGCGACTGGTGGTCGTGCGAATACCTGGTCGACCGCCACCGCGACGCTGTGCAGCGGGCGTACGAGGAACTGGCTCCCGGCGAGTACCTGGTCGACGAAGCCGAGGGCTTCGATCCCACACCGTGACCGCCGCCCCTGGTGCCGCTCGGCAGGCCACCCACCCCGGCGATCCCGGCAAGCAGCCGGAACCGTCCGCTTTCCCCCGAGAGGTCTTCCCCCCGTGACCACCTTGAAGTTCGCCCTGGATGAGGCCCTGGCCGTCGCCGACCACGCAATGTTCGCCCCGAACGGGAGCCACATCCCCACATCCGACCAGGCCGAGTCCGGCCAGACCGTCTACGCGTCCCTGTGGTGGGTCAAGGACAACGGCACCTACCTCATGTCCAACGCCCCGTACGCGAAGGGCAAGGGCCCGGACAACGCGTTCGCCAAGGGCTACGGTCCAGGCACCGACGCGCGCGGCATCCTCGGCGGCGACGACCGTGTCGTCGCCGTCTTCGCGCTGCACGATCCGCACACCCGCCAGTGCCTGCACTCTCAGCTCATCCGCGCACGCCGCGACGGGCACACCGCGCTCTTCCTGGAGATGGACGGCGACACCGTGGCCATGAGCACCGGCCGCTGACCGGAGCTCCGACGGGACGCCTGCTGCCTGCAGCGACATGCCGTCCACGAAGATCGACGCCCGCCGTCGGGCGGGACGAATCCCATCCGACGGCGACCGGCTACCAAGCGCCAGCCGTTGCCCGGCTACTCAGCTTGCTCCAGCACAGCCTGTAGGTGGTCGTCGCTCCAGCAGCGACCGCTCCACCGGTCCCTGTGCAGTGCCTCGCGACGCCGGACGTGTCCCGGCTCCTCGCTGCACTGGACCCAGCCGTAGCTCTCGGGGGCGGCGTCGAAGAACATCGCCGAACACGCATCAGCCGCAGGTTCAGGGGTTGGGCCGTACAGCCCCAACCGGTCCAGCAGGCCGTCCGCGAGCCTCTCCGCTGCCTCCTCACCCAACTCTGTGGCAGCCGTAATCAGCTCCACGAACTGCCCGTACCTCGCCGGCGGCGTGATGGTCGGCAGAGACGTCTTCGGCGGGATCATCAAGTCCTCCAACACCAAATCGAGTAAACCTCTTCACTCTTCAGGCGTGGTACGGACCGGAAACGACAATAAATCTTGAAAAGGTGACGGGTGTCACACTGGTCAGGGAGCGCCCCCTACGACCTCAACCACCGGTGAGTCACAGTCATCGAGCTTCGTCAGTTTGCGGGAACCGATGGCTACCTGGCGTGGGTCAGCGCATCGTGTGTCGCCAGGCCGGAATTTCATGAGGCGCTGGCAGGCCGGGCAGGTGGCGGCGGCCGGCAGTGCTGCGGGTTTCCAGGTGGTCGAGGAGAGCCCGCGGCCCGGGGTTGCCCAAGACCCGGGCATCGTGAGCTGCCGCCTGCAGCGCGGCCTCGAGTTCGGTGATGGCCGCATGGTAGGAGGTGAAGCCACGTACGCGTCCTATGTGCCGCTCGGCGTCTTCGGCCCGCCCGTACGCGGTCAGGAGCCGTCGTGTCCCGAACTGTTCGATGTCCTCGAGTTCGGGCCACCCCGCCCGCCAGGACGTGTCGGTGGCAAGCGCCCCGAGAAGTTCCTTGACCCTGTCGTGCCGCGCGCGCAGCGGCGCCTTCCATCCCACCATGCTCCAGACCGCGATGCTCAGCAGTACGGCGGCCTCCGCCGTGACCGTCGCCCAGGCAAGCCGGGTCATCGGCGTTCTCCCTCCCTTGCCGGAACGTGTGCGAGGGAGGGAGCGTGCCGACGTCGGCCGCCGTGCCTGTGGCGGTGGCTGCCGCTGTTCACGCGTGGGTGATGATGTTGTAGATGACCCACCCCGCCCATATCAGCGGTGCGATCGCGAGGTACGCCATCGGGCGCCGGAGGACCGGCTTTCCTTCCTGGAGGCGGGAGGCGCCCGGCAGGGCCGGCCCCGGTTGCGGCAGAGCGGCGAGTTTGTGGCTGACGACGAGGTTCCAGATCAGCGTGAACGGAGTGAAGATCACCAGGGAGAGCGGGGACCACCAGCCCAGCCCCAGTGTGTTGGTCGTCAGCTGGCGGACGACGGCGGTGCCGCAGGCCTTGCAGAACGGGCCGTCGAGCTTGTGGAAGCGCATCACGATCAGCAGCCCCTGATGGGCGCGGACGGTCACGGCGACGGCCGGCTGTGCGCCGCAGTTGCGGCAGATCGGGGCACCGGGCTGCCATGCGGTGGCCCCGGGGTGGGCGGGTGCCTGCATTCCGGCCGGGGCACCGTACGACGGGTTCGGCGGGCCGAACGAGCTGGGCTGCGGTGCGGCTGGAGTGGTCATCGGGAGGCCTCCCAGAGGCTGGTCGGGGCAGAGAGGGGTGTGGCGGAGAGGGCACTGGTGCGCACCGGGGAACGGAAGGGACTGCGGAGCCAGCTGCCGTTTTCCTTCACGGGCCGGGCCGGGGCCCTCGCGGCGACTGGCTCGTTCGCCGGCTCGGTGAAGGGGGTGGAGCTCGGTCTCGGAGAGGGCGCCAAGATGCGGGGCTGCGGCGAAACGGCGTGAGAGAAGCGCGGCTTCAGCGCATCCGGTGGTGTGAGGGGAGCCGGACGGTGCGGCCGTGCAGGACGGACGCGGGTGCCGCCGGTGCTGTTCCGGTAGCGCGGCGGTACGGCAGGACGCCGGGGCTGCGAGATGGTCGTCATGCGCGGTCCTGGGTGAGTCGTCGCAGCAGAGCGGCGAGGGCGGCCTGGTCGTTGGGGGTGATCCGGATCAGGGCGTGGGCGACGGCGAAACCAGGTCCGCCGGGGCGAGTGTCGCGGTCGGAGTGGATCCAGGCGGCGACGGCGTTGGCGAGGTCGTGACGAATCTGCGCTTGGGGGCCGCCCAGCCGGTGAATCGCGACGGCGGCCTCGGTGTACAGAGCAGCCCCGGCGGCGTGGTCCTGGGCCATCAGGGCGAAGTGCGCCTGCAGTTCGACCCCCATCGCCGCGTAGGGGTGGTCGCGGCCGTGCTGAGCGGCGAGGTGCTGGGTGGCGCGGTGAGCGGCCAGCTGAGCGGCGCGCCACTGTCCAGCGCGTTGGGCTGCTCGCACGCTGGCCAGGAGCCGGGTGCCGTCCGGAATGCCCTGACCCCATATCGGGTCGGGGGCCGATTCGGCGACCGCTGGCATCCGGCCGGGGTGGATGGCTCCGTCGGCGAGGATCTGGTGCTGCTCGACGCGGCCGTCGGCGTGTCCGATGCTGAGCCGGATCGGCCGGCGCTGCTGACCGGCCGCAGCACGCAGAGGGGCGCACACGCGCTCGATGAGGACCTCGGGCGGTTCGGGCCCTTCCCGCAGGATGCCCTGGGCATGGATACTGCCGTTCGGGAGGATGATGATCGTCTCGTGGATGTCGGCGGTGAGTGACTGATCCAGGGGCACCGCGGTCTCCCTCGGTCGTGGTGGGGTGGGCGGGCTCGAAGTCAGCGGGAATCGACCATCGCGTAGCGGTAGTCGAGGATCTCCGGCTTGCCCTGGAGGGGGAGGTGGACGACGGCCTCACCCTGGAAGCTGTCGGCGACGACGGCGCGCGGCGTCCGGTTGTAGACGGACTCGGTCTTGCCGGGGGTGATCTGGAGGCCCGAGTTCTTGACGAGGCTCTCTTCCTTGTGGGCCAGCGGTGCGATCACCAGGACGCCGGCGCCGGTGCGCAGCGTGTAGACCTTCTCGTGGAGGGGTGTGGCCGGGAAGAAGTTCACCGTGGCCTGGGACCCGAGGCTGTCGCCGCGTTCCTTGTAGGTCGTCAGGATGCTCTTCTCGTTGTCGTTGCGGGACAGCTTGCTGCCGTCCTTTGTGCCTCCGGTGGTGAAGAGGTCTTCGACGGCGTCGGTGACGTTGGCGGGTGCCAGCAGGCCGACCGTGGTGTTCGCGTCAGCGGGCTCGGCCAGGCCGTTCTTGGCCGCCGGGGCCGGGAGGGCCTGCTGAGGGAAGAGGGAGATGACCTTCTTCCAGGTGTCGGCGGTGTCGGCGGACTTCTCGAAGACCATGACGGTGTGGTTCTTGCCGGTGGTCGATGCCTCGGCCGCGAACCAGTTGCCCGCGGCCGGGATGTAGAAGGTGCGCTGGGTGAAGGTGAAGGGCTCGCCGGCCTGCTTCTTGTCCTTGGCGCTGAGAGTGCCGAACTGCTCGTAGTCGGCCTTGCTGCGCGCATACAGCTGGCCGGCCTCGACGGTGGCCAGGAGGGCCGCGTCCCGGGACTTGTTCGCCTTGTTGTTGACCTCCTGGTAGTGGTCGAGGATCTTGTCGGCCTCGGCGCGGGTCACCACGCCGCGAGGTGGCGCGCTGGTGGGTGGTGCGCTGGTCGGGCTGTCGTGTGCGGGCGTGCCGCCGCGGGCGCAGCCGCTCAGCAGCGCGGCCGTGACGACGGCCAGAAGGGACAGCGCGTGCAGAGGCCGGCGGTGCGGCAGGGATGTGCTGATCATGTTCGGTTCCTTCGGGAAGGACGGGAGAGGGCTACGCGGCCGCGCTCAGTCGGCGAACGCCGAGGGCCAGGTCGCGGGCGAGGGCGAGGGCGGCGCGGACGCCGCCGGGCCCGGGGACGTTCTGGATCTGGCGGATCAGGGCAGAGCCGACGATGACGCCATCGGCGTACTGAGCGGCCTGGTGGGCTTGTTCGGCGCTCGACACCCCGATGCCCACGCTGACCGGAAGTGAGGTGAGGGCGCGCAGCCGGGTGACGAAGCCGGGAAGACCTGCTGCGAGGGGACCGGTGTGGCCGGTGACCCCGGCGACGGCCGGGGCGTAGATCATGCCGCCCGCGGTGGCGCAGATCCGGGCGAGGCGCGCGTCGTCCGCGGTGGGTGCGACGACGGGCACTGTGTGCAGGCCGTGTTGCTGTGCGGCAGCGAGCCACGGACCCGCCTCTTCCAGTGGCAGGTCGGGGATGATCGCGCCGGCCGCGCCGGCGTCGGCTATTTCCGCCGCAAATCGGTCGGCGCCCCGGCGGGCGACGGGCTGCCAGTACGTCATCACGAGCACCGACGCGCGGGAGGTTGTCCGGACGGCGCGCACGGCGGTGAGCAGGTGCCGCATGCGGAATCCGGCGTCCAGGGCCTGGCGGGTGGCTTGTTGGATGGTCGGGCCGTCGAGTATCGGATCGCTGAACGGCAGGCCCACTTCGATGACGTCAGCGTGCTCGGCCAGGGCCCGCAGATTGAGGATGCTCTGCTCGACGGTGGGGAAACCGACGGGGTAGTACGCCGCGAGCGCGGCGCGCTGCGCGGCGCGGGCAGTGCGGAAGGCCCGGTCGAGCTCAAGCGCGGCGGGGCCTGGCGTGAGAGTCATGGCAGTGTCCGTTGGTGTGGGGTTGTGCGGCGGGCGATGAGCGGCGTGGGGCGGCTGCGTGGCCGGGCGGGGTTTGCGCCTGACCACGGTTGAGCGACGTACGGCAGGTGCCTCGGTGGGCGCGGTGCCGCTCGCGAGGTTGTCGCCGCGGTCAGTTGGCGAAGCCCCAGAAGTAGGCGCCGTACATCCAGCCGGTTCGGCCGGCGTTGGCGCCGCTGGTGACCGTGACTCGGTACCACTGGAACTGAGACTTGCCGTCCCACCAGAGGCAGTTGGAGGTGACGCGGGTGTCCTTGCTCAGGACCCCGAGGGCCGCCGAGCTGGTGGAGTGGTTCGACCGGAGCTTCACCGCGGTCGTGGCCTTGCCCTTCTGCGTCCAGGAGTTGCACGAGGCCGCGGCGGCTTCCGGCGCGGTGGTCACTACTCCTCCCAGGGCCGCAGCTGCGATGACCGCTGTCGCGACGGCGCTGCGGATCTTGGTCTTCGTCATCGGATGCGCTCCTTGCGTTCGGTACGTGGTGACCTGCGGAGACGGCGTCTGCAGGCGGTCTGCGGCCGCGGACGGCGCACCCCCGCCATCGGTGGCATGGGGCCTGTTGCTGGGGTGTCTGCTGGTCAGCCGCGGGTGATGACGATCTCGACGCGCCGGTTCTTGACCCGGCCGCTTTCGGTGTCGTTGTCGGCGATCGGGTTCTTCTCGCCGTACCCGGTGGCTGCGAAGCGGGTCTTCGCCAGGCGCGGGTCCTTCTCCAGGACCTCAAGGACCGCCTCCGCGCGGTCGCGGGACAGGGTCAGCCCATGTTCCGCACTTCCGAGGTCGTCGGTGTAACCGTTGACCTTGACCGGCTGAGTGGTCCCGGACCGGGCGATCTTCGCGGCGATGTCGTCGAGCCGGCTCTGGGCCTGGGCGGATAGCTCGGCGCTGTCCTTGGCGAAGAGGACCTTGGACTGCAGTCCGTAAGTGACCTGCTTGTCCTGGTCCACGGTCCGTTCGGTGCCGTCCAGGCTCTCGACCCGCGAGACGATGTCGTAGTGACGGGCCGGAATGTCCGCGGTGTTCTTCCGCTCGTCCGCGTGTGCGTACGGGGCGGCCAGAAGGACGGCCGGCAGTGCTGCCAGCGCAGCGGTACGGAAGCGCACCACCGTTCAGCCCTCCTGGACGGGCACGGTGACCACGCTCAGGTTGCCGAGCGCGAGGTCGACCTCCTTCACGTCGTTGGGCGGCGCCTCGAACTGTGCGTACAGCTGCTTCGTCGCCCCCTTCTCGATGGAGCCGGTGTGCTCGCTGCACAGGCATCGGCCGTTGGTGTCCAGCAGAGCCATGTAGCGCTTCTTGTTCTTCCGGTCGACGATCGAAGAGCCGGCCAGGGTGTAGACGTTGGGGCCCTCGTCACGCCATTCGACCGTGAGGTAGTCCTTGCTGCGGTGGTTGGTGACTTCGAACTTCGCCATCACCATGCCGTCCTTGCGCTGGACGCTGTGGATCGTTCCGTCGATGCCTTCGTCCCCCTTGAGCTGGGCGACGCTCACGCCGTCGGCGCTCTGCTGGGTGGCGCTCGCAGGGGGCGCGCCCGGCGTTCCGTCGGTGCCCGGGGTGGCGTCGGCGGGGCTCGCCTGGGCGGCCCGGGAGGTGCTGTCGTCGCTGTTGGAACAGGCGGACACGGCGACGAGCGCGGATCCGGCGATGAACGTGGCGACAAGGGTGTGCAGGGTTCTGTTCACCAGGTACCTCTCAAGGTGGTGTTCGGGCAAGGTCAGGTCCGGTGCCGGCCCCCGGCACCGGACCTGCCAGTGATCGCTCAGGACACGGCGGAGGTCCCGGTCAGGCCCCAGGCCTTGGATCCCTTGCCGTCGTCGGCGATGTCGACGTAGGCGGTGGCGTCGGCGGTCCAGTTCTTCGACTTGGTCTTCACGTAGGCCTCGCCGTAGCCGCTCGCGCCGGTCGCGAAGGTCTTCGACCCGCTGTTGGAGTCGTTGATCTCACCGCTGACCGAACGCTCTTCGCAGATGCCGTAGTTGCAGTTCTCGACCTTGGTCGAACCGTGTTCGGCGCGCATCAGGATGGAGAAGTCGTTGAAGCGCTTGCCGCCTATGTAGAAGGAGTTGCCTTCCCAGGAGGCCTTGTTCACCCATGCCTTGTAGTGGCGGTAGCCGCCGCTGGAGCCGGTGTACTTGATGCAGATGTTGAGGCTGACCTTCACGTCGGGCTTGCCCGGGAGGTCGAAGTTCTTGCTGCTGGTCTTGCAGTGGGTGGTGGCGGCAGCCTGGGCCGGCGCGGCCAGGGTCACGGAGCCGCCGATGGCGACTGCTGCAGCGATCGCGGAGGCGGCGACGGTGCGGGGGATGCGCATGAGGTCGATCTCTCTCGCTCGGTGGTGGGGGGAAGGGCCGGACGCGGGCGCGGGACGCGCCGGCGGTGCGGCTGTCGCCGCGCCCGCGTCCGCCGGTGAGCAGCTGAGGGCTACTTCGGGATGGGCGGCGTCGGTGCCGGGTTCGTGCCGTACGGGTTGGCGCAGCCGTAGGGCACGTAGCCGCGGATCTTGGCGCCGTCGCTCTTGCGGGTGACGGTGCCGCGCGTGTACCAGGCCTTTTCGGACTTCTTGTACGCGAACTGGTCGTAGACGATCTTGTCGCCGCGGTAGGCGACTCCGTTGGCGGTGGAGTTCTTCGCCGGGTTCTGGCGGACCTTCGCCGCCGAGCAGGAGATCTTTCCGGTGCTGGAGTCCGCGGCCTGCGCTGCGGGGGCGATGGCCACGCTCGCGCCGAGCAGTGCGGCACCGACGGCGCCGGCCGCCGCGAGGCGTCCGATGTGCTTGAGGGGGGTCATGTCGACCTTTCCTTCGGTGTGGGTGGACGGGAAGTCGTGTGAGGGGCCGGCGGGCCCCGCGGGTGGGGCATTGCTTTCAAGGCGCCTCCGTCGGGGCGGGGTTCGGACGTGGTGGGCTAAGCGGTCCCGGGGGCGGGGGTCGCCGTCCGGCCGTGTTGTGGCGGCTGGGTGGAGGCCCTGGCGACGAGGGGCGGGGGCGTGCGGGCGAACGGCGCCGTCCTGGCGGCGGCCGGTGCATGTGTCGGTCCGGGAGCCGATGAGGTTGTGCTGGAGGGGAGTTGGCGGGTTCAGCAGCATGGGCGGGCCTCCGTGGCCGGTCGGGGCTGGTCAGGGTGTGCGCAGGTCGCGGCAGAGCTCGTCGATGGCCGAGCGTGTGACGTGGCCGACGGTGATCAAGTGGGCGGTGGGCCCTTCGCACGCGAGGTGCCATTTGCGGACGATCCAGTCGGCGGGGCGGTCGAAGCAGACGGTGAGCGAGTCGGTGGTCCGCGTGGGGTGGACGCCGGCCTGGGTGAGCTGGTCGACGCCGTACTGGGCGGTTTCCAGGCAGCGCAGGATGTGGGCCCGCAGCCCCGTGTGGCCCAGGCGGCGCAGCGCGGACCAGAGCAGGAGGGCGGCCAGTCCGCTGCGCGAGCAGCCCAGGGTCCGGGCGGAGGCCATCGTGTATTCGCTGGCGATGACCGGCTCGTCGACGAGGTCCTTGCGGGCGAGTACGACTCCGCAGGGCACGGGAGCGCCGATGATCTTGTGTCCGCTGATGGAGATCGAGTCGGCGCCGTGCGCGAAGTTCCAGCGCGGATTGGAGGGTGCGTGGGCCGCGATCGGTCCGCCGGAGGCGGCGTCGGCGTGAACGTGGACGTCTCCGGCGACCGCGGCCGCCCTGCGGAGTTCGGTGACGTCGTCGTAGGCGCCGCGCATCGTGGTGCCGATGGTGGCGACGACGATGGCGCCCGGTCCGCGGCCCGCGTGCGGGCGCACGCGGCGGTGGAAGAAGGCGGCGACTTTCAGGGATTCGGGGTCCAGGGTGCCGTCGTCGTTGCTGGGCAGGGTCACCAGGTGCAGACCGAGGAGGTCGGCGGCCCTGGCGACGCTGTAGTGCGCCTGGTCGGAGGCGTAGATGTCGGCGTTGGGAAGGTGCCGGCGCGCGGTGGCCAGGCCGAAGAGGATGCCTTCGGTGCCGCCGGTGGTGACGTAGCCGTAGACGTCGTCGGCGTGTGCGCCGGCGGTCTGTGCGAGGAAGCGCACCACTGCTTGTTCGTAGGACTTCGTGTGGACGCCGGATGCGTCACTGCTGGTGGGGTCGCCGACGTTGTTCGTCAGGATGGACAGGGCGGGTCCGAGGTCGCTGAAGTCGAAGGCCAGGTTCCCGGGAAAGCCGAGGACGCGCGGGGCTTCGGCGCGCAGGGCGGAGGCGAGGTCCAGCAGCCGGGCGGTGTCCGCGGCGGGGTCTGCGGGGAGCGCACCGATGTGCAGTTCGGGCAGGTCCGGCACGAGGTCCGGGGCCGGGCGGGTCATCACGGTGTCGGTCACAGCTGGCCTCCGGTGCACAGGAGCGGGGTGCCGGACTCGGTGTGCCGGGCCGGGCGGGGGTGGGACGCGCGGGCGCCGGGGCGCTGGGCCCAGGGGCCGAGGATGGTGCTCGCCGGCAGGGCCACCAGGCGGAGGTGGTCGGCGAGCGAGGCCTGGTACTGCGCGAGTTCGGCAGTGGCCACGGGCGGGTGGGGTGCCCGCTCGGCGGCCTCGGTCAGTGCGGTGAGGACTTCGTCGTCGATGTCCTGGAACCCGCACCAGCGCACGGCCAGCAGTTCGTGGCCTTCACCGGTGCGCTCGGGCAGCGGCTGGCCCTGCGGCGGACGGCTCCAGACCGGCATCGGATCAACGACCACCAGAGCGAACAGCTGGCCAAGGCCGTAGTAGGCGACCTGGACCGGTGAGGCGGGCGGGGCCGGAGCGTGTGCCCGGGGCGGCGGTGTCATGCGGGGCTCCCGTACAGGCCGAGGCTTTCGGCGGCTCGGATCACCTGGTGGTCCTGGTTGATGGCGCGGCTGTCGTCGGCGGCGAGAAGGAGCCACCCCGCGATCTGGCCGGCCCGCACCGGGGCGTCGGCGTGGAGCGCGGTGGTGGCGGCCACGGTCGGCAGGGTGGTGAGGGTGCGCAGCAGGTAGGAGTCCAGGGCGCCGTCGGACCGTGGCAGCAGAGCGACCTTGGTGACGTGGGCGCGCCGCTGCTGATGGGGGGCCTCGTATCGGCGTCCGGTGGTGAGCAGCAGGGCGGTGTCGCGGACCGGGTCGTGGCCGGTGGCCCGGCGCAGTGCCTCGGAGGCGAAGTCTGCGTAGGGGTCCGTGCGCAGGGACAGCAGCGCCGGTCCGCGGTCGGGGATGAAGGTGACCGTGGCGTGGGCGGGGCCGTAGTGCACGCCGAGGGCGGTGAGCGCGCGCATGGTGTAGAGGGCGAGGGCTCGCGAGAGCAGCCCTCGGCGGCTCAGGAGATCGGCGCGGCAGACCTGTTGTCCGGGGGTGCGTATCTCGGACCAGATCGAGGTGATGGTGTGGTCGGTGGATCCGTCGGGGCCGGGCCCGGTGAGGGTGTGGATGCGGTACTGGGTGCCGGTGAGGTGTTCTCGCAGGACGAGCGGCTGGGTACCGGAGGGCTGCAGGTGCTGCCAGGCGGAGCGGATGTCGGCCGCGGTACGGCAGTAGTACGCGGAGGCCGGGTGGGCGGGGTCGGGGTGTTCGAGGACGAGTTCGGTCACCTGAGTGAAGGCGGCCCAGTTCAGGGCGTCGGCCAGTCGTGTGGTGCGGATGCTGCGCGGGGCGGTGATGCCCGCGTCGAGGAGCGTGGCACTGGTGAGGCCGGTGTCGCGGCGGATGTCGGCGGTGTCGGGGTCGTTGCCGGGCAGATGGAGGCGGGCGGCCAGCCGGTCGGCGAGGACGGCGCCCGCCGGTGATCCGGCGAGGACGGCCCGGACGTTGAGGTGCGCGAGGTGGGCGGCGGTGCGGCGCAGGCTGCCGCGGTGGCTGAGGTTGCGGAGATAGCCGTCAATCTCGCCCGACCGGTGGGCGCCGGGGACGGTGACCGCCACGGAGTTCCAGCCGTGCCGGGCCAGCGCGGCCACGTACAGGTCGCCGGCGTCGGCGGGGGCGACAACGGCGGCCGCGCCGCTTCGGTGCGCGGGCGGGGCCACCTCAGGGACGGGGGCGGCGAGGGCCATGGTGCGGGACTCCTGGGGCGTGTTCGGATGGGTGTGCGGCGTAGGTCAGGCGACGCAGGCGGTCGTGGCGGTGTCGGCCTGGATGTGGATGCCGCTGCGCTCTTCGACCAGCTGGAGCCGGCGATGGCAGGTGTCCGGGTCGGGGCCGGTGACGACGGCGAGCGCGGTCCGGTCCAGCAGAGTGGCGCGGGGCGGGGCGGTGACGTGGCTGCCGGGCGCGGCGGTCCACTCGAAGCGGTCGAGCCAGGCGGCGAACACGCCGGTGTTCACCGCTGTGACGTGGCCGGTGACGGCCGGGTAGAGGAAGCGGACAGCGGCGCTCTGGCTCTGGCTGGGGACCATTTCGGGGTCGACACCGACGGCGAGGTCGGCGGTGATCTGCGGCAGGTTGAGACCGGTGGCCAGGTGGACGAGGTGCGGGATGAGGTCGCCCCCGAGGCGCGCGTTGATCTCGACGATGCGCGGGCCCTGGCGGGTGAGTCGCATCTCGACGTGCATGACGCCGCTGGAGATTCCGACGGCGGTCAGGGCGCCCAGGGCTACGTCATGGATCCGCAGGTCGGCCAGGAGGGGGTCGGTGGGGTCCACGAGGTGGCCCACTTCCTGGAAGGCCGGTTCGTCGCCGAGGTACTTGCGGGTGACCGCAGCGATGTGGACGGTGCCGTGGCCGAGGACCACGCACTCGACGCTGACCTCGGGGCCGTCCAGGTACTCCTCGATCAGCACGCCGGCCGCGCCGGTGCGCTCGATGCCGAACAGGGATGCTCCCTTGGCGGCGTGGAAGGCATCGCGGACCTGGTCGGGGGTGTCCGCGCGGTGGACACCGGCGCTGCCGCCCAGGGAGCGCGGTTTGATGACAACCGGCCCGCCGAGCAGGACGGCGTACTCGACGGCGGTTTCGGCATCCGCCACGAGGTAGGAGCGGGCGGAGGGCACGCCGGCTGCGGCGAGCAGAGAGCGCGTGAGGTACTTGTCCCGGCAGGCCTCCACCGCGGCGGGGGTGTTGCCGGGCAGCGCGAAGCGGTCCGTGAGCCGTGCGGCGAGCACGACGTGGTTCTCCATGTAGGTGAGCACTCCGGCGACGCCTCGGTCGGCGGCGAGTGTCGCCACCGCGTCGGCGACGGCTTCGGCGTCCGTCAGGTCGACCGCGACCGAGACGGCGACGTGGGCGTCGGCCCAGGCGGGCGGCTGGTGGTCGAGAAGGGCGACGGGATGGCGGGCGGCGATGTGCTGGAGTCCGTAGCCGCGCCAGGTGCGGCTGCCGGCGCCCAGGACGACCAGCAGTGGCGCATGCGGGGAGTTCGCGTTCGCCTGCTGGTCCTGCGGGTTCGGAACGTGGCGGCGGGTGCCGGTGGCAGCCTCGGAGAGCGGGTTGGAGCCGGAGGGGTTCATGGGTGCGGTTTTCCGTTCGCGTCAGTCGGGTTGGGGGTGCGCGGGGGTGTCGCCTTCAGCGGCGGGCGCGCGGGGCACTGCGATCGACCGAGGGGGTGGTCTGCCGGGCTGTGCGGGGCCCCGTTCATCGGCCGGGGGTCAGGCAACAGCGGCGTACTTCCAGGAGATCCAGCCCCAGACGCCCTTGTGGGCGCCCGTGCGGACCTGGCCGTAGTACCAGTAGTCCTGGCCGTCCTTGCGGAGCCAGGTGCACTTCATGTTGATCACGGTGCCCTTGGTGAGCTGGCCCTTGGAGTAGTAGTTGGTGCCCGGCCCGTTGCGGAGGTTGAGGTTGCCGACGGTCGTCTTCCAGTTCCCGATGGCCCCGCCGGCGTTGCAGGCGGAGGTACCGACGGCGCTCGCGGACGGGGCGGCGACCAGGGTGGCCGCCGCTCCCATGGCCACAGCGGCGACCGCGAGGCCGAGGCGTCGTGCGGCGAGGCTCTTGAGCCGGGCGGGAGCCGTGGCGGTGCTGTCCATGTGGGTGGTGCCTTTCTTCGGAAAGGGGTGAGGTCAGGCTTTGTTCCAGGCGCGCAGCACGCGCTGGTTGAGCCCGGTGTGCAGGGCGCCGAGGCGACTGACGAGGTGGGGGTTGGGGCGCGTGAGGTAGACCGCAGAGGTCAGTGCGACGGGGAGCATCCCGAGGCGCGCCTTGTAGGCGTAGTTGCAGCGGCCGGCGTCCAGGACGCTCGCTCCGGTGGCGGCGGCGAAGCGGACGCTCTCGTACATCAGCCAGGCGTAGGTGTTCAGGTCGTTCTTGCGGGCCTGGTCGATCGCGGCGGTCCACAGGTAGAGCGCCGAGCCGTAGCGGAAGCAGAAGAAGCCGCCGGCGAGCGTGCCGTCGCTGTGCTCGGCGAACAGTCCGACGGCGCCGGGCACGCGGGTGAGCGGGGCGAGCATGTCGCTGCCGTAGAGAGCGGGGCGTTCGCTGGCGCTTCGGGCCTGGGCCGTGAACTCGGGCAGGTAGGGCAGGAGTTCAGGACCTCGGGCGATCTTGAGGGTGAGGCCGGCGTCGGTGCCGCGGCGGTGCTGGCGGCGGAATTCGCGGCCGGTCTCACTGGAGGGGAAGTTCGCGATGAACTCGTCGACGGAGGCTCCCACTCGGGCGCGGTGGGCCCAGAACAGGACGACTTCGGCGTCGGGAGTGCGGGCTTCGCGCCACAGGGTGCGTTCGGCCGGCGGGATGTTCGCGATGACCAGGGCCTCGGTGCCGAGATCGTGGGCGAGCGCGCGGCCGCGGTCGACGGCTTCGGCCAGGACGGGGACGGTCGCGCCGGGCAGGCCGCCGTACTCGCCGTAGACCGACGGGCCGTAGAGGACGTCGGCGTCGAAGGTGGGCCGGGTGACGCCGGAGTCGCCTTCCATGGCGCGCCACAGCGGGCTGTTGCTGACCTGGTAGAAGGACATGCGGTGCTGGCGCGGGCCGTCCTGGAGGAAGAGGTGGTGGCGTCCGCGTACCTGTTCGGTGCGCACCGTCTGCCAGGCGGCGGCCCACTCGCGGCTGTGGAAGGGGGTGGCGGCGCGGCGCTCGGCGGGAAGTGTGACGACCGAGGAGTGCCAGGAACTGTTCAGCGAGAGGACGTTGGGGTGCACGGCGGTCAGGCTCATGGTCGGTTCTCCGGTTCGGCGGTCAGGAAGCGGCGGGCACCGGCGTGGGGGGCGCGTTGGTGGCCGTGCGGCGGTGGGTGAGCCCGATGAGCGGCAGGCACAGGACGGCTCCCAGAGCGCCCGCAGCGAGCGTGGTGAGCGCGGCGAGGCTGCCGCCGCCCGAGGTCAGGGACACGGCGGCGAGAACAGGGGCGATGATCACCGCGACGGCCAGCGTCGAACCCCAGATGCCGGCGTAGAGGCCGCGGGCGTCGTTCGGGGAGATCTTGTTCAGGACGTCGGATGCGGCGATGAAGAAGACGATCTCGCCAGGGACGGCCGCGGCGACGGCAATGCTGTAGCCGGTGGTGGTGTCCGCGAGGCCTGCGCTTCCCATGCCCACGCCCAGCAGGAGGGCGCTGACGGCAAGCATCCCGAGCATGGGCCGCTGTCCGCCGCAGCGGCGGCTGAGCCAGGGGGTGAGCAGCGGGGTGAGGACGATGACGGTTCCGGCGTTAGCGACCTGGGTCAGCCCGTAGGCGTCAGCGGCGAGCCCGTCGTCCTCCATCAGCATCGGCAGCGCCGTGAACATCCCGGCGGCGCAGGTCAGGGCGGCCGTGCTGGCCGCCCACAGCAGCCACAGCCGTGCGTCACGCAACGCGGCCCGCCCGGGGCTGCGCTCCGCGGCCCGTCCGGGGCCGGCGACGAGGTCGGGACCGAGGTAGCGGTGGGTGATCACGGCGCAGGCGGCGCAGGCCGCGGCGTTGAACCAGAAGAGAGCTTCGAAGCCGAGGTGGCCCGCCAGGAAGCCTCCCGCCGCACCGGTGATCGCTGCGCCGATGTTCACCGCGCCGTGGCGCCATCCGTTCGCTGCGGCGCGCTGCCCGTCATCGGTGAGCAGGTCGGCTATGACGGCGGACACGACCGGCCTCGGCGCGTCGTAGACGACACCGGCGATCAGCGATCCGGCACAGACTGCGGCGAACGCGTGGGCCTGGGCCATCAGCGGCAGGCATACGGCGGCAGTGGCCATCGCCGTCACGAGGGTGCGGCGGCGCCCGAGCCGGTCGGCTGCCCACCCGGTGAGCAGCTGTCCAATAAGCCAGCCCGCGCCGAACACGGCGAGGACCTGGCCGACGGCCTGGGTGCTGTAGCCCAGGTCCTCCTTGAGGCGATAGCTGAGGAATGGGTAGGCGAAACCGAAGCTGCGCGCCACGAGCGTGGTGATGAGCAGCGCCCAGATCGCGGGCGGCCACCGCCGTGAAACCGGCTGCTCGGGGGCTTTGACGGGGGCGGTCATGGTGGCTGACACAGACGCTCCAGGGAAGGCTGATGCGAGACGTTCCTGGTGGGCGGCCGGCGTCAGCTGGTTCAGGCGCCGGACGGGTGGGGTGGGGGCGTCGCCGTGGGCGGGCGACGCCCCCGCTGAGCAGCCGGCCCGCGCCCGTGCCGGAAGGACACGGGGAACGCCCCAGGGGGATGGGAGCGAGGGGCCTGGCTGCGCCTGGTGCCAGGCCAGCGGAAAGAGGACCGCATGACCGGGAGTTGGGCGGTTCTACACGGTCGGGGACGCGCTGAAGTTCGTGTTGCGGTAGCCCTTGCCGTCGTTGTTCCAGTCCAGCTGGATGATGCCGTCGGCGAGGTATCGGCCCGAGCCGGCCTTGTACTTGATCGTCCCGGTCGTGTAGCTGCCGTTGCCGGCCGTGTTGCCGTGCTCGAGCTTGTACTCGAGGCCGGTGTAGTTCGCCGACTTCACGACGGGGTCGGTGCCGGAGACGGACTTCTTGGTCTGGAGGTGGAAGCGGGCGCCGTCGAGCGTGTCCGTCATGTTGACGTACGAGACGGGCCCCTCGAAGTTGACCTTGGCGTAGGTGTAGATGTAGCCGCCGGAGCGCTTGGCGCAGAGGCTGACGTCGAAGTTGTAGTTGTCGGCCCACGGTCCGGAGTAGGCGGGGTTGTCGACGGAGGCGCTGCTGGTCTTGCAGTGGTAGCTCGCCGCGGAGGCGGTGGTGGCGGTGGCGAGCGTGGTGCCGGCCGCGGCCGCGGCAGTGATCAGGGCCGCGGCGGTGACGCGCTTGAGGTGGAGCATGCCGGTTGTTCCTCCGGGAGAAGTGCGGGCGGGATGGTGGGAGCCGGGGCAGCCGGCCATCTGGTCGAGCCTCCGGATCCGGTCCGGGCAGGTACGGAGCTCCGCCGGCCGTTCAAGACCGCTGAGGGCTCGGCCGCGGAAGCGGGCCGATCAGCCGGCCAGCTGGTAGAGGCCGTCGCTGCGGACCCAGCCGCGGGCTCCCTTGGGCAGACCCGACTTCGAGCGGGCAGACAGCTCGGTGTAGTCCCAGGTGCCGCGGCTGCACAGGATGTTGAGTCGGTCCCCGTTGTAGAGGTAGCCCCGACTGCTGTAGCCGGTGGACGGGCCGGTGCGCAGATTCCAGCCGTTCGCCTTCACCTTGCCGGCGGCGTTGCTCCAGTTGACGGTGCACTTGCTGTTCTCGCCGACGGCGTGGGCGGCGGGAGCCGTGGTGACGGCCAGGCCGGCGGTCACCGACAGGGCGAGCGCGGCCGAAGCAGCCAGGCGTGCGGGAGTTCGAGCGATGATCTTCACAGGTGTCCTTCCGAGGTTCGCGATCGATCGAGGAGCCGTGCGCTGACGCGTCAGTCGAGCTGCATGGGCACGCAGTCGGAGAGGTACTTCGCGGCGACCCATCCGGTGCTGCCCTTGGCCAGGCCGGTACGCGACTTCTGGCCGAGCTGGAGCTTGATCCAGCCGCTCTTGGAGCCGACCTTCTTGCCCCAGTCGTGCTTGTAGAGGAGGCCCTTGGACGCGTAGCCGGTGGACGGGCCGGTCCGGAAATTGACCGCCGAGTTGGTATAGAGCTCGTAGTAGACGCGCGGCTTGCACGGCATCGACGCCGCACTCGCCGCCGGGGCGGTGGTCACGGCCAGCCCGGCGGTCACGGAGAGCGCGAGAGCGGCGGAGGCGGCCAGGCGTGCGGGAGTTCGGAGCTGCATGAGTGTCCTTGGGGCGCGGAGGTGAACGGGCGGGGAAGCGCCGGCGGGATGCCGGAGCGCCCCGTGGCGGTGATGAACCGGAGACCGGTAGCTCGCCGGTGCTCGGCTGGTGTCGGCGGGCACGTAGCACCGCGGTGTAGGCGAGCGCCGGACGGAAACAGCACGGCGCGAGGGTGCTGTCGCTGACGCAGCAGAGGCGGCGAATCCCGGCGCCGGGCGCGGAGGGGAGGGTGCCGCGGTGAGGGGCGCCTTGTGCGGCGCGGCAGGAGCAGCTGCTGGGAGGCCGCCTGGCTCCTGCCGCGCGCCGTCGCTCAGGGGAAGCGCATCTTCCCCGGGCGGTGGCCAGTCGCGGATCTGGTAAATCCGCGAGCGGCTCTGCTGCGCCGCCGGGCGGGGCGGGTGCTAGCCGCTGAGCCCGGTGGCGCCGAGGTCCTGGGTACGGCCCGGCTCCACGAGGGAGCGCCGGTCGCCGTAGGCCGTCATCACGTCTGTGCGCGGTGCCGGCTGGATCGTCAGGTGCCTGTTCATTCGTTTCGCCCCGATGATTCGGGGGGCCTGGTGCCAGGAAGACTGACGATCAACGCTGTTGCAGCGGGTCGCGCTGGTCTATCCTGAGCTCCGCCGACGTGGTCCAACACGTCGGCGAAAGACCCCAGTGGTTTCTTCGGATCTGCTGGTGGTGACTCTGCCGAGAGTCGTTTTGCACAGGCCCGGTCCACGGGCCTGGTTTTGCACTGGCGGCGGGTGATCCGGCGGATGTGGCTCCAACCACTCCCCCGGCGCCCGCCTCCCGGTGTTCGCGACGACTGTTTCCGTCGCACACACCCGCCTGCTCGCCACAGGCCTGCCTTCCCCCTCTTTCAAGTCCGTCGCCTGGCCGCACTCCTCGGGTGAGGTGTCCGGTCCGGCGTCGTGGTCGTGCTCGGCGGGCGCCTTGCGCGACCAGGGACTGCGAGGTCTGGCTGGGCTTGCACCGGCAACGCTATGCATATGCTGAATGCACCACCATTACGCACATGCACAATCTGACCGGTATGACCTATAGGTTGTGCACCACTCGCCATGATCACGACTCTGCGGTGCACTTTCAGTAGCAGCTGCCTTGCGGAGTTGCACATCGGTGCGACCGGTGGCGGGATTTGACTCCTTGACGCGCAGACCGGAAGTACCCAACTCGCCATCCTTGAAAGTTAGTTGAATTTGGGAATTTGCCGGTTCATAGGTTGCTGATGGAGTGCCAGCGGCGGCGTGTCCGGCTTGCGTGACGCCTTGTCGTGTGGTCGCCGGGTGCCCTGTGCGGCGCGTTCTCGCCATGGTTCGTGAGGGCGGCGTGATACCTGTCCCCCATGATCGAGATTCCGGCGGAGCCCATACTGGCGGCTCCCGTCACCGAGTTCGTGCTGCCGCCGGGCTGGATCGCCGAGCCGAAATGGGACGGGTTCCGCGCCTTCGCAGCCCGCGACGAGAACGGCAGAGCGGTCCTGCGCTCGCGCCGCGGGACGGATCTGGCCGCCGCGTTCCCGGAGATCACCGGTGCGGCCAGGCAGCTCCCGGTGTCTGTGCTGCTCGACGGCGAACTGGTCGTGTGGGAGGACGGCCGGCTGGCGTTCGAGCGCCTGACAGAGCGGATGCACCGCCGGGGAGCGAACGCGACACGGTCGGCCGCCGCGGCCCCGGCCCACTTCGTGGCCTTCGATCTCCTGCACGTCGGCGAGCGCAGTCTCGGCGGCCAGCCGTACGCCGTGCGGCGCGAGGCACTTGAGGAGCTGTTCGACCGGCACCGGCTTTCACCGCCGTGGACCCTATGCCCCTCGACCGGTGACCCGGACACCGCCCGCACATGGCTGTCGTGGTCGGTGGTCGGAGTGGAGGGCTGCGTCTTCAAGGACAGCCGACAGCGCTATCTCCCCGGGGTGCGGTCGTGGCGCAAGTACCGGGTCCGCGACAGCGCCGAAGCCGTCGTGGCGGCGGTGACCGGCCGGCTGTCGCAGCCGGGCAGTGTCCTGCTGGGACGGTTCGACGCGGCCAGCCGTCTGCGCTACGCAGGCCGGAGCACTCCCCTACCGGCCGCCCGGTCCCGGGCGATCGGAGCCCTGCTGCGCGCTGCGGACCCGTCGCATCCGTGGCAGGGCCGTAGCTTCTCGACGGCATGGGGCCGGCGGGAACAGCTCGATGTCACGCTCGTCGAGCCCGAGCTCGTCGCGGAGGTGAGCGCGGACATCTCCCGTGATGCCGCGGGCCGGTGGCGCCACCCGGTCCGGCTGTTGCGCGTCCGCGAGGACATGGCAGTCGCCGACGTGCAGCTGTTCGACGCTCCGCCGGCGAGCGGGTGACCACGCCGCTTCGTCGTCGCCCCGCCGCTGGACGGTTGGCTCTGGTGGCTGCCGACGAAGCGGCGGGTCACGACCGACGGGGCCCCGGGCTCAGGCGGCGCACAGTTCGCGGCCGGCCGCCGGGATGTTGGGCTCGCCCGTCACGAGGTACAGCGCGAACTGCAGGTCGCGCATGCCGCTCAGCGACGAGAGGTCACGGGACAGATAGCCTTCCAGCGCCCTGATGTGGGAGCGGACCGTGGCCTCCGACAGGCCCAGGGCGCGCGCGGTCGGTTCAAGGTGCGCGTCGAAGGTGAGCCAGGCCGTCGCCGTGGTGAGCAGACCGCGCCGGTCTGCGCGGGCAGAGCTCAGCAGCGTCTCGGCCCAGGCGTAGATCTGGGGAGCGTCGAGCAGCGCCCGCAGCGACGGGGCCTCGGTGCCGAGCAGCCCGGCCGGGGGCTCAGGCAGTTCCCGGTGGGTGACGACCTCCAGAGCCAGGCCGACGGCGATGCGGTCCCGCAGGGCGGCGAAGTCCTTGTTCAGCAGTTCCGCGGCGCGCGCCACCCGCCGGGTCACGGTGTTGCGGTGCAGGTCCAGACGGCGGGCGGCGACGGTGTAGGGGTAGGCAAGTGCGGTGGGCAGGGTCTCGCGGAGCTGCTCCCACTGCGTGTCGGTCTGCATAAGGGGCTGCAGCAGAGTGCGGGCCCACAGCTGCGCGTCGTGCGGCGGGAGCAGGCTGACCAGGTCGGTGTCCTGCACGGACAGGGCTACGGAGTCCGGTTGGTGGAGGGCGAGCCGCTGGGCGGTGGTCGCCTCGTGGAGGGCGTCGGCGAGCAGGGACAGGGAGTAGACCCCGCTGCCGCCCAGCGAAGCGTCGGCGCCGAGCGCGGAGACCAGGCGCGTGAGTTCGGCGGCAACGATGTCGTCGGCCTCGCCGGGCCGGACCGGGTGGATCACGAGGATCCGGTCGTGCTGGCGCGGATCGGCGACGACCAGGGCGTGACCGGCCGTGGCGGTTTCGCAGCGGCGCACTGCGGCGTCCCGCCGGGTGGGCGAGGTCTCGACGACGAAAACCCGGGCGGTCTCGGGGTCGAGCAGTCCCGGTGCGAGGTTCCTCATGACCCTTCGGGCCTTGGAGACCTCGCCGTCCAGCAGCAGTTCCACCGCGGCGATACGCGCGGCGGAGGAGGCGGTGGACGCGGCGCGGAACTCGCGGCGTGCCTGGTCGACGAGGCCGAGGAGCTTGGCTGCGTGCCGTAGAAGGCGGAGGTCCGCCTCATCGAAGGGCGTTCTGCGGGCGACTGCGAGGACGGCTTCCGCCCCGGATGCCGGGGCCAGGGAGATGAGCTGGGTGTGGGGGCCGGAGGGCCCCTCGGGCGCGGTGCTCTCCACGGACTGGCGGATGATCGCGTGGGCGAGGTGCTCGGCGGCGGTGGCCGGCGAGGCGGCCAGGACGCGTTCCCGCTCGCTGACGAGGACCTGGACGTCGAGGGCGCGGGCAAGCCAGTCCGTGATGCGCTGCATCGCCTTCTGGTCGGCGAGCTGGGCGGGCAACTGCTGTACCAGTGCGTTGAGTTGAGTGGCGCGCCGCTCGGCGGCCAGGAGACGGTGCGTCTGGATGCCGGAGTGCACGTCCGCCCAGCATTCCTCGGGCGCGGTGGTGACGAGGAGGGGGATGTCGATCTGGTCGGACATGTCCCGGATCGCCTGCGGGAAGGGCTGATGCACCCCCGGCGCGGCGCTGACGACAAGCCCGACACACTCGTCGAGGGCCATCTGCTCCAGAAGCGTCTCCATGGCGACCGCGATGCGGCCCCGGATACGGAAGGGTATCGCCCCGGTGACCAGAATCAGGGCACCCGCTGGGAGGCTGCGTGGAACGCCGGTCTCCAGCAGCGCCGACAGGGGCAGGGTGATCAGCCCTGCGATCTTCGTCGCCTGGTGGGGCGCGGCGGTCCGCGGCCAAGCGAACGTGAGTTCGAGAGACGGCTTGTCGACGGGCAACGAGCCAAGGGTCGGCATGTGCTCTCCTCGTTGCGGCCCGTGACACCGGGCCGGTCCTGGCGAGATTGTGAAGTGGTGGGATTCCTTCGGTTGCGGCTGCCAGGGGCGGCGGACCCGGCACTGTCTGTCCGCGGGATGGCTAGAGGCCCACGCCCGCTCCACCGGCGACGGGGATGACGGCACCGGTGGCGTACGAGGCGGCCGGAGAGGCGACATCTGCGGCAATCCCCCGTGGAACGGCTATGCAGCCGAGCGGGGTGCGCTCGATGAGAGCGTCGCTCTTGTCCTCGGGCAGCCTTGAGCCCCTGCGCATCAGGAACTCGTGGTGAGTGATTCCGGCGGTCGCGACGAGGCCGCCGACGAAACCGCGGGCCTCCTCGACCCTCCCGACAGCCGGCTTCGCCAGGGTGGCGTCCGTCGCACCGTGGTGCGCGTCGCGCATGCCATCGGGTGCCTCACCGACGCGGTGCGCGATGACTACAGAACAGCTCACGTGTCCCACTTCCCCGTGTCCGAGGCACTCCTCCGGTCCGCGCCCGGACCCGACGGCCTCAGCAGATGTTGCTCGAACTACTGCGCGCGGCGCATTTCAGCCAGCCACTTGTTGGGCTGCGCGGATCGGCCGGACGCGTCTGGGGAGAGGGTTCCCACATGCCGTACCGGTCCGGGGGCGAGAGAGGTTCGCGATGGCAGGCGCAGTGCAGCCGTCACCTACGGCCGCGTCCCAGCAGCGTCCAATCCCTGTTTGCCCAGCCATCTGGTCGCGGCACCCCCGCCCGTTCACGGCGGATCCGATCCGCCTTGCCGATCTTTGCCGAACACTCCGGGCCCCGTGGACCGGGGTGGACAGTTCGGCCACGAACAGCGATCATGCTGCACACGAGAGACCATGTCAACAATTGTTAGTATTGTGATGCGCGCAACACTGATGGACCTACAAAAGCTTGGTTTCGTGGTGTGGAGCGCTGTCGGCAGGGTTAGGGTTCTGACGCCAAGATCACGGAATTTTTCGAGCAACGAGCAGGAGACCGCCCGTCCATGGAAACGTCCGGCGCCACTGGCGGGGTGAACGATGTTGCCGAGAAGGTAGCCGCGCTCAAGGACCAAATCGAGCAGCTGGGCATGACGGTCGACGAACTCATCGACTTCCCGGACGTGGCCAAGCGGGCCGCACTCCCGGAGGGGGTCATCCGCCGTCTCTTCGCCGGCGAAATCGTCCCGTCCGAAGAGATCGACCTGCCCTTCTCAGAACGCCTTCAGCACCTCGTGCCGACCAAGCTGCGCGAGGACGGCAAGCGCTACACCCAGGGTCAGATCGCCGAATACGTCGGCGTCACTGTGGCCACCATCCAGAACCTCCTGCGAGGTACGCGCAATCCCGGCCTCGATGTGGCGAGCAAACTCGAGACGTTCTTCGAGGTGCCGGCGGGGCGGCTCTCTCGTGACGGCAGTGACGCCCTGGTCAGTGCGCTTGACCGCACGGTTGAGGGTGTCATGTTGATGGCCCAGCTCAAGGGGATCGAGCTCAGCAACCTGTCCCTGCGCGGCGGCAGCCCGCTGGTCGGCGACGACGCCTTGGCGAAGGCCGTCCGCAGCGCGCTGAATGAAGCGGACGCTCAGCGGCGCGCAGCGCCCACCGAGATCCTCGAGGCCCGCGAAATCGGCGAGGAACTGCA
Source organism: Streptomyces sp. NBC_01454 (assembly GCF_036227565.1). Taxonomy (NCBI): domain Bacteria; kingdom Bacillati; phylum Actinomycetota; class Actinomycetes; order Kitasatosporales; family Streptomycetaceae; genus Streptomyces; species Streptomyces sp. NBC_01454. Next base: position 108,466 of record NZ_CP109462.1, read on the forward strand.
GAAGATCCCCGAGGAAGAGCGCCCCTCCTTCAAGGACATGGTGATGCACTCGGCCAGGATGTGGCGCCGGCGCCACCACTGACTGCTGCCAGCCCAACAGTCCTATGCGCGCGGGCGGCGCGCGGCCCTGTACTGGGACGCCAGAATCTTCAAGACGGCGGGCATCGGTGCCTCCGCTCCCCCATCGACCAGGTTGCCGCCCTTGTTGCGAACCGCGGCCAGCTTCAGGTTCTGCAGCTGCCACAGCGCGGTGACAAAGGGGCGTACCGCGGGCTCGACAAGTTGCGGAAGCTGGGCTGCGGCGTGCAGTTGTTCCTGCGCCAGGTCCGCCTGCTCATGTGCAAGTGCCGTGAGGGAGCGCCGGACGGCGTCATTCGCACTGGGGGCGATGTCGGCGACGGTGAGCTGGTGGCGCGCCAGGTCCTGGTGCGGGATGCCGATCACGCCGCCGGCCGCGTCCTCGGCCAGGTCGTCGAGGAAGTCGACGCGCTGCATGGACTCGATCAGTGCGCGGCAGGCCGCTTCGAAGGAGGCCTGGTCGCCGCCGGTGTGCGTGGGGGTCATGAAGCCCGCCATGAGCATGAAGGCGGGCAGTGAGTAGCCCTGTACGTACGCCTGCAGGTCCTGCTCGGTTGCGAAGCCTGTGTAGTCGACTTCGAGGTGCGCGCCCCTGAGGAACGTGTCGATGCGTTGGCGCAGGCCGGGGTGGCGTTGAACGGCGTCCGCGAGCGTCCGGAGCGTCGCGATGGCGCTGGGATGGGGGCCGTCGGTGGCCGCGATAGTGGCTGCGTTCCATTCCGTCAGGGCGTGTTTGCGGTCGCTGACAGCGCCGGTGTCGATGCGCTCGTCGGTTGCGTGCATGTAGGCGACCGCAGTGAGCACCGGGGGGTGCAGTTCGGAGGGCAGCAAGAGGCGGACGGCCAGGTACTCCTTCTTGGCGAACTCCTTCACAAGGCCGCGTTGTTCGGTGTAGTCGTCGCACAGGTCGGGCCGGTGGATGCCGGCTGCGCGCAGGGTGTTCTTCCAGGTGGGCATGGGGGGATTCCTAGGTGGTGCGAGTGGCGAGCGTGCGCGCGGTGCGCAGCAGGATGCGGGGGTGGGTCAGGGCGCGGGGGTGCCGGCGCATGTGCAGGACGTCCATGAAGGTGCGGTTGATCTCGGCGTCCACGATGGAGGCTTCGGTGACGCGGTCGGCGGCCCAGCGTAGGACGGAGTAGCCGAGCGGGTAGGGGCCGGTGACGTGCGGCTGTGCGAGATCGGCGGTGGTGGACAGCTGCCAGGCGGCGCTGACCACGGTGTTGGCGCGGCGGAAGTAGCCGGTCGCCGGGTGGTGTGGGCTCGTGCCGGAGCGCAGATACCGGTCGAGGGCCGCGGCCTGGAGGGCACTGAGGGTTAGTCCTTGCCCGTAGATGGGGTTGACCGAGACGAGCGCGTCGCCGGTCACGGCGAGGCCACCGGGCAGTCGGGGCAGTTCCAGGTAGTGGCGGCGGCGGCTGTCGCGGACGTGGAAGGCGGTGGGTTCGCCGTCCATGGTGCACAGGTCAGCGACCTGCTGGATGGGGGCCACGCAGCGGCGCATGCGGGTGAGGAAGGCGGAGGGGTCGCTGGTGGGCCGGTAGCCGGTGTAGCCGGCCAGGACGACGTTCCACCGGTCGTTCTCGACGGCGGTGAGGGCACCGGGCTCGCATACGGACGGCAGGTAGTTGCTGGCGGGTCCGGGAGTTGAGTGCGCGATGACGGTGTCGGGCAGTTCGTGGCCGCGGTGGAAGCGGGCGGTGGCGTAGCCGAGTTCGATGGGCATGCGCTCGACCCGTGGCGCCGGCCATCCTTCCTTCTCCAGCCACCGGCTCAGGCGGCTGGAGCGTCCCATCGCATCCACGGTGAAGTCGGCAGGCAGTTCGTCGCGGTGCCCCTCGGCCGTGACGTAGGAGATGGCGTCCACGCGGCCGGCGTTCACGCGCACCCCCGTCGACCGGTGTGGCAGGACCTTGATCCGGGGAAGGTCCAGGACACGTCGGCGTACATGGTCTTCGATGAATGTGCGGGTGGCGCCGATCATGCACATGTCGGGGACGGTGGGCTTGAGTTTGCCGTCGATGTAGAACTGGATCTGCTCTCCGCTGCCCAGGTGCGCGCCGGCCTTGGCCATCTCGTCGGTCAGGGCGGGGAAGAAGCGCTCCAGCTGTTCGTGGCCCATGGCCAGCAGGGCGTGCAGCTGATCGCGGTGCGGTACGCCGGAGCGGGTGGTGGGTGCCCGTTCACGGTCGGGTTCGAGAATGGTGACTTCGTCGGCGAAGTCGTGGAGAACCCGGGCTGCGAGCAGCCCTGCGAAAGATCCTCCGAGTACGACGGCCCGTCGCACGGGTGTCCCCCTTCGTGTGGGCCTGGCGGCCCGTTGGCTGCCTGGCATGATGCTTCCGCTCCATGGCAGAAAGTCCGGGTGCCCCTACCGATGCTCAGGAGTATCGCCGCGTGAGGGCGCTGTGGCTGTGAGGCCGGCCTCACGACGCTGGGCTGCGAGGTCCACGGCTTGGGCCACGAGCGGGTGGTTGAGGTAACGGGCGACCTGGACGAGGCGAGCGCGTTCGTCCTGAGCTTCGATATCTGCGCCCGGAAAATCCTGTGCGGTGCCGGTCGGCGCTGGCCTCGGCATGGTGTGCGCGGAAGTCTTGGTCCGGGATGCCTGGTAGCGCGCGACGGCGTCCCTCAGGATGGCCGCTGTCCTGATCGCCTCCAGGTCCTGCTCCGCGAGCGGTTCGTCCTGGGGGTCACTCAGGGCCTGGCCGACGTCGGCATCGGCCCAGGAACGCAGTTCGCGGATGCCGTCGAGGATCTCGATGATGCGCCGGTGCAATCCGAAGCGGACGTTGACCCACCGAGGCGGCTCGGCACTGGCCGGGCTGAAGGCGAACCGCTGGTCGACGTCGCGCACGACGAGGTTCCACAGCGGCTGCAGGAGCCGGATGTCGCGGCGTTCTTTGAGCCAGGCCGTCACGGCGGCTCCCGTCATGCCGTAGCAGGTGCCCAGACAGCCGAGGATGCCGAAGCCAGCACCGGCGACGCCGACTCCCTCCAGCTGCTGGTACCCGAATGCTGCGGCCGTGATGGCGGGTGCGGAGCAGATGACGTAGCCGAAGGTGACGAGCATGGACCCGCCGAACCACCGCATGGCGTGAGCGATCTTCGGGTCTTCCGGGGCGGTGCGCCGTACGCGCAGGAACGTGTTGAGCGTGCCGCAGGACAGGACGGTCAGCAGGATCGCCAGGAAGGCGAGTGCGGCCGGGTCGTTGGCTTGCTGCGTGTTGAACTTCAGCGGGTCTGCCGGGCCATCGAGCTTGGCGTGCAGAAAGGTGAGGGTCATCGCCGTAATTGCGGCTGCGTAGGCCGTACTCCAGGCGGCGACGAGCTGACGGATCCGGCGGCGTGGTGTCGTGCTCGCCGGAGTCCAGAGCAGGGTGAGGATGTGGGTGTCGGCGTAGCAGAGCAGGATGCCGACGTAGATCGGCAGCGTGGCTGCCCAGGGCTGGTTGAAGACGTCGCCGATGAAGCGGTAGCCAGCTGGTGATGCCATGGCGTAGACGAGGCCGCCGAGGAAGAAGGCGGCGGTCATCAGGGCGAGGGTGAGGCTGGGCTCGCGCAGGAAGGCGAGCCCTTTCCAGCCAGCGATCACCAGGAACACCGTCGCCATGAGCAGGTAGACGGCCGTGATGACCAGGTCAGACACCTGCCCTCCGGTGCGCGAAGGTTGACCTGAGGAAGTCCCCGGTGGAACCGCGCAAACTCAGGTGGCTCTCGAGCATGACGGTCGCGAAGATCTCGACGCGGCGCTCCTGCTGGTCGGCGTAGTGGGAGCGCATGAAGAACGCCGTGACCGCATCCGGCTTCAACCCGGGGAACAGCTCGCGGACGAGCTCCTCGGGCATGCGCTCGTGTGCTTCCCCGGGGCTCTGGATCCTTCGTTCTGGGTCATCCCAGAGAAGATGGCCGAGTTCATGCATCGTGGCGTGGAGCTGCGTCAGCTTGCTGGAATGCTCGTCCACAACGATGAAATCGAAGTCGCGGCTGGAGCCGCAGGCCGCACTGATCTGCGGGGGAAGCGGCTTGCTGAAGACACTGATGGGCTTCTGGCGGCGCTCGGACACAACCCTGACCAGGCCGTCGATGTCGCGGACCCCGGACAGACCCATGTCCCGGCGAATGGCCCGGCCGGTGCGCCGCCGCTCACGCTGGATCGCGAACTGCTCGAGCGTTCCGCTCCACCGGCTTCTCGGCTGCTGTCGTTCGTCGTGTCTGCCGCGCCGCGCCTCGCAGCCAGCAGCACCGTCGAATCGCGGCCCATCGATCCGCCCGCCCACCAGGTCCTCCTCGCCCCTCCTGCGGGTCTCACCCACAGACCCCATACAAGCATGCGTCCCATTTTTCCGTTGAGATTTTTTTCGCACCGCTGCTCCCGCTCCCCCGCGGTCCGACCCTCGAGCAGCAGAGGGTCAACCTTGCGCAATTTCATGATCACCTAGCGCCACGGACGGACTCACTATCTCCCTCGCTTTCGCGAAATAGCAACCAGTGGTGTCGACCAATGCGAACGTTCATCATTCAACCTTCTCGCCCCACGAGAATGACTCGGAGAATTTCAGGTGACGAGACAGATGTGGCCTTGACCTGCCCCGGTTCCGCAAATTCGGCCGAGATGAGTGTGAGAAAGATCCAAGGTCATACCTGCAGATGAGGGGCTCCTGGAGCCTGGCATAGCCTGTCGAGGCATCTCCCACCCCTTTGCACATGAAAGAGGCTCCCGTGCGCGCCATTACCATGAAGACTTTCGGCAGTCCGGACGTTCTGGAACTTACGGAAGAACCGGATCCAAAAGTCACCCCCGCGCGAACGCTGGTAAATGTCACCAGAGCAGGCGTGAACTATGCAGACATTCACGTCAGAAACGACACCTACCTCGCTCCCGTAGCAATGCCTTACATTCCAGGCAACGAAGTCGTCGGCGTGACCGAGGACGGACGCCGCATCGCCGGGCTCGTACAGGGCGGCGGCTACGCGCAGAAGGCAGCTGTCCGCAACAACCAGTGCTGGGAGATCCCCGACAGCATCGATGACGACCAGGCGATCGCCGTCGCCCTCCAAGGGAACACGGCCTACCATCTGCTCTTCTCCCAGCTGCAGATCCGGGCGAACGAGACCGTCCTGATCCCGGCCGCGGCCGGCGGCGTCGGCTCCCTCGCCGTGCAACTCGCCGCCGCGAACGGCACCAAGGTCGTCGCGATGGCGAGCACTGAAGAGAAGCGGCAACTCGCACTCGACCTAGGTGCCAAGGCCGTCGTCGACTCCTCCACCGAGGAGGACCTGGCCCAGCGCATCACCGCCGCTGCGCAGGAAGCCAACGGGAACCGCCGGGATGGCATCAACGCGGCCCTGGAGATGACCGGCGGCAGCACGTTCGCCACCACTCTCGACGTCATCCAGCGCAACGGACGTGTGGCCACGTTCGGCTACGCAAGCGGGGTTTGGCCGAGCCTGAAGACCGAGGACCTGCTGCAGACGCTGCTGAAGAAGTCGGTCACGCTCAGCGGCTTCTGGCTGCCGAACGTGGACGCCACCCATCAGGCGTTCTCCACGAAGTCGCTCTTCACCATGATCACGCAGGGCCAGCTGCAGATCATCAACGGAGGGACCTACGCCCTGAGCGACGCTGCCCAGGCGCACCGCGACCTGGCCGGCCGCACGGTGACCGGCAAACTCTCCCTCGACCCGTCCCAGTAGGATTCGACGGATCTTCATGTGCCGCGGAGTCGCGGCTCCGCAGCACATGACGCGCAAGGTGCTCCGGCGGGAGGAGCACCCCCACACAGGGAGCATGGTCAATGGCTGAACAGAGCAGCGTGGTGCGCGGAGTGACTGCTTCCGAGCGGGTCTTTCAGGTCCAACTCGCGTTCAAAGATCTCGGCCCGGGCGACCACGGCACAGGCGAGATAGCCCGGGCCGCAGGACTCAACGACGCTACCGTCAGCCGCATCCTCGCGGCCGGCGTGTACGAAGGCATCTTCCGCCGGGCGCAGGGCACGACGCGCGGCCGCTGGCAACTGGGGCAGGGCAGCGCGGCCATCGGCTTCAATGCCATTGACGACGCCTACAGCGCCCAGATGCCGACGGACAAGGTCAAAGCCGTCCTGACGAACCTGCATGACAAGACCGACAGCGGGCTGACGTTCCTCTACACCCGCGCCACGGGAGAGGTGCCCGGCCGCCAGTGCGTCGAGATGGGCGTCGGGGACTCCGACCTCGAAGAGCTCAACATGACCACAGCTGCGGTCCTTTCCGTCACCCGCTCCCTGCGCACAGGCGCCTCCGGGCGCACCATCTTGGCCTACCTCGGCGACAGCCTCGTGCAGCGTGTCATCGCGCAGGAGATCCCCCCGCATGTAGGCCCTGGCGTGATCAGGGACGACGCCGAGCTCATCGCCTCCCTGCAGACGATCCGGGATCGCGGATACGCGCTGGGCTACCAGGAATGCATGGCCGAGTGGCACAGCTGCGCAGCCCCTGTCTTCTGGGACGACACCATCACCGCGTCCGTGCTCCTGCTCAAGAAGGCCGAGCTCGGTGAGATCCCCGAGGCCTATGTCACCGCCACGGTGCGCGCCGCAGCCCAACTCAGCGGCCTGCGCGGCGGATGGCCCGGAGCCCTGCGCGACGAAGCCTGACATTCACGCGCCGACAGGGCCGAACGGATCGCTTCCGCTCGGCCCTTCGCTCTGCCGTCGACGGCAGCGAGCCCGCCCCTGCTGTAGAGGCGTGGTGAACTGCCCACCGAGCCGCCCGGTGTACGGGACGACGCACCCTTCGGACGCAATCGGCGGCCTGACTGACAGGCACGCGTACGGGCCCATCACGAGCGCGTGCCGCTCTACGGGCCCCATAGACCCCGTCGCTAGGCCACTCTCACCACATCCGCGGATTTGATCAGCTCGGGGACCCATGCCTTGGCCGAACTCAGCCGCAAATTGTGCCCCGCCACCTCCAGGGCCCGAAAGGCGCCGCCCTCGTCTCCGGCGTCACTGTGCTGCAGAAGGCCCTTGACCAGTCCAACAGGGGTCGTGTCTCCCTTGGCCGCCACCTCGAAGTGACCTGCCACCGCGGCCGGCTTCGCGTTCAAGCGGGCGAGCGCACCGGTGAACTGTGCACGAGCGCCGTAGCAGTTGGTGAGAATCAGGGCGGACACCGACCAGGAACGGGCGGGGAGGCCGTCGAGAAGGACGAAGGCGCCGTCGCTGCTGGGCCCGAGCCACGCCCCGTCGGTGTCGACGGCACCGTGCAGGTCCGCGATGACCAGTTCATCCTCCCCCAGCGCGGACAGTGCTGACACGAGGTCGGATGCCGTAGCGACCGGGACGTCCAGGCGCTCCCCGATCAGTCCGGCATCCCGGTAGTGGGCGAGCATGCCGTGCATCGCCCCCAGGTAGGGGCGCAAGCCACGGTCGGCAGTGCTGTAGATGTGGCGCACCGTCCACGGCGATTCGTACGACAAGGCACTCCCCAGTTTGTTTCGCACCGGCACGCGCCGGCGGGTGCGCGGCTCACCGGTCTGGTTCTCCGGCATCTTCCCCCGTCGGGCCGGGAGGAAGGGGCGGGTCGAGGTCCGACGCACGGTTCACGGCAGGCTCGCACAGGCTCATGGATCTTCGCGCGGAACTTCGTGCTGGGCCTCAAACGAAGGGCTGGCGATGTTCTCCTCGCATCAGGTCCTCCACTGGTTCGGGTAGATGAACCTGGCTCCGCACGGGCAGATCACATCAAGGTTCTCGCCTGGCTCGCCTTCAAGGGGCAGCCCCAGGTCCATGGTGCATGTCGGGCAGGCGACGTGCCGCAACTCCCACTGGTCATCACCAGTGGGACCTCGCAAAAGATGCAGCCCACCCCGTGCAGCCCGCGGTACGACCCGCCCCCAACACGGCCCTGCGATCGCACTTCCGGCCTCCGGAACACGGTTTACGGCGACGGCGTTGCCAGGGCTATTTCTGGCGATCTGGAACACTGACGCAGCGGAGACAGTCCGGCGCCGCCCGGGCGCCCGGAAGCACGGGCGATGGGACGGTGGCCGGGAGCTACCGCCGCCGCGCAGGCACCCCTTGCGGCGGCTCGTGTCACCGCGCCGGCCAGGCCGCGGGGCCGCTGTCGCCGGGAAGGTGAAGTTGATGGTTGGGGGCGAACGGCTTGTCGGTCGCTACGAGTTGCGCGAGGTCCTCGGCGCCGGCGGGATGGGTGTGGTCCACCGGGCCTTCGACAGGCGGCTGGGCCGCGAGGTCGCGGTCAAGGTCGTCGACCTGTCCTCCGCGTCCGAGGCGGAGCGGGTCCGGTTCGAACGAGAGGCCCTGGCGGTGGGGCGGCTGCGCAGCGAGCACGTGGTCACCGTGCACGACGTCGGCGAAGACGTCGTCAACGGTGTCCGCGTCGGGTTCCTGGTGATGGAACTGCTCGAGGGCGCGCCACTGAACTCCGTGCTGACGGCCGGGCTGCCGTCGGTGGAAGACGTGATCTCCTGGGGCCGGCAGATGGGCCGAGCCCTGCGTGACGCACACACCGCCGGAGTCGTCCACCGTGACGTGAAGCCGTCGAACGTGATCATCTCGCCGCAGGGCGCGGCCACGCTCGTCGACTTCGGCATCGCGCGCCTGAACACCGTCAGCTGCGAGACGCTCACCATGCCTGGCACCGTGGTGGGCACCCCCGCCTACATGGCGCCCGAGCGGCTCCGGGGAGAGGCGTCCGACGAGCGGTGCGATCTGTACGGGCTGGGCTGCGTGCTCTACGAACTACTCACCGGGCAGCCGCCGTTCGGCCGGGGAACGGTACGCGCCGAGGGGGCCGATCCGGTGCCGGTGCGCCGGATGCGTCCGGGTGTCCCGGTCGCCCTGGAGGACCTCGTGCTGGACCTGCTGCGGGCGGATCCGGCGAACCGCCCGGACGCGGTGGAGGCAGAACGGCGCCTGGCCGCGGTTCGCGCATCCCGCACCGCGGTGGCCGTTCGCACGGCACCGGTGACGGCGGTGTGGGATGCGCCGACCCGGACAGCGACCCGAGGCGCGGGAGGCGCCGTCGAGCCTGCAATGTCCTCTCCGTCCGTCACTCCCCCGGTGCCCGGCGCGACGCCCGAGGCGCGCGAATCGGTCGCGGGCCGGGCGGCGCTCGTCGGGGCGGCCGCACTGTGGGGGCAGCTCGTGCTGTTCACCGCGCTGCCCGGCTGGTGGGCAGCCGCGGTGGCCGCAGTGCTGGGAGGGGCCCTAGCGGTGTGCTGCGCGCCGCCGGCGCAGCCGCAGCTGCGGTCGGGCACAGTCCCCTTGGCGGCGATGTGTACGACGGGCGCCGTAAGCGTCTACCTGGTGGGATGGTCCCCGGTCCCGTGGTGGGGGGTGCTGACCGTGACCGTGCTGCTCTCCCCTGTCCTGGTAGAGGTAGGTGAGCTGGTCGGTATGGTCACGGCCCGTGTGACTGGCGATGGCGGGCTCCCGGAGGACGCCGGATCAGCGGCAGGGCTGGTGAACGCCGTGGCCGTGGTGATCATGCTTCTGCACGGGAGGCACCCTGTGGTCGTAGTTCTGGTCGGAGGAGTCGGCATATGGCTGGTGACTTCGCTCGCATCGGCAGTACCGCTGCGATCGGTGAGCAGGTGCACTGGCCGGCACCGCTAGGCGGCACGGCCCTCGTTGCGGCGGACCGCGTCGACCTCGACCTGGCAGAACCTGTAGCCCGCTAGGTGCCCACAACCATGCAGCTGACGTTCAATGCTCAACAAGTTCTGTCAGACGGCACGAGAGCGAGGTGCCGAGTCACCGAGAACGGCCCTCCAGATGGCCTGCAGACGCCACCGTCAGCTCCGGGCGGCCTCGGCCTCTTCCGGTCTCTCTCCGGCATCCAGCACGGGGTGGGACCGCCATGCCTCCTCCTGACGCATCGGCGACCCGAGGTAGCAGAACGGAGACCAGGTGCCGGCCAAGACCACTCCTGCCCCACCAACAGGCATGTTCACAGGAGTCCTTGACGCATCCGCATTGCCATACGTAACCCTCCGACGCCCCACGACTCGGGGGCTTCCCGGCGCATCCAGAACAGTCCGGCTCGACTCCTTCCGCTGCCATCGGGCCCCGGGTGTCGATCTCCCGTGATCCCTGAGCACTCGAGTCCCGCCGCCTGAAGAGAAGCGGACAAGCAACGTGCCTCCTGTGCCTGCGGGAGACGACAGCGCCCCGCCCGTCGCCGCTGGAAGGTTGTGCTGATGCTGTTCACGCTGAACGCCCGAAGTGACTGCGACGATCGCCAGGGGGACATCAGGCGTCGAGCTAGGCGGGACTGCCTAAAGGATCATGCACCCTGAACTTTGCCACCCGGGGGCTCCTGGGCGCTATTGAGGATGACGCCGATCACTAGCACGTCGAGCTCGTGGCGTAGGAGGAAGAGCCGCTCAAGGCCACCTGACACACGGACGACCGGATGCTCTGTTGCGCTCCATCACTGCGGCGAGATTCAGGAACTTCACGCCCGGTTGAAGCGTCCGAGATGAAGTGGATTGGCCCTTCAACGTTCAGCCAACTGATCAGCCTTCCATGGAGGAGATGGCCCCAACAGGTGAAAGCATCCGACTTCATTGTCCGCCGTTGGAACCCGATCTAGTCGCTTTGCTGGTGCCTCAGCCCCTCTCAACCGAGCATTCATACTCCCCAGTTGACTGAGGTCAGATCCATCAAAGTCCACACATTCGATCACGACCTGGAAATACATCTGCGCCGCCTTGATGCCTCAACTTGGACAGGCTAGGTCGGTCGCACCCTCTGCAACTGGGTCGCTCGTTAGCCAGATAGTCGCTCTCATAGCAGCGGGGGAATCGAGCGGTCTCACGGATCCATCTGACCGAGAGTGTGGGCGATGCGCGCTGTCATCTCCAGCTTGAGTATTAATCAAGGCGCGGAAGTCAGAGGACTCCTCGTCGACTGGCGAAACACCACACTGCATGTCTCGTCGGCTACTCCATGAACCTGAGTTGAGACCAGCAGCACTCGTTGAGGTTCATGGAGTCATCTAAGTGTCAGCCTGGTACCTACCTGATCCCGGATCACGAACGCAGCCCACTCCCCCGGCTCAGGACATTCTTCGGTCGACCAGCCTTGGCTGCAATCCACCCCTCTCCGCCCCTTTGGCGCCTAGCGGATCCCCAACCACCCGGCACACAGAGAGATCGATCCCATTGCCCGGGTTGGCGAGCTCTGCCCTGCTAGACTGGAACAAGAAAAGAGGCGCTGACCTGCACAAACAAACATCGCTCCAAACATGCCAGCAAGTGTGTGCGCACACCTCGACGAGTGCTTGAACAGCAGCAGATGCAGAGGGGTTGGTCACCACCTGTGGCCTACCGAGGATCCAAAGTTTGAGTAAGACGAGGAGCAGGGTGTGTATCACTACCGATCTGCGCACCTTAAGCACCGTAGGCTTCCAGATCAGTTTGCAAGCACGATAGGGGACTCGTCTAGGCACCTGACAGGTAGTCCATATCGGCACCTGCCCGGCAACCTAACCCCAGACCCGATTGCCTGCCAGCATGATGGCAGCAGGACAAATACGAGGCACCACCCAAGCCAAAGCCTGAGACGTAGCCAAAGTGCACACCCAGCCGATTGCCTGCATGGCAACACAAGCCACTATGCACACGCAGGCCCGCAGCCACACACGCCTTCAGGTCAGTGGCGGTGCTGGACACTGGACGCGACGGAGCACTCAACGATTTATGCCAGTGCCGACAAGCCCGCCTGCCGAACACCAAGTAGGAGCACGCATCTACATGTTGGCTTGCGTGGAAACTCTCCCGACGGTAGATGCGGCAACCTAACTGGCCGTCTACTCCGACACTCGCAGCAGTGCGCGCTCCGCAATACGCCGTCTGGCCTAACTGCTAGGTCGGGCGCATATCTGAATGAGTACTTGACGGAGTGCCAGCCCTCACGTGAGGTGTCAAATCCAAGCATCGACTTAAGAGACTGCCTAGTTGAGGGCCCAGATGCTAACTAACTCAAGTGCTAGCCGCGCAACCAAACGGCGAGTTCCGTCAGCCGCCCACCCCCAAGCCTGAACTAACACATGACATCCACCTCGACGCACTGCATGCACGTAGGTCAATGAGATTGCTAGGCCCTGTGCCCGACAGGAAGTCAGCCTCAAGGCTTAGGCGGAACTTTGACGTGGGGCCGAACTGCGGACCAGCCTCCAAGCGGAACGATTGGTGCCCCTGCCGACAGGCCGTGCTGCCGGTACAACGGTTTGAAGTTCGGCGTGCCCTTGCACCTGACCGCCGGTCTCCCTGCTAACCTAAGCGCCGACCCTGCCCCTTGCGTGCACCCAGGTGGAACGAACCATGGTTCAAAATGCACTGACACACACCCTGGTGCACGCACAGACTGCCGCTTGGCTTCAAGTCGTCAGCAACGCGACTGGACAACTCCCTAGCCAAACCTGGACCCTTACACGCTGCCAAACCGGAACCACGCGTCTGACGTGCCCGAAGGCGCTCCGGAACAGCGTTTTTGACGTCTTCAGGCCCTCCCTGGGGCTGTCCCGGCCTACTTCAGAGCGGAGAATCGTTCTGAGCGAAGCCCGGGCCGCAAAATGTGTGCGAATCGGACACCTCCCGCCCCATCGGCGGGCTTGAGATAGAGCGAGAGGACCCATGACTAGCCCCTTTGCTATGCCTGGCATCCAGGCGCAGCTACCAGCGATCCCTTGGGCATCGCTGAGTCACATCTTCATGATGGGCAACGGCAAAGGTGGCGTCGGGAAGACGTCAACCACGGCCAACGCCGGCGGCAAGGCCGCACGGAGCGGGTTGAAGACCCTCATCATCGACCTCAACGCGCAAGGGAATATCGCGCGAGAGCTCGGCTACAAGAAGGCTGAGTGGAACGACGGTGGCGCGGCGCTAAGCCAGGCTCTCAAGGATGGGACGCCTCTCATCCCTCGCGAGAACGTCCGCCCGAATCTCGACGTAGTCATCGGGGGACCGGAACTGGGCGACAAGTTCCTCATCCACTTCCACACCCTCATCGCCACCGAGGGGCCGCAGGTCTACCTGCGTCTGCTCATGTGTCTGCTACCCATCGTGCACCAGTACCAGATCGTGATCATCGACACTCCGCCAGAGAACCCTTCTCTCCAGCGCCTTGGTCTGTGTGCGTCTCGCTGGCTGGTGATTCCTGTCAAGAGCGATGGGGGAGCGGAGGACGGTCTGGCGCAGATCGGCAGCGAGTTCGCCTACGTTCGGTGGACGTCGAGCCTCAACCCCCATGTTGAGCTCCTAGGCGTTCTCCTGTTCGACACTGGCCGGAATTTCACGGGCATTCACAAGGACGTACGCAAGCAGGTTCAGCTCGTCCTCGGCGAGGACGCGCACATGTTCGCGAACATCGTCGGGCACACCGAGAAGGTCGCGCGCATCGTCCGCCAGCGAGGCCTGCTGATCTCCGAATTGAACGAGCGACGACAGGCTGGCGACAAGTCGATCCCTGAGGCCGTCGAGAGCGTGTACACCGATTACGAAGAGTTCACCGAGGAAATGTTCGGTCGGGCTCTTGAGCTTAGGAAGGAAGCAGAGCCGGCATGACGCCACCCAAGGAGAAGGAGAAAGAGAAGATCACCGATGGTGACGAAGCCGGGATGTCCGACGTAGGTGTCGGAGGACTGTTCAAGGGCCCCCAACAGGGCGGCGGCACCCCAGGTGCCCTCGCGGGATGGGCCCAACCTCAAGCCGCGGCGGCGCCCGTTCAGCAGGCGCACACACCAGCACCGGTACCTGCTCAGCCCTACGCCGTCGCCCAGCAGAGTGCACCCGAAGAACAGCTTCCCGAACTCAGCGACGCTGAGACGGCGAAGCCGGTTGGCTTCTATGTCTCCGCCACGGTTGCGAGCCGTCTCCGCAAGTTCCGTACTCAGCAGAACTTCAACAACACGGAGATCGTGCTGCTCGCGGCGGAGGCCGCTGCCGAGAAGGGGATCGCTGCCACCGTCACTGACGCCCGGCGTACCCCCAAGATCCAGTCGAAGCTGTTTCCTGTGGCACTTGACGATTCCGACCTGCGTGGCCTTGGTCCGGTGCAGCTTCAGTACAAGCCGACTCGAGCTCAGCGTCGGATCATCGACCAGCTCGTCGCCGAGTCCGGCCTTCCGGATCATACGAAGTTCGTCGCGATTGCCCTCGACCAGTACCTGCCGGGCAAGCGGGACAGCTGAAGGTGGTGAGCAGACGGGCGAGGCCGGCGGCGGCCTCGCCCGTCTGCTCACCTGGTAGCGCCGCCCACCGGATCCTGGGCGGCCAGATGGGGGAGTCGAGCCGCTGCTTGCAGCTTCTTGCCGCCTGTCTTGGATCCGCCGTGGCCTCGTCAGCAACAAGCTGTGTTCTGCCAGCGACGCGCCAGCCGTGGCACAAAGGTATCGACCTCCGGATCGTTCGCGCGAGCCGAACTTGACCCACGGCCTCGTTCCACTCGGCCTCTTGTTCGGCGACCACGTCGGCCAGCACTCGGCCGAAACGGGCGAGCATGCCCATGAAGATGCGATACAGACGGGCAGTCGCACTCTGATGGGCAATCAGGCAGTGGGCCCGATGCGATGAAGCGGACATATGACACGCCGAGACGTACGAGAAAGTTCGACGGCTCTAACCTGCGACGGTCCGACCAGGGGCGACACGCTTCACCTCATGCACGGAAATTCACCACGTGCAGCATCGTTCAGGAGTGTAGGGTGATCGCAAAACACGAACGGCCCCCAATGCTGGCCGGCAGGGGACCGTTCGTTTCTGGTTACTGACTTCGAGAGTAACGCGGAACGCAGGTCGCCACCCCGTGAACCAGGTCACTCTCGAAGGGGATAGGAGCATGGCGAACGGTGACGCAACAAGAACAAAAGGACGAAATGGTGGTCGAGTTGGGGCGAACGACTGACCGCTCAGGAGTCAGGTTCGCCGCGATCCCCGAATGGGTCCTCCGAGCATGCCGCAGTGAAGCCTGGCTCTACGGCTACATGACGCTGCTCGCGGACGATGCACGACACGGTCCACATCCCGCTGAAGCAGCTGGCGGCGGAGACCAACGTCTCAACCAGGACGCTCCAGAAGCACCTCAGCGCCCTCGGCGAGGCTGGAGCGCTGGAGATCCAGCCGCGGCACGACGCCACGGGTAATCGCCTGCCGAACCTGTACGTCCTGAACTGCTGCCCCGCCAACGGGTGAGGCCAAGTGAGCGAGCACGCAAAGCCCAAACGAGCCCCGAGGGATTTTTCAGGGGACTCCAGCTTCGAGCGAGGCCGTCGGCGCCGGTACCCCTTCTCTCAGCTCCCCGACTGGGTTCTGTTTGCCGACATCTCTCCTGGTGCCAAGACTCTCTACTGGGCCCTGTACGTCCACGTGAACCAGGAGCGCAAGGACGACACCGGCGATATGCGCGTCTGGCCTGGCCAGGACAAGCTTCTCTACATCTCCGGCATCAAATCCAAGACCACACTGCGCAAGTACCTGAAGGAGTTGCGCAAGATCGGTGCGGCGGACTGGCGAACGGGGCGTAACCCGTACAACCCGCTGCGCACCCAGACGGTCTATCGCGTCCACGAAGAACCCGAAGACCACTACACGGGTCCTGCCTCAATCACTGACGTCTACGACGCGTACAAGTCAGACGAGCAGGACTGATTCCCTCGGCAAGACCTGACCCCCGCGGCCGCTCCGGTCGCGGGGGTCTTTGCGTTGGTCGTCGGCGAGGAGAAGCATTCATGCAGGTCAGGTCCGAGTGTCATTTTTTGATCCTCCGGGGTGGACCCACTCCGGAGTGCCAGATTTTGATCCTCCGGAGTGCCAGATTCTGACCTTTGGGAAGGTCAATCCTTGGTACTCGGAGGGGCCAAAATCTGGTCCTCGCGGATGCCAGATTTTGGCCCCGAACAAGACGAAGTTCCAACTACACGAATACTCAACTCATACGAAGCTCAACCACACGAAGGTTGAACGATAGGAACTCGGTCCGCTACGCGGGCTCATCAACTGCTGGGGGCTAACGCCGCCCCCAGCCACCCCGCGCCAGCGCCTTGGATGCGCTGGACCATCCCCCGGTCATGGTTCTGCGCTTCGCGCACCACTCCAGGCCCTGGGGGCCTTCCGTTGAACCAAGCCCCCTGGATACCTGTGGTTGCTCACCGTCGTGGCTAAGGACCTACCTGAGGTAGTAACAGCAACCACAGTACGCGCGCGCGCACGTGCACGCGCGCGCGAGGACTCGCGGCTCCGAGCGATCCCCTACGCAGGGCGACCTTCGAAATGAGGCCTCGCAAGGCGCTGAGCTGCGCATAAGGAGTCGACGTGGGTGCTGCCATTGCCCTGGTAGATCAACGGTGGTGCATGACCAGGTTGCGGCCGACGTCGGGGGAGGCCAGGCCGACGGTAGGAGCGAAGATCCTGACGTGGATCGCGATGCCACCCACGTGATGCTGTCCTGGGCGACTCCCCAGATCCGCGGGCAGGACGATGCGCTGCTCGGTCGGTGCGACCTGGCAGGTGATGACGCCCGTCCACAGAAAGACCAGATACTCCGCCTCAGCTGTAAGCCTTCTCGAGAGCGCCGAGCAGCTAGCAACCGATCTGGACTGATCAGCCCTTACGCCGAGACCCTGGTCATCCCTCCGGGTGCTCTTGAGGCCGTTCTCCGCGTAGTCCCGCTGCGGAGCACTAAAGTTGCGTCCGCCCCGCGCCCGGTCTCACCCGAGGAGGATCCGATGAAACGCCGGTCACTCCTCGCCGCCGGTCTCGCTGTGCCGCTCACCGCACTCGACCGCTTCGACGACGCCCTGGCTCTGCTGCCCGCGCCCGCTGACGCGCCGACCCCGGCCAGGCTGAGGGGCCAGTACCGGGCGGCGCGCACCCTCTTCAACCGTGGCGCCCTCCCCGACCTTCTGGCAACCGCCGAGGCCTGTGCCACCGACGGGGTTGCTGCTGGCTACGCCCGCCTCGCCGCCTGCTACGACCTGGCCACCGAGACCCTGGCGAAAGTCGGCCGCTACAGCGCGAGCCGGATCACCGCCGACCGCTCCAACACCTACGCTCGCCTCTCCGGTGACGCACTCGCCGGTGCTGCCTCTGCCCGAGTCTTCAGCATCGTCCTGCGCCACCAGGACAGGGCAGCCACGGCGCAGCGCGTCACTCTCCACGCCGCAGCCCAGGTCGAGGCCACCGGCCTGACCACCCCCGCCCAAGCCGCAACGTTCGCGCAGATGCTGTGCACCGTCGCGTACGCCGCCGCCGAAGCCGGGGACCGCGACCGTGCCCTGGAGATGATCCGTGACGCCGAACGCGCCGCCGCCCTCCTGCCCGAACCTGCCGCCGGCCCGCAGCCCTTCGACGTCACCCCCCCGTCCGTCACCCTCTACAGGGTCGGAGTGCTGTGGTCGCTCGGCGATGCCGGAGCCGCCGTCCACGCCGGCCGGAACCTGCGCGCCGCCCAGTTCCCCACCGCCGAACGCCGCGGACGCCTCCATTCCGACCTCGCCCGCGCGTACTGGCGATGGGGCAAGCCTGAGCAGACCGCGCAGGCCCTGCTCGCCGCCCACCGCGCCGCGCCCTCCGAGGTCCGCGACCGGCCCAGCATCCGCGCCATCGTCACCGACCTCGCCCAGCGTCACCCCCACACCAGCGGCGTCCGCGAACTCGTCGCCACCGCCCGACTGCGCCCGGTGTCATGACAGCGACGGGCGATACCGCTCAGGCTCCGGCATCCGGACAGCCCATCACCCCGAGCCCGGACGTGCGCCGTCATCCGATGAACCGCCGGACGCTGCTGGCGGGCATGGCCGCCACCGCGGTATCTCCGTTCACGGCAAGCGGCACGTCGCAGCAGCACGGGACACCTGTCGGGGAGCTCTTGGTCACCGGGATCAGGGACGCGATGCTGAGCGGGGATCCTGGTATCGCGATGGTCTCATCGCTGGTCGACGGGCTGGACGCCGCCACTGCGCGTACGTTCACCGACTTCGACAACGGCCGCTATGCCGGCCTCGCCGTGCGGCTGCCCCGCCTCATCCGGGCCGGGCACGCGGCGACAGCCAGGAACGGCGATTCAGCCGACTACAACCGTCTGGCAGAGGCGTACTTGCTGGCTACCCGCATGCTGATCAAGGTCGGGGAGCAGGAGCTCGGCTGGATGGCTGCCGACCGTGCCCGCCGTCTCGCCCAGGCCGGGGGCGATGAACTCGCGGCCGCGGAATCGGCCCGCCAGCTTGCTGTACTCGTCCGTCGGGCGGGCCTGTACGACCAGGCCCTGACCATCGCCGTGACCGCCGCTGACACCTTGGCGCTCGGCCGGTCAGGACCCTCGCAGACTGCTGTGCGCGGCCTGCTCGTCCAGTCGGCCGCCTACACCGCCGCCAAGGCCGGCGACACTGCGGCGATGCGTGAACTGACGAGCGATGCCGAGGCCTTGGCCGCCGGACTCGGCGGCACCGCCCTCCGCGATCACAGCGGCGGCTTCAGCACGGCCACCGTCCGGCTCCACCTCATCTCCGCGGAGAACTCAGCGGGTGACCCCGCGGCGGCCCTCGCCGCAGCCAGGACCATCACGCCGCACCAACTGCCCAGTCCGGAGCGTCGCGCCCGCTACTACACCGACGTGGCCGCCGCCCTCGGCACAGGGAGGCGCCGCGCCGAATGCGTTCGCGCCCTTCTGGCTGCGGAACACCACGCCGGCGAGGACACCTACAGCCGTCCCGCGGTCCGTTCCCTCATTGCCAGCCTCCTTGTTTCGGGGCGCACCGCTTCCGACCTCCGCGGCCTGGCGGTCCGCGCCGGCGTCGCCGCGTGAACGCCGCCAACGACAGCTCTGCGCGCGGCGGACAGGCCGCGGCGGGTGACGGTGAGCGGCCGCCGGGGCTCACGGTCTGCTGGCTCGGCACGTCGATCATGGAACACCGGCAGGCCCATAGCCCGCGGTTGACCGATCCGGCGAACCTGCCCGAGGTGGGGGAGCGGGTCGTCGTCGAGGAGCACCTGTCCCGTGGATACGTCCACCGCGTCCACCTGGCCCTCCAACTCGCCCACCCGCACACCGCCATCGCCTGCGACAACCACGGCCAGGGGGGCGCCACCTCCCGTGACCTGGCGGCCGCGGCCCGGGCCCTTCCCGCGGCGTACGACCTGGCGGTGTTCGGCTGCGGCATCAACGACGTCTGGCGCTCCCACCAGGGAAGAACGACCGAGGCTGTGCCCATCGAGGAGTACGCCAGGAACTACACCACCACCCTGACGGCCCTCACCGATCGGGCGCGCCACGTCGTATGCGTCTCGGAGACCCCCTTCGGGCCAGTCGCCGGGCCGGAAGCCGTCGCCGCGATGAACCACGATCTCCACCACTACAACCAGGCCGCCGCCCACCGCGCGGCCGACGCCGGCGTGTCCTTCATCGACGTCTGGACCCCGTTCACCGAGACCGCCCGCGCGTTCTCCCACCACACGGGCGGGCAGGCGCCGACGCTGTGGCGCGACGGCGTCCACCTCTCCGACCTCGGCGCCACCCTCCTCGCGCAGCAGGTCGGGGCACATCTGCGCGAGCACCGCGTCATCGAGCAACTCCTCCCGGACACAGCCCACGGAAGGACGCGCGCGTGACCGACGGGGAGCCGACGGCCATGTACGCGCCGCCCGTCGACGAGAACGACCTGCGACGCCTCCTCTGCGCGCGGGACGAAGCTGCCCGCGCGCTGGGCGTAGCCGTCGCCGGTCCGCTGCGGTGGGGCTACCAGGGCCGCACCCTCGGACAGGCCGCCGAGCACCCGCTCCACCGCCGATGCTGGCTACGTGTCCAGTCCGCCCCCGCGGGCCGGGCCGGCGGGAAGCACTGGCTGGGCGCCGAGCAGTCGGCCTCGGCGTTCCCGACGGTCCGTCGCCCCGCCCTCCTCGCACTCCACGACCACACCACCGGCTCTGTCGCCTTCCGCGCCGAGCTCACCGAGTTCGTCACCGCTCCCGTGTGCTCGCCCGAGCCGGTACTCCGCGCCGAGCTCCGGCTTCCCGACGCCTGGTGGGCGAACCTGCGAACCGAGCTCACCACCATCGCGGCCACGCCGACCGGCCGGATCGCCGTCCGCCAGGAGTGGATCGACCGTGCGGTGCCCCAGTACACCGGCCGCCCCGCCCCCGCGATCACCCGCTGGACCACGGCTCACGGCGACCTCCACGCCGCCAACATCACCGGGGAGGGCCCGTGGCTGCTCGACTTCGAAGGATTCGGCCGCGCGCCCGCCGGCTACGACCCGGCCATGCTCTACGCCTACTCGCTCCTCGCCCCCGCGACCGCCGCCCGCATCCGCACCGAGTTCCCCGTGCTGGACAGCCCGACCGGGCAAACCGCCCTCGTAGTCGTCGCCGCGGAACTCCTGCAGTCCGCCTCCCGCGGGGACCACCCGGAACTTGCCCCCGCGCTCCAGGCCCTGGTCGCCTCCCTCGTCCTGTAGCTCACGGCCGGGAGAAGCAGGCTGGACTGACACGTCGCCCACGATGGCCCTGGACGGCTCTCGGAATCTGATTTTTCACAGCAGCCGGAAACGCCACGAGCATCCCAACCCCACTCCTACGGTGCACTCGTGACCCATTGCGATCCGGCGACGACCGCCGCACTCGACCAGCTTTCCGCCGCCCACCGCACGGTCAAGGACCTCGCCGTCCGCGCCATGGGACCCGGACACAGCGGCCCCCTGGCGGACCTCCCGGCCTGGTTCCAGAAAGCCCTGCTGGACGCCTACACGACGCCGGGCTTCACAGCGGGGCCGTGCACACACCTGGCCGCAGGCCGCGGGCCCCAGCCGGTGATGGTGTGGGCCGAGACACCGACCCGGGCCCGCTGCGCACCGTGCAACGAACGTGACCAGCACCGCCGGACCTGCGCCGAATGCGAACGCTCCGGCTCCGACAACTTCCGCGACTGGACCTTGCGCGGGGCGGAGATCGGCATCGGGATCCTGTTCACAGCACTGCGCTGCCCCGACTGCGCCGAAGGACGAGGAAGCACTCGGTAGCCCGACAGAAGCCAGTCCTCGTCGATGCGCGAGCAGTTCCCCAGTCAGTGCCCGCACCGACGGCCAAGCGGCCTCTCCCTGAGGTGCCTCCGCGCCGAGAGCACCGCGGCGCACGCAGGGCCTGGGGACAGGCAGAGCCGCCGGGGACGGGGGAGGGGAGCGGTGGGCGGGGCTCGATCCCGTCCGCTATCCACACGGTGACGGAGCCCGGCCGACAAGGCACGAGCCAACTCGCAGGACTTGGCGCCGGGGCGGGCCCTGTCGCCCGTCGGCGATCTCCGCAACCCCGCAGCGGCGATCTCGGCTGACGGCTTCGCCCGGACGAGAGGTCCGTCCATGCTCAGCATGTTGCGTAATTGGTTTTATCTCCGTAGAGTTATAGGGCGCTGAAGGGCCACTCATACCGCCCTCCCTGAACGACGCGTTCCCCGAACGGGCGGAGGCAGCAGCGCTGCGAGCTATCCGTGCTCGGGAGCTGCCAGATCCTCTGGAACGGCAGGCCTCGGGTTACGGCGATCTCGCCGAATGGCATCAACAAGAGGTTTTGAAATGGCTCGAATGATCACGCCGGCGCCACCCTTCACTCTGCAGAGCGCTGAGTTGACCCGGCACCCGGCCCGCACCGTTTTCGTCAACCGCATCGGGTCCGCCGTCGCTCTGCTCACCAGCAGCCTCGTTCTCGGGGGACTGGCCGCCGCGGTCACCACCATCGTCTACATGGTCATCTCCAAGACCGACGACTGGCACGACCTGTTGAACTGGTGGGACCCGAGGATGGCACTCGTCTGCCTGATCCCCGCCGCGATCTTCGCCTGGCGCTGGAACCGCATCAAGGTGGCCTGGCACTTTCGCGGCTACCACCTTGGCGACGAAGAACTCTACGTTCGGACCGGACTGCTGAACCGCAGCCTCACCGTCCTCGCCTACGCCCGCATCCAGGAGGTTGCCGTCCACTCCGGCCCCATCCAGCGCCACTACGAACTCGCAACCCTCACCGTGAGCAGCGCCAGCGGCAGCGAGCTCATCGAGGACCTCGATCCCCTGGTCGCACACGAACTGCGTGACAAGCTGACCGAGCTCGCCCGTGTGCGGAGGCTGCCGGTATGAGCCAGCCCATCGAAGGCCGCCTCCACCCGGTCACCCCGCTCCGGCGCAGCTGGGCCGTCCTCCTCGGGCTCGGCACCCTCGTTCACCAGCAGCACGACCTCTTCAGCGTCGGCACCACCGGTACCAAGGACAAGATCGACCTACCGCTGTGGGCGGCATGCGCCGGTGCAATCGCGGCCGTCGCGGCCGTCGTCGGC
Source organism: Streptomyces sp. NBC_01454 (assembly GCF_036227565.1). Taxonomy (NCBI): domain Bacteria; kingdom Bacillati; phylum Actinomycetota; class Actinomycetes; order Kitasatosporales; family Streptomycetaceae; genus Streptomyces; species Streptomyces sp. NBC_01454. The sequence continues at coordinate 130,866 of NZ_CP109462.1, forward strand.
TGGTTCGCCGCCGCCTGGTGGCAGAGCCACTACAGCCTCGACGGTGATGTACTCGGCTACCGCAGCGGACTGGTGTTCAAGATCCGCCGCCAATGCGAACTCCACCATGTGCAGAGCGTCGACATCGTGCGCCCGTTCCTCGGAAGGCTCATCGGCGTCTGCACCCTGCGCGTCGTCATGTCGGGCACGACCATGACCCTCACGTACCTCACCCTCAACCAGGCGAGGTCCCTCAAGGCACGGATCCTGGCAGAGGACACGGCCGACGAACTCCTCTACCGGGTCAGCACACAGGACCTGGCCATCTCCCTCCTGCTCGACCTCGGCACCAACATCCGCTCACTCGTCCTGGCGATGTTCGGGCTCCTCCCGTTCATCCTCTCCGGCCAGCTCCTCGCCCTGTCGACGCTGATCGCCTTCGCCCCGAAGGTCTGGAGGCTCACCGGCAAGCGGCTCTTCGTCTACAGCGGCTGGTCCGTCACCCGCACCGCCGAAGGCTGCTACCGCACCGACTACGGGATGTTCGACACCCAGCAGTACACCTACCGATCACCTCGTGTCGCAGCCATCGAACTCCACCAGCCGCTCCTGTGGCGGCGATTCGACTGGGTCAAGATCAAGGTCGCCGTCGCCGGTTCCTCGGCCCCCGGCATCCTCATCCCCGTCTGCCCCAGGACCGTCGCCGAGAAGCTGGTGCTCCACCTCCTCGGCCCGGACGCCGTGACCCACTTGCAGGACCCGATCCCGGCACCCCGCGAGGCGAAATGGGCCACCCCCTTCCACAGGGCCCTCGGCTACCGCCTCGAACAGGGCTTCTTCACAACCTGGGACGGGCTCTTCCTCCGCAACCTCACCACGGTGTGCCCCACCGCGCGGATCCAGACCGTCTCCGTCGAACAGGGCCCCTGGCAACGCCGGCTCGGCCTGAACAGCGTCCACGCCCACATGGCAGGCGGTGAGAATGTAATCGCAGCACACCGCACCAACAGCGAGTCGGCGTGTCTCGCGCCCGACCTGTACGCCGCCTCACAACGGCACACCCAGGCCGCCCACCCCTGACGGGGAAGCCCCGTTCCCTCAACGGCCGACGACCGGGCACGCCCACCCCCTCGCACCCGCCCGTGTGGACATCAAGTCCCGCGGGCGGGTGCAGCTGTACGACGGGCCGGGCGCTCGGTCGAAACGACTCAGAGCGGCATGCGCGTCGGGAGCGCGACACGAACGTGATCTTGACCGTCTCCCCAACCTGGCCGTCCCGCTCCTGCCACCATTGGCCAGTGAGCCTCGTGACCGCCACCCTCGCCGACCACTGGCCTACGACCCTGCGCACCGAGCGACTCGTCCTACGGCCGGTGGACCGTAGGGACTTCCCCGTCGTGGAGGAGTTGCTTACTTCTCCGGCGGTCAGGCGACACCTGGGCGGCCCAGTCCCTGCTGAGCGCATTGCCGCACGCCAGCAGGGCTACGCCGCGATGACCGGATGCTTCGCCATCGCGCCAGCCGCCGGGGGCCAGGCAGCCGGCCTGGTCAGCATCGAGGCGGACAGCCGGCAGACAGGGCGGGCCGAGAACAGCTATCAACTACGCCCATCCGACTGGGGCCGCGGCCTGGGCCGGGAGGCGGTCGCCGCGGTGATCAGATGGTGGACCAGCGTCGCCCCGCAGACGACCGAAGTGATCGCGGTGACCCATGAGTCCAACACGGCCTCCAGGAAGCTGCTGGAGGCCGTGGGGATGGTCTTGGCTGACACCTTGGTCGAGTACGGCGCCCGCCAGAGCCTGTACACACTCGCGCGGCCCGGAACGACGGTCAATCGGCGGCCGCAGGAGCACCGTTCCGGGTCGTGAACCCACCCGCCACCGCGAGCCCGCATCGAAAATGCCCAGCACACGCGGCCAGCTCCGCCGCCTTGTTCGGCCGGGCGCCAGGCGGCGACGCGGGTTCGCGTGCGCTATCGCTTGCGCTTCGGCTTCCGCTTGGGCTGGACCCGCGTGCCCACGGGGCGAACCGAGGGCTTCGCCGCCTTCACCTGCGTGGCCGCGGCAGCCTGAAGTACCGTGAGGAGCTTCTTCTTGAGGCCCTGGCGCTGTTCAGGGGTGGTCGCGTCCGCCGGCGTCTCCAGGAGGTGGGTCTTGAGGACGGCGAGCATGTCCCACTCCCACGGACCACGCTGACGCGGGCCGGGGATGAGACGGACGTAGTCCTCGTCGTACAGCTCAGCGAGCAGCGCCAGGGCGTCGGCGTCGCTGATCTTGTTGACCTGTTCGCGGTCCGGGGCGCCGGTAGCGATGCTCTCCGCCTGACGGGCCTGTTGCAGCAGCATCAGCCGGATGTTCTCCAGCGTCGCCATGCGTCCGCCGGCCCCGCCGCACAGCCACGCCGCTGCTGCCGCTGCGATGACGAAGTCCACGGGGCCGCCGTCCTCACCACCGGAGAGGTCCATCGGCTCCGTGCCCGGGGGGAATTCGGCCAGCTTGGCCAGTGCCTCCGCGCGGTACTCCTCGGGCGTGAGCCGTTCGACGATGCCACGAGCACCTTCCGCCACCGCTTCGTTGGGCAGGGGCCCTCGCTCGTCGATGGCGGTGAAGGCGTCGTTGACGATCCGCAGGACCTCCTTGATGGCGAACTGGTAGCGGGGCATCGGGTATGGGGTGCGACCGGGATCGTCGTCCCAGGTGCCGATCCGCTCCACCAGGGCCGCGAATGTGTCCGGCGCCTCGTCGATCAGCGCGATGATGGCACGCATGGCCATGCCGCTCATGCGGCCCATCCGCTCCGCGATCGGTCGCGGAAGCTGGCCCATCAGATCGTTCACGTTTTCCGTCCCCTGTCGGCCTCGGCTGGCACGGGCCGACGCTATCAGCGGCCGGCCCGCTGCATCCCATGGATGACGGGATCGGTGATCTTGGGCTACTGCATGGGTTGTACGGCCTGGAGGATGACAGCGAGCGTTGTCCAGTCCACAACGTGGGGGCCGTCGGGGCGCAGGATGTCGGCGAGGCGGGCGACTTCGACGTGGGTGTGCTCGGTCTCGTCGGCGTTGCCGTGGCTGGTCGTGTCGGCCCGCAGTTGCTCGAGTTCGTGGGTGCTGAGTTCGACGGCATACGCGGTCTGGGTGTGGGCGGACAGGGTGCCGGCCGCCTGGCGGGTGCCGGCGAGGTGCAGTCGGGCCGGGGAGAGGGGCAGGCCGGTCTCCTCGGTGAACTCTGCCGCGGCCGTGTGCCGGGGGTCGCCGGGCTTGGCGCTGGATCCTCCGGGGACTTCGCGGATGTAGGCGTCCGGGGTGCGGGCGGGAGAGCGGAACTCGCGGACGAGCACGATCTCGGTGTCCTGCCAGCGGGGCGCGGGCCGGTAGGCCACGACGCTGGTCAGGTCGGGCCTACCCAGGACGACCTCGTTGTCCTTCACGCGGTCCTCGGCCGCGATGTGGATGCGGGCGGCATACGCCCACAGCAGGACGTGGGACCGGTGGGGGCCGACCCGGAAGGTCCAGGAGATCCGGCCGCCGAGAAGCGTGTTGCCGGCGTCCTCCTGGGCGGCGAGCCAGGCCCGGAAGGAAGGGGTTCGCCACAGTAGGAGCGGTACGTCGTGCTGTCCGGCGGTGCGAGGGGCGCCGGGGCCGATGCGTTCCAGGGCCAGGGCGATGGCCTGGGGCAGGGTCTCGGCGATGGGGACCTTGAGATCCTCTGCGATCCGGCGCAGACGTCGGCCGGCGGGGTCTGTGCCGTCGGGGCAGCCGAGGACGGATCGGCCGTCGTCCAGGTCGCCTTCGGGCCAGCCTTCGGCGGCCGGGCCGGACTGGGGGTGCCAGTGGATGATCTCGTCGGCGCGGGCGCGCTGGGTGCGGTCCCATTCCAGTCGGCTCGCGGCGTCCAGGTGCGGGGCGCCGCCGCGGGCGTGGGGGAGGAGCACGACGAGGGTGCCGGGCTGGCGCCACTGGAGGGTCGCTTCGTGGAGGGCCAGTCGGGACGACTCCGGATTGAGTGGGGCGCCGGTCAGGTAGAGGCTCGCGGTGTAGAACTCGGGCGGCTCTTCCCCGGCGTAGACGGGCTGCACGTCGCTGGGCGCGGTCACGGGCTCTCGATACTTCCTTCCGGTGCTCAGCGCCGCTCGCGAGCGGGATCGGCGCGGCCGGCGGTGGATCTGGTGACAGTGTTCCAGGGTGACCTCGCCGGTTGACGGTAGAGCTAGATATCGGATTTCCGGCTCATCCGTGCCTGCCGAGTGTCGGCAGCCCACCCGAGACCGTTCGAACACTGCGTCCGCGCCGGGTTGACCGCTTGGTCATTAGCAGTTGACGGGCCATTGCGCTCCACTGCCCTGCCTCGTCTTGGTCCCCTGCGGCTCTCCGCTCCCGGCCGGCCGCGAGCATGGCCGCCCGGGTCTTCCCGTACAGCGGGTCCGCTATCGAGGGCACCGCTCCGCTGATCCGGACCCCGCCTTCCACGCCCCGCCGGCAGAGCACCAGACGTCTGTCCGCTCCCTCCGCCAGGCGCACGGCGTACAGACCCGCACGGCTGTTGCCGAGCGAGATCTTCCCGAGTTGTATGAGGAGTTCCGGGTCGCACGGCAGCAAGACTTGATCGGCTTGGGTGTCGCGAGCGGGAGCTAGTGACACAAGGTCGAGCAGCTCACCATCCCGTCGAACCCACATGCCGAGGGTGGGCCATGCAACGGCGGGGTCGAGAGCGGGGTGGGGTGCCGTCGCGTCCATACGCTGTTCTCCTGGGTCTTGGGGTCTCGTGGATGACCGGTCACGGCGCATTCGGCGGTCGGCCGAGCCAGAAGGCGGCGACGGAGGGCTGGTCAATGCCAGTGGTGGAGCCGTCGTGGGGCAGGAATTCGGTCGGGGCGACGTACCCGTCGTCTGGTTCGAGGCGGATGCGCAGGCAGCGCAGCGGGTGTCCTGCGGCGACGTATTGGCGTACGTCGTCGGTGTGGGGGTAGCGCTGCTCCGGCTTGGGGCAGGTGCGGGGCTACTTGTCGTCGAGGTCTTCGCCGAAAGCGACGTCCAGCTCGGCGGTGAGAGCTTCGGCCAGCTGGAGTGTCTGGGCCTGGTCGATGACGATCTGTTGGAGCGAGGCGAGGCCGCGGATCTGGGAGAGGTCGTTGCCCCGAAGGTCCAGGCCGCGGTACTTCCCGCCGTCGAATTCGGTCAGCCGCAGGTCGCAGTCTTCGATCAGGGCGGCGCCCAGGTCGGTGGCGGCGAAGGTGGTCTCGCGCAGAGAGCACTTGGAGAAGATCACGGGCCCGGTGGCCCGGACGCGGGTGAGGGTGCTGTAGTCGAGCTTGCAGTTCTCGAACAGGACGTTGTCGAGCGTGACGTCTTCGAGCGTGGCGCCCATCAACTTGCAGTCGCGGAAGACAGCCCGGGATACCTTGCTGTCGGTCCACTGTAAGGAGGCCAGGTCACAGCCGGAGAGCTCCACAGAGTCGACGCGGAGGTTCTCCAGCCGGGTGCGCTGGGCCTTGAGGCCGGTGATCCGCCCGTCCAGCAGGTGAGTGTCGGCCAGGTCGAGGTCCCTGAGATCGGCGTCGGCATAGTGGAACTCCGCCAGCCGGCCACGGCCGCCCTCCAGCGAGGTGACGTTGGAGAGGTAGAGGCCCGGCTCGTCCAGGGCGGGGAGAGTGACGCTCGTGCGGCGGATCGTGCGGGTGTCCATCAACAGCCTCTCAGCGCGGTGACTCGGTCGCCGGCGCTGCCAGCACCCCTGGAGGGTTCTGGCAGCGGGACGGCTACGTCTTCTTGTACCAGTTGTCCCAGGTCGGGCGGTTGTCGAAGGAGGCCGGGTACTTCGCCCAGTTGTCCCACGTGGGCCGGTTGTCCCACGCTGCTTCAACGATCGCCGGGGTCAGGACGTCGTGCTCGCCCGCTCTCGCCTCGAATGCTCTGAGCCCCGCACGCACACTCTTCATGATCCGCCTCTGCCCCCGACCGCCGATGACCCGGTCGGACCGTACCCAACGCGCCTACCAGGAAGGCGCGTTCGTGTCCGAGCCGCTACGGTGCATGCCCATGAAGCCCTTCGAGTTCCAGCATGCCCAGGACGTGTGGCCCAAGGGCGAGACCCTGCTCCACGTGTACGTCACCCCAGGTGATCAAAACCTTGAGCTGGCCGCGCTCGTAACCCGGGCGCAATCGGTCTTGCAGGACTTTCCGATCACCTGCGTCGAGAGCCGCTGGCTTCACATCACCGTCGAACAGATCACCGACGCTGTCGGAGCGGACATCTCCCCGGCCGCACGCGACGCCCTCGTGGAGGAGCTGGGGAAACGACTCGCTGACGTCGAGCCGTTCGACATCATGATCGGATCGCTGGAGTCGTACGCGACCGGAGTGATCGCCGACATCCATCCGGACGGGCCCCTCAACGTTCTCCACAGCACCGTTCGCGCCGCGATCCAGGCCGTGCGCGGGCCCGACGCGACGGGCTACCCCACCAAGGTCCCTCATCTCACCATCGGATACGCAGCCGACGAATGCGACTCCGACCAGGTTCAGCGCAAGCTGCGCAACGACGTACGCCCGGGCCATGCCCCGATGCGGGTGGACGCCGTTCACCTCGTGGACGTCACTGCGGACACCCAGGCCAAGACGATCACATGGGATCACGTCGCGACGATCCCGCTCGGCGCCAGCCGCTGAGGTCGTCGGGGGGTTCAGTCCGGCCGCTCGGGTTCGCCCACCGGGTGGCGGGACCGGTGAGATTGTGGGCGTGGCAGTGGCCCGCGACCTCGACCGGCTGCGGACCACCCCCAGCCTGCTGTCGACCCTGCGGCAGGCGGGGGACGCGAACGCCGCCCGACGCCCCCTCTCAGTGACTGCGCCGGACCTCGCCGAGCTCGGCGCCAGCTCACCTGAACCCGCCCTCACCAGCCCAGCGAAGATGCTGCTATACCGCTAAACGCCTGGTCACAGCGTTGGACCTAGCACCCGGGGCGGCTAGGTCTAGCACCCCCGCTAGCGGCCGTGCCGCGGCACGAACGCCGTCGTACGCCGCGCCACTACACGGACCGCACCTCCCCTGTCACTACGCTGACCGGCGGGAGCCCGACGGCGAACAGGTATGGAGACCATGACGTACGCGATCGACCGCATCGAAGCCCTGCTCGACGAAGGGGTCCGCAACAAGGTCTACCCCGGCGCCGTGTGGTCCGTCGGCGACAGTGCCGCCATCCGCGCCACCGGCACCACAGGCGTCCTCGACCCCGACGAGCCCGGCGTGAAGATGCGGCCGGACACCATCTTTGACGCCGCCAGCCTCACAAAGATCCTCGCGGTCTGGTCGTCCATCGGCGCGCTCTGGGAGGACAGCGTCCTCGACCTCGACCTCCCGCTCGGCACCCTCTGGTCCGAGGTGGCAGGCCGGCCGCTCGGCGCGGTGACCGCCCGCCAGTTGCTCACCCACACCGCCGGCGTCCCGCTGCGCGCCCAGCTGAAGAACCTCTACGGCACGAGCGAGGACGCCATCCGCCGCGGCGTCCTGCACGAAGACCTGCACCGCCCGCCCGGCGAGGCCGTGGAGTACACCGACCGGGCCGCCCTGATCCTCGGCTTCCTCGCCGAATTTCTCTCGGGCCAGCCCCTGGACCAGCTGGCCGGTGCCCGCACCTGGAATCCGCTGGGCATGAGCTCCCCCCAGTTCGGACCACTGTCGACCGACCTCGTGGCCCGATGCGCACCGACCGAGCTCGACCAGGACACCGACACCCACCTCAAGGGCATCGCCCACGACTTCTCCGCCCGTCTGCTCGGCGGGGTGTGCGGCATCGCCGGCGTCTTCACGATCCTCGCCGACCTCACCGCGTTCCTGCGCTACATGCTCGACCCCGCCACGGCCGTCACACCAGCTGGCTTCGGCGCCGAGTGGACCGCCCATTCGCTGACGATCCAGACCGGCGAACTCGAGCTGGAGCGCGGCCTGTTCTGGCACCCAGCTCCCGGCGCTACCGACGAGCAGGATGTGTGGGTGCACTACGGGTTCACCGGCACCGGCATGTGGATCAGCCCCGACCAGGGTCGGTGGGCGGTGCTGCTGACCAACAAGCTCTACTACACGCGCGACCGCCAACCCCTCACCGACGTCCGCAATGCCTTCCGCCAACTCGCTTTTTCGTAGCGGCGGTCAGGGGCATGGTCGGCTGGTTCATCCTCCACCGCTTCGATCGACCCCGGACGCCGGGGGTTTTCGTCATGTGCGGTCTTCACCGGGCCGGCCGCCCAGTTACAACACGGCTGCGACAACGGCCAGCGCACCCACGGCGGCCCAGATGATGTTCTTCCGCATGGCGTGGAAGTCTGCCAGGTCCGTCGCGGATACCCGGCCGGAAGAGGTCGGTCCCCTGGTACGACACCGGCCGGGGTGGCAGAGTGGCCGTGGCGATCAACGAGGCGGCGACGGGGAGGGGCCCGCGGATGCGGTGGATTGTGAAGCGGCGCGGGACGAGGATGTACGAGGAGCAGGTCTGCGCCGCCGCGTGGCGGGTTCAGCTGACGCTCGCCACCCGCACCCCCTCCAAGGCGGGCGCTGACAAGGACAGTGCGATCGGCGCGACCGTCGAGCACAGCGTCCACATCGAGAAGGTCCTCACCGCACTGCTGAACGTCCTCGGCCCGAACCATCGGCTGACCTTCCCGGCTTTCGAGGTGAGCCGCGCCTGCCTGGATGTGTCCCTGCTCCACGAGAGCTGGACGACCTACTGCGCCGAGCAGGCGCGGCCGGGCGCCGACGACACCGTCCTCGCCATGGACCGCGAGTTCCCCGATCCGGCCCGCGTTCGGGCCTGGGCTGGCTACGAGACGGCCCGGCAGCGCGCCGGTGTGCTGGCCGAGCGGCTCGCCGCTCTGGGTCCGCAGTTGGCGGCCGTCACCGGGCGGGACCTCTCCGATCGTCTTCTGCCCGCCACGGCCTGACCTCCATCACGCCGGAGCATCAGGAACGTTCGACACCGACCGCAGGGTGCTCGCTTTCGTGCAGCACCAGGCGACGCAGTTCCGCAGCGGCGAACTCAACGGCGAGCAGCTCCCAGTGCCCGCCGCTGCGTCCAGAATCGGTACGCCGGAGAAGGACGTCGAGGCTCACCGGGATCTCCTCTGACACCGACGGTTCGTCCTGATCCGGCTGTCCAACGTCCGTCCGCCGGCCGGCGCCCCGCGCTCGCTCGTGAACGACGCGAATCCGCGCGGTCCGCAGAAGGGTCTCCATCGCCTCGTAGGTGGCGGCCACGGCCTCGCGGCCGTCCTGGGCGTGGTGCAGGAGCAGCCGCAGGTCGAAGATCACCTGGCGGGTCACGTCGTTGACCGTAACGCTGGGGTCCTGGACGAACTCGGCAGACGGCGGCTCCCCTTCAGCGTCGCCGGCGTGATCGGCCCAGGCCACCAGCTGGTACCACCGCCAGTGCTTCTGCTCGCTGGGCTCCACGCCGTAGGGCGCAGGCAGGTTCGGAAAGCGCGGCCCGGCGTGGGGGTTGACCCAGCCGCACCCGCATCCGGCCGTCAGGGCGCCGGTGCTGTCCCACCACACCGCGTGGGAGGCGGCGTCACCGTCAAGGACTTCCACCGCGCCGTCGGCGGCGGTGCGGTGGACCCGCAGCTCGTGCCCTTCTACGCCGACGACAGCGGGTTCCCCGGCCGGCGCATCGGAGGGCGAGGGGTTGTTTCGGTTCTTGGCCTGGAGCAGGAGACCGTGCGCCTCGGTGACCCGGACGCCGCGTTCCTTGGCGATGCGGCGTGCTTTGGCCTTGCGGTCGTTGCTCCCGCGCTTGGTCATGACCGGCTCCCAGCGGGCGGGATGCCCCACGCCGTCCCGCCCTGAAGTCCGCGTCTGGTCAGAGCGAAGCATCATGGGCCCGCGCCGGACACCGGTCCGGGTGCCGGACCGTATCCGGCGAGCCTTCGACCCTGTGCCGGGCGGTGCGGCGTGGGCGCGGCGCACGGCGGTCTCGGCGCGTGCATGGCCTGCGCCGCGCCCAACGTAGCGCACAGCAGTACGGCCGGGATGCCGGTCGGGGTCACGCCCCGGTGGTGCACCGCGCGATCAGGCCGGGAAGGTCGTCCTCGCTGAGGGCGAGGTGGTGAGTGGGTTCGGCATTGTGGAGGCGCCGGGTGACGACGACCTCGTACACGTCGGCTCGCTGGTCGTCCGCGTAGTGCTCGGTCAGCTGATACCAGTGGTGCAGGACCCGCCAGGTGAACCGCTGCGGGTCGGGGCTGGCCTGCCAGTCCAGCTCGAGATGGTGATGGCTGTGGGCGCTGGCGACCGCGCGGCGCAGCTGTTCCGGCACGACCTCGGGATTGCTGGCCCGGTCGAGGAGCTCCCGTCCCCCGGCCGCGTTCGCCACCGAACGGATCGGCGCCCGTGAGGTTGTGTTCCGAAAGAAGGACCGTCCCGTGGCGGCCACGGTCGACCCGGCCGACTACGCCCGCCCGGTGCTGGTTCCGCCTACGCGGCCACGCGCCGTCTGTCCGCGGGGTGGCGCAGCGGCGGCGGGACATGCTCCAGTAGCTCCCACAGCGGACGGCCGGAGGCCCACTGGGCGAGGAGGTCCCGGCCGACCACGTGGACGCCGAGCATCCGGGCCTGGGGGACGGCCTTGCTGGTGAACTTCCCGTTGGTCACGATCAGGGCGAACGTGGCCTTGTGGACATCACCGGCCGTGCCCTTCAGTTCCCGGACCACGCGGACATCGACGGCGTCGCCGCGGATGCCGTCGCGGCGGTGCTTGCACTGCACCGCCCAGATCCGGCGGTCGAGGTCGACGGCACGGACATCGCACGCGTCGTCGTTGGCCCCGCCAACGCGCTCCGCTTCCAGGCCGTCGCGCCGCAACAGGTCCCGTACGGCGAACTCGAACTCCTCGTGGCCCAGTCCGTCGAGGTCGTCGAGCGACGTCTCCAGCCGACGAGGGCTGTCCCTACGGGCTCCGTTCCACTTGTCGCGGTCGACACGCTGCTGCATCCACACGGCGTACGTGAGGAGGACGGGTACGCCGGCGAGGTCGACCGCCACCGAGTACGGGGAGGGCCACCAGCCGGTCCACCGGCCGGCGAGCAGACCGAGCACACACACCGTCAGCGAGACCAGGCACCACCCCGAGCCGCGGTACACCGCCCGCCACACCACCATCCGGACGTGCCGCACGCGATCGACCGTCCCGCGCTGCTTCACCGGGCCATGGCGAACCATGCGGGCCCGGCGCATGGAGCAGGCGCGGAGATCGCTGAGCCAGTCGCGCGGGTGACGAAGGGACGGCCACCGCCGCCCAAGGCGTCCGCCTGTTCCCGGTACTCCTGTGCGGCGCGGTGCCCGTTCCCGGGCTCGGTTGCGGACGCGTTGCTCCATGGGTGATCCCCCTCCCGTCGCGGACGCGGCATCCGCACGAGGTATGACAGCATGCGGCACTGACAGGACGTCATGAACGGGCATCCCCGACGGTCTGATTCGGCCAGCCGCTGACGCTCAGGACGGTGACGGCCCGAGCGTTTCGCGGCGGCCGGTCAGGTTGCTGGACGGCTTCCGGCCGGTGTGGCGACGGCCTGCGTCCGGGTGCGGCAGCCGTCGCACAGGCAGCGCATCCATGTGAAGGCGCCCTCGCCGCGGAAGCGGATGCGGCCCGGAGCGCCGCAGTCCTCGCAGGTGTGTTCAGAACCGATCGTGGCGACGTCGGTGAGCGCGGCGGTTCGGTCGGCGAACTCGCCGTCGAACTCACCGTCCACGAAGCGATCGGCAACGGTGATGCGGAGGCCGCCGAGCTTCGTGGTGAACTCTTCGATCCTGTAGTCGGGGTCGAGATCGGTCAGATCGTGGTGGAGCTGGTCGAGCAGGGCGGCCCAGCCGGGCCCGACGGTGGAGGCCCAGGCGGGTATCTGCCGCTCTGCGGTGCGGTCGGGTTCCGTCGTCATGCCCGTCATGGTCGCCTACGGCACTGACAATCGGGCCTGGCAGCCGGGACAGTGAAGTGAGGCGATCCTTGGGGAGCAGCATCCTTCGTCGGAACCGGAGGCGTGGCGCCCAGCCCGCGGCGCGCGCGTCCTGGCACTGAAAGCCCGCTCGGGCTGGCCCTGTCTGCGTCACAGCGTCCTGCTCGGGCATTGCCCCTCGTGGCAGGCCACGGCGCGGGTACCGTTCCAGTAGAGGCTGCGTTCCAGGAGGGTTGAGGTCGAGGATGCCGTACGAGATCGAGGAGCAGGAGGCGATCGGCCGCAGGATCAAGCGGCAGAGGCTCAATCTCGGCATGACGCAGGCCGATCTTGCTGCCGCGGTCGGCAAGACCCAGGGCTGGGTCTCCAAGGTCGAGGCAGGCAAGATCGAACTCGACAGCGCCGGCCTGATCAACCAGATCGCGGCCGCGCTGCACTGTCACCCGAATGTGCTGCTGGAGCGGCCGTACGTCGGAACGATCGGCGAGAACCAGTGGCAGGCCGCGGCAGCGTCCATCGTGCGCGAGCTGCGCCGCTACGACCTCACCCCGATCTTCGACGGCGACCCGCGCTCGTCCGCAGAGCTGTGGCAGGACATGACCCGGCTGCACCGCCTGCGCGATGCCGCGGCGAACATCGCGATCCTCAAGGCCCTGCCCGACCTGTTCCGCGAGACACGGGCCCTGTCCGAGGTCTCCTCAGGGCACGAGCGCGAGGAAGCGTTCGCCGTGTACGCGGTCTGCTGCAAGTTCGCCCACACCGCCGCCCACGCCCTCGGACATCCCGAACTCATCGCCATGGCCTGCGAGCGCGCGGCGTGGTCCGCGCAGATGTCCGGCGACCCGCTCATGCCCGCCGTGGCCGACTGGATGCGGGTGTGGGACATGTGGGCGACTGCCGACTGGCAGGACTCGATCGCCCTGTCCGACAAGGCGCTGCGCAGTGTGCAGCGCGAGTACGACCGCGGCGACCCGCTGGCACTGCGCGTGTGGGGCACGCTCCAACTGCGGGCCGCGGTCTCCTGCGCCCGAGGCGGCAACACGAGCGAGGCCGAGGACCGCCTGGCGCATGCTCGAGCGGCCAGCGACCGGATGGACGCAGCGGCCGGCCCGCCCGCCTACGACCGGCACTCGCTGACCTTCTCCACCGGCAACGTCCAGATCCACCGGGTCAGCGTCGCGCTCGAAGCGGGCGACCAGGCGAAGGCACTTGACCTCAACCGGCGTGCCGACCCAGGCCACTTGGCGCCGCTGCCCAAGTCCCGCCGCGGCCACCACCACATGGACCTGGCGCGGGCGTGGCTCTGGGACGGCAACCGGGACCAGGCGATTGCCGAGCTGGAGGAGGCGGAGCGCATCGCCCCGCAGCTCGTACGCAACCACCCCATCGCCCGCGCCACTCTCCGCAAGATCGTCTACGCCGAACGCGTCGCCACGCGCGAGAAGCTCCGGGGCATGTCCAACCGTTTTCACCTCGATGACCAGGCGGTATTCCCCTGATTCATATTCGCCGGTAACCGCACCCCTACCGTCAGTTGTATGACGGGAAGTCGCACACCCCAACTCGCGCTCCCCACAGCGGAGTTACCCGACAGTCGGCCGACGTGGACTCCCCTGCGCGGGGACCTCGCCCACGACTCCTCAGCGAGCCGCACCGGCGTCGTGGTGGCCCTGCCCGAGGACATCGGCGCCAACGTGTACCACCTGTGCCCGGAGGGTGGCGGGGACCCGTGGCCGGCCTTGCGGGACAACCTCACGCCGTCCTCGGATGGCGCCGAGGACGGGCTCTTCCTCGACGAGGCAGCGAGGCCGCCCGGCGGGTTCGCCCCGGACGGGGGCGGTACACCGTGAGCAGGCGTCCTGATCTGCCCGGCATGGCCGCCCGTCTGCGAGTGAAGGACCTCGGCGGGGACAGCGTCCTCACGGCTGTGTGGGTCGCGCTGCACGTGCCTGCCGCGCTGCTGCTCGGCCAGGTCCTGACCGATCACGCGACAGTTACCGCTGTGGTCCCGTCGCCGGGGGCCGCCGTGATGGCCGACGACACCGCGCCACCCGAATGAGCTCCGGCCCTGCTGCCGGTGAGGCGTCCGCCTGGCATCCCCCGAGGCCGACGGGCACCGACCGTCCCGGCGTCAGGGCCGGCACCAAAGTCCATGCCGTCCAGTGGGCGGCCGGAGACCTCGCCCACCCGGACGGGCGCGCTCAGCCCGGCGCCCGTCCGGCGACGACGGAGGGCATAGTGCTCACGCACACCAAGCCCCAGCAGAAGGACATCACGTACGACCCCAAGAAGCAGGAGTTCGTCTGGCCGATCACCGTGCACCGGCTCGACGGCACCACCGAGGACACCAGCCTCGTCATCACCCCTGACCAGTTCGCGGTCCTGGCCGTGCAGATCGACCGGGCGGAGGACCGGCGACGGGAACACCTGAGCGGCCCGAGCACCTTCCGGGAGGGCCTGTGACCACCATCGTGGACGCTACTGCCCTGGCCGACTTCTGCTCCGGTCAGATACAGGACGCAGGGTCCTCGCTGTGGCCGGGCGAGGAGATGGTCCTTGGGGCGCACGTGCCGAGCGTCACCGGGTACGTCCAGCAGACAGAGGTCGGCGGCCGGCCCTTGTTCGCCAAGCACAGCCTGCTCGGTGTCTCGCTGATGCGCGGCTCCTACGGCAGCTGGGAGAAGGTGGCGGCGGAGCAGGCCGCGTACGCCGCCTCGCCCGCCTCGCTGCTCCAGCGTGAAGCCGCCCAGCTCGATGCCCTGGCCGTGGGCGGCCTGGCCGTCGCGCGTGCGGCCGGATGCGGCGGCGGGGTGCTGTTCACCGAGCCGGTCACCGGGCCGACGCTGGCTGACCTGGTCTTCAAGTCGCCCAAGCAGACCGGCGAGTTACTGGGCCGAACGCTGAGCGCGCTGGAGGTTCTCCAGCGTCCCGTTGTGGCCGAGCAGGTAGACCGGGCTGCGATCAATGAGCGCGGCATCGACGCGACGTTCCGCCGCAAGTTCAACGGGATCTCCGGCCGGGCCTACCTCGATCATCTCGGCCAAGCCCGGCTGGGGGAGCGGACCGGGCACTGCGTCGCAATCGTCCTGCGTCAGGTCATCGCGAGGCTTCTCCGGCTTCGCCTCGCCCCGGCGCTCGGGCCCGCCCAGGTCTTGTACGGCGACCTCAAGCCTGAGCACGTGTTCTTCCCCGACGGCCCCGATGAGCTGCCCGTGTTGATCGACCCTGGCCTGCAGCGCGGTCCCGCGCACGCGGATGCCGCCAAGCTCGTCTCCCGCACGGTCCTCTCCCTGATCGCAGCGCCCCCGCCGGACGGGACGACGGCGATCCTCGACGGCATCGCCGCCTTCGTCCAGGAGCAACTGCGGCCGATGCGCCGTGCGACAGGCGGGCTGTACCTGCGGAAGCTGCTGGTGACGTGGCTGATGGATACCACCAACATCACCACCACCTACCTGTCCGCTCCTACGGGGCTGCCGCTGCCCGAGCACGCCGGGGCCGTCGTCGAACGAATCGAGGCGGTCTGCACGCTGCTGGACCAGGTCAGCGCCCTGCTGATGGCGGACGCCGAGCCTGCGGCCTCATGGCGCCTGGCCCTGAGCCACGCGGCGAAGGCGGCCAACCGATGAGCGGGTTCACCGTCGGGTTGATCGGAGCCGGCGCGGTCGGGCAGAGCGTGGCCGCACTCCTGGTCCAGGAACGCTGGTGCACCTGCCTCCTGATCGCCGCCCGCACCCTGGAGTCCGCGACCGGACTCGTCACCGATCTTGAGGACATGCGGGAGATCACCCTGTCCTCCGTACGAGCGGAGCTCTCCCCGGTCGCCGCGATGCGCGCGGCCGGCGCCATCGTCGCGTTCCCGCGCGCCAAGTTCACGAACAGCGCCACCAGAGACGTCCGGATGGCGGGCCTGGCCGCGAACGCCCCGCTGATCAGCTCCTTGGCCGAGGAGCTGGCCGGCTACCCCGGACACGTCATCGTGGTCACCAACCCGGTCGACGTCCTGACCCGGGTCTTCGCGACCGCCGTCGGTCGGGCCGCTCGGGTGTACGGCATCGGGTCCAGTACCGACTCGGCCCGCTACCGACTCGCCCTCGCCCTCCACCACCGAGTCCCGGCCGCCGCCGTACGCGGCTGGGTGATCGGCGAGCACGGCGACGGCGCGGTCATCTGCGCCTCGACCACCACGGTCAACGGCCGTGCTGCCGACGTGCCGTTGGAGTATGTCCGGGCCCAGATGTCCGCATGGCCGCGTCGGATCAACGCAGGGATCGGCCGCACCCGCTGCGGCCCGGCCGGCGCGATCCTGAGCGCGCTGCGCAAGACGCTCGGCATCAGCAACGGCACCGAGGTGCTCTCCGTCAACCACGACGGCGTGTGGCTCGGAATCCCGTTGCAGTTCTCTGCCAGCCGCCCCACCGTGGCCCTGCCCGACCTCGATCCTGATGAACAGCGGCAGTTCACCGCCGCCCGCACCAAGCTCGACTTCGCCTACCAGCAGACCCTTCAGGGAGTGACCGCGTGCTGAGCGCCACCCGAATCCACGCCGACACGGCGGCCGTCACGGTCGTCAGCGACACCAAGGACATCACCGAGTGGGCCCTGCGCTACTTCGGCGGCTGGTGGAACGCCACGGCCGTGGATGCTCCGGTCGCGCCCGGCGGCAGCATCGCCGAAGGCGGCGCCCTGCTCCTGGCCGACGTCGACAGCAAGCGCCTGGCGGACATCGAGACCCTGGTCGGCGACCACGACTACAACGAGGTCGACTACGCGAACGCCCGAACCCTGGTCGCCCGGCACGAGGACGGCGCGATCTACGCCATCCAGCCCGCCGAACGCCTCGCCTACCACTACGACCCGGCCACCAGCCGGCTCGTCATCGTCGGCACCCACACGCAGTCGGTCGCCGTCGCCGCCTCCCGCCTCGCCCGCGAACTCATCCGTGGCCAGCTGCTGCGCGCCGGATTCCACATCCTGCACGCCTCCTGCGTCGTCCGCGACGGCCGCGCGCTCCTCACCTTCGGGCCCAAGGGCGCAGGCAAGACCACCACCGCCCTCCTGCTCGCCCGCGAAGGGTACGACCTCCTCGCCAACGACCGGGTGTTCGCTCGCACCGAGGACCAGGGCCTGCGGATCCTGCCCTGGCCGTCGGCCGCCGCGATCGGCTTCGGCCTGCTCGAATCCGCCAGCCTGTATGAGCCGCTGCGCGCCCACGTCCTGGAGGGCGAGCAGATGCACCCCACCCAGGACCAGCGCGTCACCGACGCCCTGCACGCCGGCAGCACGAAGCCGATCTGGAACGCCAAGGGCAAGGAACTGAAGCCCCAGTTCTTCCCCGACCAGCTCTCCTCGATCCTGGGCATGACGCTCGCCACCCAGGCCCACGCCACCGCGCTCCTCTTCCCCCAGATCGACAGGGACGCCGAACCGCACGTGATCGACATGCCCCGAGCCCTGGGCGAGGAGGACTTCTTCACAGGTAAGACCGAGGACCGCTACCCCGACATCTTCCACCTCGCCCCCACGAAGGCCGCCCCGGCAACCGACCTCGCCGACCGGCTCGCGCAGCTGCCGCGCCGCGCCCTCGTCCTCAACCACGACAGCCGTACGTCCGCCGAACTCCTGGCCAGGACCGCCGAGGAACTCCTCGCCGAGTAGAAGCGCCGCAGATCTGGCCGGACTCCGCACCCCAGGAGTCCGGCTGGCCCACCATGGAACACAACCGAAGGGAACAGCTCGTGACCATCGCACCCGAAGCCCCGACAACTCCTCTCGTCCCCAGCCTTCTTGAGCTGGAGATCACCCAGCGGTGCCAGCTCACGTGCGCGTCGCACTGCTACGCCGCGGCGGGCCCGACCCAGGGGCACGGCGTCATGACCGGCAAGGACTGGAAGCGGGTCATCAGCGAAGCCGCGGCACTCGGCGTCAAGAAGATCCAGCTGATCGGAGGCGAACCCACGCTCCACCCCGACTTCGCCGAACTCGTGGAACACGCCCTCGCAGAAGGGCTCGGAGTTCACGTCTACTCCAACCTGTACCGCGTCCGCGCCGAGCACTGGGCGCTTTTCACCCGCCCCGGCATCTCCCTGGCGACGTCCTACTACGCCGACACCGACGAGGGACACGACCAGGTGACGGGCCGCACGGGCTCCCACGCCGCGACCCGCGCGAACCTCATCGAGGCACACCGCCGCGGTATCCCCGTGCGGGTGGGAATCGTCGACGTCCTCGACGGGCAGCGCGTCGAGGAGGCCCGCACGGAACTGGAAGACCTCGGCATCACCGAGGTGCACATCGACCGAGTCCGAGGCGTCGGCAACGCGGCCAAGGGCCCCGGCCTGCCGTCCACGTCCGAGCTGTGCGGCCGGTGCGCCACCGGCATCGCCGCGATCCTGTCGGACGGCACCGTCACCCCCTGCGTACTCGGCCGGTTCCTCCCGGCCGGGCAGATCAAGGACACGCCGCTGGAGCGGATCTTCAGCTCGCCGCAGTGGCAGCAGGTCGCCGCGAGCATCCCGGCCAGCCGCCACGACCCGTGCGGTCCTGACTGCGGTCCCAACGACGACAGCCAGGGCGGCGGCGGAACCTGTGGCCCCGCCGACGACGGGGTCATCCCGAGCACCGCAGGCTGAAAGGATGTCCCCGATGGACTGGGAAGCAGCAGCGCGACGGCTGGCCGCCGGCACCGTGATCCGACCCGAGTCACGCTGGTATCAGCCGCTGGCCACCACACCGCGGCACGTGTTCGTGCCACGGTGGTGGACCAAGGCCGCGGCCAGCGACAGCGAGGAGGTGTGGGAGCTGCGCGACGGCGCGAGTGACACCGAGTCGTGGCTGCGGGACGTCTATGCCGATACCACGCTCGTCACCCGCGTCGGCCCCCTCCACGCCGACCACGCCGAGGTGGGCCAGACCCTCCCCCGGGGACGAGCAGCCCGTTCCACCTCGTCCTCCACGCTGCCCGCACTGATGCTGATGATGTACCGGGCCGCGTGGATCACCGACACCTCCCGCCTGCTGCTGACCTGCGGCAGCGGCTACGGCACCGCCCTGGCCTGCGCCCGCCTCGGCGAGGACCAGGTCACCACCGTGGACGTCGATCCGTACCTGGTACAGGCGGCACGGAAACGGCTGTCCGAGGCCGGCCACCATCCGCGCGTCGAAGTCTGCGACCTGACCGGCAACTTGCCCGAGGGCACCTACGACCGGATCATCTCCACCGTCTCCGTGCCCACCGTGCCTACCTCGTGGCTGGAGGCGCTCGCCCCCGGCGGACGGCTGGTGACCACCATCGCCGACACCGGGCTGGTCATCGTCGCGGACAAAACCTCCGACGGCGGCGCCGTCGGGCACGTCGCGCCGGAGGCGGCCGGGTTCATGTCCGCGCGGCACGGCGACGACTACGACGCCACCTTCCCGGAGAACCCGCCGCTGTGGCAGACCGCCCAGCACGCCGAGGGCGAGAGCATCAGCACCAGCCGCTACCCGCTGATGTACGTCCCGGACACCTGGGACGTACGCTCCACCCTCGAACTCCTGGCGCCTGGCATCGACCACCGCCAGAACACGGCGGACGACGGCACCCGCACCGTCTACCTGCTCCACGCCGACGGCTCCTGGGCCCGCGCCACAGCTACCGGGCGCAGGGACTCCCCGACCGTGCACCAGGGCGGCCCCCGGCGGCTGTGGGATGAGCTGGACCGCATCCGGACATGGCTCGCCGTGGACGGCGACCTCCCGATTCGCGGCGCCAAGGTGACGATCACCCCCGACGGAGCGGCCACCTTCTCTCGAAGGGGCTGGTCGTCCACCATCATCGGCGCGACCAGCATGCTCACCCAGTGATCAGAACCCCAGCTCGACAGAGGGATGAGCCATGACACACGTTGAGCCGCCGCCGGCCGAGACGTCACCTCAGACCGTGTGGAAGTCCTCCCTGGTCTGGTCCGAGAAGCGTGTTGCCGGCGTCTTCCCTGGCGGCGAGCCAGGCGCGGAGGAAGGGGCCCGCCAGAGCAGGAGCGGTACGTCGCGCTGTCCGGCAGCGCAAGGAGCGCCGGGGCCGATGCGTTCCAGCAGGGCGAAGGCCTGGGGCAGGGTCTCGGCGATGGGGAAGGTGAGATCCTCGGCGATCAGGCGCAGACGTCGGCTGGCGTCGTCTGTGCCGTCGGGGCAGCCGCCGCCCACACCCGGCTGCTCGGGGTCCTGACCGCCCACTCCACCCGGAGTTGCATCTCATGAGCACCACCACCGGCGCCTTCCGCGCGTTCGCTCTGGAACCATTCCCCACCATCACCCGCGGCGATGCTCTCTCTGGCGTGATCACGGATGTCCTGGCCGCCCAGGCAACAGAGTTGCAGGACGGCGACGTGATCGTTGTCGCCTCGAAGGTCGTCTCGATCGCCGAGGGGCGGTTTGTCGACCTCGCGGGTGTGACCCCCGGCCCGGCAGCCCTCGACCTGTCCGCGCGCACCGGCAAACCCGCCGAGATCGTGGAACTGATCCTCGGGGAATCCAGCGACCACTTCGTGGCCGGCAAGCGCGGGCCGATCATCGCCCGACACCACAACGGATATCAGCTGACGTCGGCCGGCATCGACCGCGCCGGGCCCGACGGCGCGTGGCTGCTACCCAAGGACCCCGACGCATCCGCCCGCGCGCTGCGCGACGCAATCACCGCATTCAGCGGCGCCACCGTCGCAGTGGTGATCGCCGACTCCGACGGACGCGCAGACCGACGCGGTGCCACCGTCATCAGCATCGGCGCCGCCGGCATCGCGCCGCTACGCGTCACCGAGCACACCGAGCCCGACGGGAAGACCAAACGGCAGGAGGAGACCCTCACCGACCTGGTGGCCGCAGCAGCTGGCCTGATCCTCGGACAGCGCGGACGCGGTGCCCCCGTCGCCGTGCTGCGGGGTATCGCCTACGAATACAGCGACGAAGGAGTGGCCGCGATCCTCCACCACGCGCCGTGACGCGGCTCGCCCTGCTCGGTTCCCCCGTCGACGTCGCGCTGTCGCCCGCCCTGCACCGGGCGGCCTATACAGCGATGGGGCTGCCTGGACCTACCACGCCATCGAATGCCGACCACAGGATCTGCCGCGCTTACTGGGCTCCCTCGACGGCAGTTGGCGCGGCTTCTCGCTGACCATGCCGCTCAAGCGGACCGTTGTCCCGCTCCTGGACGAGGCGTCGCAAACGATCACGCGGATCGGCGCGGCGAACACCATCGTCGTGACACCCAACAGCCCACTCCTCGGGGAAAACACCGACCTCTACGGCATGATGCAGGCCCTGCGCGAGGCGTACGGCCGGGATGCCGGTCGGGCTCACGCCCCGGTGGTGCACCGCGCGATCAGGCCGGGAAGGTCGTCCTCGCTGAGGGCGAGGTGGTGAGTGGGTTCGGCATTGTGGAGGCGCCGGGTGACGACGACCTCGTACACGTCGGCTCGCTGGTCGTCCGCGTAGTGCTCGGTCAGCTGATACCAGTGGTGCAGGACCCGCCAGGTGAACCGCTGCGGGTCGGGGCTGGCCTGCCAGTCCAGCTCGAGATGGTGATGGCTGTGGGCGCTGGCGACCGCGCGGCGCAGCTGTTCCGGCACGACCTCGGGAGTGCTGGCCCGGTCGAGGAGCTCCCGGAGGTCCTCCTCGCAGGTCTTGGCCGGCGGGAGCGGATCGTTCCACCCCGGGGGAGGGCCGTCCTTGAGGGTTCCTTGGGGGCGGTGCGGCCAGCTCAGATCGGCGCACCTCTCGACCTGATCTGCGTCGATGTCCTCGGCTCCTTCGACATCGTCGAGGTCGACCACGTACCCGGCCGGCCCGTCGACCGTCTCGGTCTTGTCGTCGAAGTACCAGCCGACGTCGCGTACGTACCCGCGGTGTCCGGCGAACGCCCCGGCGGTGACCTTGAGCCGGTCGTGGGTGTGGTGCCCTTGGCGATCGGTGATCATCTGCCGTTGGACGACGCCCGCCGCCCAGTGGGTGCAGACCTCCAGGGCGGGGTCGGGCAGGCCGTTGCCGATGCCCCGGCTCATGCCGCCCCACCGGGGTTCCGGTGCGTCCGGCACCCAGCCGTCCCGGGAACTGTGCGAGAGGACGGGCTGGACGAAGGCCGACTTCACGGGGGCGTTCGGGTCCCAGGTCCGAGTCAGCCACCGCCAGCACTCGGTCACCGGGTCGCCGGGCGCCGCAGTGCGGGCCAGGTCGTGTCCGGCGCGAGGCAGGACGGTGGTGACCAGCTCGGCGACCCGTACGTCGTCGCGCAGTTGCCACAGCACCGACGGCCAGCCGATCGCGTCGACCGGCTGGCGCTCGCGCAGGTGCAGGGCGTAGAGGACTGTGGCGACGAGGGAGCGCATCGCCACGTCGTCCCAGCACTGCTCGTCCATCCCGCAGGGCCGGCCGGCCGCGGTGGCGTCGGTGGCGCGCCGTACGGCCTCGTCCCACGGTTCGGGGGCCGGTGAGCGAGGGGGCATGGGCTGGCTCCTGCTGGTCGGGGCGGTGCGCGGGCCTAGAAGACGAACTCCCCGAACTTACCGGCTTTCTCCGCGAGTTCGAGGCGGGCTGCTGCCGGGTCGGCGATGATGTCCGGGCGCCCGTACAGCCAGGTGACCAGTGCCGCTGCCGCGTGCACGGTGGCCACGGGCTGGCCGGTCAGGTGCCCGGCGGTGACGTCGTTGATCTTGAGGCGGCTGGTGGAGAGCGCTTCGAGCTGGTCGAGCGCGGCCTCCCAGTGCTTCGGCGGGCACAGGATCCCGAGGAGGGGCCGGGCGCCGGCCTGCCACTGGTCGGGATCCGGGGTCGCGGTGTCCAGTTGCCGCAGGCCTTCGGCGGCGAGGTGGTCGACGACGCCGGGAACCAGGGAGCGCGGTACCCAGCTGGAGAGGACCTCGGCCACCTGTTCCGCCGGGCTGCCGGCCATGGCCTGGGTCTCCACCACAAGGCGATCCGTCTTGATCCGTGCCGCGTAGTCCTCGTCGCTCTCGTCCGGCGTCTGCGGGGCGAACAGGTTCTCGGGCAGGCCGTCCGCGCCGTCCAGCGCGCCCTCCAGATACGACAGGAGGATCATCCACGCGTACACCTGCTTGCTGATCTCCCGGCGGGTGTACGAGGACATCCGTCCGCCGCCCATGTCGTCCGTCGACACGGGCCGGGACGGCTCCGGGGCCAGCTCCCGTGTCCGCCGTGCGGACTGGTCCTTCACACGCTGCGCCCGCAGCCGCTTGCCCTTGCCCACGTCGTGCTCCCCCTTGTTACGCAGCTGCGGTGCGATCGGCCGGCCTGGCGGCGCTGCCACCGGGGCCGGGAAGACGCAGGCGACCGGAGCCGATGAGACAGACTCCGCCGCCGACGTCGATCGACTGGATGTCATCTTGGTCGGCCACCGCCTGCGCGTACAAGGTGGATGGCCGGTTTACGGCCTCGCCCTGGATGAGGGTGAGCTGGACGCCGGAGGCCAGGAGTCGGTGACGTACGAGGTGCGCGGCGAGGGGACCGGCCGCCGATCCGCACGCGGGATCCTCGGGGACGCGGTCGTAGGGGGAGAACATGCGGGTAACCGCGGTGGTGGGGCCGGTGAGGGCGAAGACGTTGATGCGGGCTCGGCTCTCACCGGCGGCGCGGCCCAGGGCGGGGAAGTCGGGGACGATGGCGCGCACGGCCTCGGGGGAGTCGGCCATCACGTACAAGTGCGGGATTCCGGCGTCGTACAGGGTGACAGGCAGCAGACTCTGTTCGAGGCCGAGTACGGCGATGAGTTGGGCGGCTTGTTCGTCCGGGACTGGTGAGATCTTCGGGAGGGGTTGGCGCATCCACGCGGTGTAGCGGTCCTCGCTGAGGCGGTGGGTGGTGACCGGCACGATGCCGACGTTCGTCTCGACGCGCAGCGTGGTCTCCTCGGCGACCAGGTGCTGGGCCAGGACCGCGGCCGTGCCGAGCAGCGGGTGGCCCGCGAAGTCCACCTCGCAGACCGTGGAGTACAGCTTTGCCCTGACGTCGCCGCCCGCCTCGGCGGGGCGCAGGAAGACGGTCTCGGACAGGTTCATCTCCAGGGCGATGGCCTGCATCACGGTGGCGTCCACCGCCGTGAGCTCGGTGAACACGGCGAGCTGGTTGCCCCCCAGCGGAGTATCGGTGAACACGTCGGCGAGGTCGTAGCGCACAAGAAGCCCCTGTTCAGGTCGAGGAGCGCGGGCCGTCGCGCTTCCGCCCCATGTGGACACGAGCCCGGGCCCAGTGGCGGCACCCGGAGGATGCGGAGGCTGTCGGCCCGGTAGAGCGAAGGCGGCAGGCGGCGGCACACCGCGCTGCCGCATACCGGCGAGCGATGAGACCACTTCCGTGCAGCGGACGATCGTGGTCCCGGATAATGAAGTCCCCTACGCTATCGGACTGTTCACCGAGGCGCCGGTGATCCCCATCATCGGTGAACGGCTGGCCAGGACCGTCCGGATCGTGGTGCCCGTGGACATTCCGGGTAGTGCGCGGCCGCAGGGCCGACCGCCGCCCCGGGACAGGTTCCGCGGGCGCGAAGGTGCCGTCTAGGGTTGCGGCATGCCTGCGCATCCCCTTGCTGACCTGGCCGCCGCCCTGCGGTCCAAGACCCTCGCCTTTCTTCGTGCCCCGGTGAGCCGCGAGTTCTGGGGCATGCTCGTCGACCAGGGGCACACATTCGTGATGCCGGCCGCGTGGTCGGCCCTGCCTCGCTCTCGTCAGATCGAGGGGCTGCTCGCCGCAGAGGGCAAGCGGGTCGCGGACGGCACGACGTTCGCGATGGACGCCGGCCTCGTGCGAGCGGCGCGTGAAGTAGGCCAAGACCAGTCGATTCCCCTGCCGTTCACCCCGGATGTGCTGCCCGCACCGTCGGGCATGCTTGCCTTCTCCTCCGACGAGCCGCTGACGCATCTCCCCTCGGGGGATCCGGTGGTCGCGGTCACCTGGGGGCCGCCCATGGACGGCTTCTCCCCGGGGGTGCATCTGACCTGGTGGGCGCCGATGCGAGAGGATGAACAGGAGCGGGACGCCGCCGCCCGGGGCCGTCTGATCCCGATCTTTCCGGACTTTGACCTCCACCTGTCCTTCCTCCCGCTCTTCGACACCCGCCTGCACCTGCAGCAACTGCCCTCCGGGCTGATCTACTCGGCGGTCCCGCTGCGCAGCGTGGTGGCCGCCTGGTACGCCCTCACCGCGGACAGCGCCACGCTCCGCGAGGAACGGCCGCAGGCCACCGTCACGCAGGCGCTGAAGGAGCAGAAGGCGAAGAAGCGCGGCGTCCAGGTCGCCACCGGCCGCGGAGCCGACACCGCACACCGCAGCATCACCGAGCGCGCCGCGCAGAAGATGAGCGAGTTGGGCGATAGCGACATCTTCGAACCTTCGCCGGAGCTCGCCGCCACCCCGAAGAGAGCCGATCACGGGGTCTTCGACGCGACGCTCGACCACCGGCTCGAAGCCGGCCACCGGCGGTTCGCTCATATCTACCGGGAAGCGGCCGACCACTGGCACCGCCTGGAGATGCAGGTCACCCAGCGGTACCCCGGAATCTTCGAAGGACTGGAAGAACTGCGCGCGCAGAACAGCTCGCAGTGGCAGCCATGGTGCTGGATGCCGAGCGGCCGCGTATCCGGGTGGCTCATAAAGATGTACGACGCGCCGGTCGACCAGGCCTCGTGGGACGGGCCCCGGATCGCCGCGCTCGGAGCCTGGCGCAGCGGAGGGCGCCACAGCGTCCTGACCACACTCCCGCTGCAGGAGACGGCCAGCGACCGCGTTCCCGCAGACCTGACCGAGACGATGCCTGCTCCCGGCCTGGGCCTGGTCATCGACGACAACGGCACCGTGCACCTGCTGCTGACCTACCTCGACGAAGTCGGCGAACGCGGCACCGCAGACGCCGAACTCGTGCTCATCTCCAACTACGGCGAGCCCACCCGCATGCTCGAGGACATCACCAAACTCACCGTGTTCCTCACCGGGAACGACCTCCTCGACGCGGTGAAGGTCACGCAGGCGTACTACGACTACGCCGCGGTCCAGAACGGCACGGAACCCCATCCCGCCGATGAGGCCCTGTACGCCGAACACGCCTACGCCCTAGGTTTCTTCACCGGGCTGCTCGCCGGTATCTGCGCGCCTGGTGCCGAGCTGAAGGATGCCGGAGCGCTGACCGGACGCAAACTGCCGGCTCCGTGGCCGCCGGAGCCGAACGTGCTCTCCGAAACGACGCTCTGGCTCCTGACCGGGACGCCGACGGCGACCTGAGGCGAAGGCCACACGGCAAGGCGGGACACAGCGCCGGTTGCGGCCCTGAAGCGTCGGGAACGGCGCAGGGAGAGGAAGTGCTCGTCGTGACGGAAATGCCTGAGCCTGAGAGGGCGGAACTGCGCATCCCGAAGGCTGCCTTGGAGGCGCTGGCCGCGGCCGTGGAGGTCCGCACCGTCGCCACCGTGAAGGACGCCGGCGGCCTCGACTGGTACTACCCGCTGGGAACGCGGGACGAGGACCACGTCGAGTTCGCTCTTATGCCCGGCGGTGAAGAGGTCTTCCTGTGCATGTCCTCGCACCGCGAGCAGACGCTCGTCGTGACGATCGAGCAGTGGTACGAACTGGTCGGCCACATCACCCTGCCAGGGACAGACGGCTGATTCGACGTCGAAAACGCCGGCGGCCAGATCCCCACGCCTGCCAGCGAGCGTGATTGGTAGACCGTGTCGCTACCGGATGTGATCGATGCTGACGGACAACGAGTGACCGGTGGGCAGCAGCGCCCGATACCGACGACCCGGCCGGTGCACGCGGGAGTCCGTGTCGGGTACCAAGCCCTCCAGCACGCCTTGCGCGGCGTGATCTGATCTACCGCCAACCGTTGCTCGGCCAGGGGCAGTTGATGGGGGGTGGCGATAATGACGTAGGGGCCCTCCTCTCGATCGCAGGCGAAGGTAACGGCCAGCGGCGGCAGCGACTCGACGTCGTCCAGGAGCTCCGCCACGTTCACAAGTTGTCGCTCAAGATCCCGCATAAGGACAGCATTCCGTAATCGTTGGGGCCTGTCGCACAGCGACGGCCGGGTACTTCGGTTCCACCACTACAAGGCGCCATCGCCTGGGTAGTCGACGTCCAGACGGCATGGAGATCACCGGCGGTAGGTGGCGAGTTCCGGCCCTGTCTTCTGGCAGTCGAGGGGGTCCGGGTGGATCGGCAACGGCCCCAAAGGCCCTGTGCTCCACGGGGCTGTGCCATGGTCAATGGCGCCATCGCTTGCCACAGGCCGTCCAGGGTGTCTCGTTCACAACATGTCGAGCACCTTCTTCCGCTCTGGGGAAGAGGCCGCCGAAGACGACACTGGTCTTCAGCAGGCCGACCGTCCAGCACAGCACGGCTGCGACGGTGACCGTGGTGGCGACGGCGGCCCAGGTGGTGATCTTCCGCATGGAGCGGAAGTCTGCCAGGGGAAAGGTTCACGGCTTGGTTGGCACGTCTAACGTGCTCCCATGAACGATCACGGTGTTGCTCACGGTTTCACGTCGGTGGACACGCAGCCCCGGCCCGCCGAGTGGGTTCACGTCCTGGACCGGTTGAGTGCGGAGCCGTTCTACGCTGCTTACAAGGAGCGCTTGCAAGAGTTCCTGCGTGCCCAGGCTGGCGGACTGTTCCTTGAGGTCGGAGCGGGTACCGGGGGCGCCGCCGTGGCCCTGCGCTCGCGTTGTGGGGCCGAGGTCGTCGCGGTCGACAGCTCCTTGACGATGATCGCGCAGGCACGGGACCGAGGACTGCCGTACGCCGCTGTCGCGGACGGGCACAGGCTGCCGTTCGCAGCGGGTCGGTTTGACGGCGCCTGGGCCGACCGGGTCCTGCAGCACGTCGCCGAACCGGCCCGGGTGTTGGACGAGTTGCTGCGGGTGGTCCGCCCCGGCGGCCGGGTCGTCTTGGCAGACCCGGACTACGACACCCAGGTACTAGACATCGACGACCAGGAGCTTGCCCGCCGGGTGCTGCGCTTCCGGGTCGATGCGGCGCTGCGCAACGGTTCGCTGGCCCACCAGCACGCCGGACTGCTCGCTGCCCGCGGCCTCCACGACATCACGGTGGAAGCCCGGACTCTGGTAGTGCGCGACCCGTCGGCGGCCGACAATGTCATGGGCCTGCGTACCTGGGCGCACACCGCCGCAGCCCGGGGCTACCTCGACCTCATGGACGCGGACCGGTTCGTGGCCCAGTTCGACGATGCCGTGCGCGCGGGTCGCTTTACATACGCCGTCACGTTCTTCCTGACTGCGGGCACGCTGCCCTTGCCAGGCTGATGGCCAGCGGGTGGCGCCATACGGGCCGGTCCAGTCCGTTCGACGACCGATCACCCCCGGATCGGTCCCGGATGTGGTCCCGTTGCGCCGCCGCGCTCAGCCCGGCGGGGCGAGCGCCGCGGCGCATAGTGCTAGCCGCGCCCCCGGCGGAGGCGGTGCTTGCGCTCGAAGGAGTACGTGTGTTGCGGTCGGGTTCCTGCCGCTCCCACACCAGCCACAGGGCCGATACGGTGGCCGAAGTGCGGATGCCCGGACGGATGCTCTTGCCGATCTCCGAGGCGAACTGGTCTGATCGTGCGGCCAGTTCGGGCGTATCACTGTCCTGAGCTAATGGTGCAGTCGGGTATCGGAACTCCCCGAATAGCCGGGGGCGCACCGCGTCTCGTTTGGTGAGGCTGAAACAAGAGACATGTGTGTGACGTGCAGCAGATCAACGTCAAGATCCGCTGCCTTTGTTGATGGCCAC
This sequence comes from Streptomyces sp. NBC_01454, assembly GCF_036227565.1. Lineage (NCBI taxonomy): Bacteria > Bacillati > Actinomycetota > Actinomycetes > Kitasatosporales > Streptomycetaceae > Streptomyces > Streptomyces sp. NBC_01454. The sequence continues at coordinate 159,550 of NZ_CP109462.1, forward strand.
GTCGACCGGCGGCCACGGGTACGGTGCGGTGAAGACTGTCGGCCGGGGCCCGCGCCCGGAGATGTCTGCGGGCCGATCGGACAGGGCTCCCACCACGGTCATTGCCGTCGATCGCCAGGTAGGTAGGGTGGGCCGGCGCCTCTGGGCCCGAGCCTTCAGCCGGTCGCGTAGGTCAGCGTCACCGAGCCACTCGCGGAGAGCGCCAGCCCAGGCGGCGCTGTCCCCTGGAGGGAGGAGCCGGCCCGGGTAGCCGCCGGACGTCTTGCCTACGGCCTCGGGCACGCCTCCGACGGCCGAGGCATACACCGGCACTGCCCGCGCCAAGGATTCCGTGAGGACCATGCCGTACGTTTCCTCATGGCTGGGCAGGACCAGGAGGTCGGTCGTGCGGTACGCGGCGTCCAGCTCGGCGCCAACTAGGGTGCCGACCAGTGAGATCCGGTCGGCGATACCGGCCTCGTCAATCATGTGACGGAGGCGGGCGACATGAGTGGGGTCCTGCTCAAGGCTGCCGGCGAGCCGCAGGTGCCAGGTCAGGTCCGTAAGGCCCGACAGGGCCGTGATGATCGTCGGATGTCCCTTGCGCGGCGTGAGGGAGGCGACACACAGCAAGTCGCCGCCGTAGCCGAGGGCCGCCTCGGACTCCTCATGAACGCCAGGCACCGCAGCGTGCACCGTGTTCGCGGGCAGGTTGTGGTGGGAGGCGATCTTGGCGGCAGTGTGGGCGCTGGTGGCGATGACTGCGGACACGCACTGAAGGGACCGACGCTCGGCCGTATCCAGTTCCCGGGCCACCACTGGGTCCAGGCCCGTCTCGTCGGCGAGGGGTAGGTGCACGAGGATCACCAGACGAAGCCGCTTTGAAGCGGCTTCCATGATTTCGGGGACGCCGCACGCGACCAGGCCATCGAGCAGCACAGTTGAGCCGCTGGGCAGGATGTCCAGGGTGTCGGCCAGCCTGCGGCGGTCCTCGTCGCTCGGACGTGGCCAGGTGCCCTCCACGGGCAGCAGGCGAGATGTCCATCCGAGCTCCGACAGTGCCTGGTGCAGTTCGAGGTCGTAGACGTTTCCGCCGCTCGGGCGGCTCTCATCCCTGATGCCGACTGGCACGACGAATCGAACAGAAGTGATCATGCAGCGGTTCCCCTGATAGTCGGGAGCGCACCGCGCCCCGTTCGGTGAGGCTCAACCAGAGCGTGTTGTTTTCGGCTTCGAGCACAACGGCTTCAGAAGACCAGGGCCACGTGGTCGCCGAGGACGTACTGGATGGCGGTGAGGCCATATCCGTGACGGGCAAGGGAGTCGTCCCAGTTCCGTTCGTCGGGGTCGTGCTCGTAGCGCAGGCGCTGCCAGCGGACAGAGACTGGGTCGGACTTGTCCTCGATGTCATGCCCCAGGTTCTCCAGGTGAGCCTCCCACCGCCGGACGATGTCGAGATCGGTCTCCCCGGAACGCCGGCGAATCAGATCGTCGACCGCCTGCCGGGCCACAGCGGCAGGTTCGATGCGCTGCTCCCGGGCCGCGATGTATACGGCTGTTGCGAGCGCAGAGATCCCGTCCTCCTGCGAGGCGTCGCTGTCTCTGTCGCTGAAGCGGTTGGCACGGGTGTTGATCAGCTCGCGGGTACGTTCCCACGCCCGCGTCCACTCGGCGGGGCCGCCCTCGCCCTGCCATGTCCGCGACTGCTCGTTGATCGTCATCATGCGGCATCCTTCGAGATCGTGGTGAAGGCCAACTCCTATACGCCCGTGGCCGTCTGAGACAAGACGGCGGAGAGTCAGGGCTGGCGTGCGCCGTGGCCGTGTCACCTGATGAGGTGGTGCGTGAGTCAGCGCAGCGGGCGGACCATGGTGGCGTAGATGGTTAGCTGGCTGCTGCCTCAGCGTCGTTCGGTGCGATTCGCCCAACCCCCTTGACCCCCGCGCCCGGCCCGGTGAACGTTTGCGGATCAGGGAAGACCAGGGCAGGACTACCAATACCAAAGGACCGATATGTCTGAAATCCATCGACCGCTCCCGCCCGAACTCGGCATCGGCCACGTGCCAGCAGGTGTTGAAGCGTCCCTGGCTACGCAGCCAGGCGGTGTCGGCCGCGATGTTGGCCTGGGGCAGGGCCCTCATAACCGCGTCGGCGCCGAGCGGGTCGAGCGCGGCCGTGGTCGAGTCGAGGTCACGGGTGAGCGTCATAGGTCCTCTCCCAGCTCCCGGGGCCCCGGGAGCGCGGTCATTCGATGGGCAGGTCGTCCCGGTAGGACCACACGCGGCCGGCGCTGAGGTGGTCGAGGTAGTCCAGCAGGGGTTCGATCTCGGGCCGGGTCGCGGTGGAAGACGCCAGGACGGCCCTGGCCTGGTCCAGCGGCAGCAGGACCGCGCCGGTGACTTTGCCGTCCGGGTCGTGCACGGCGATCTCGCCGTCCCACTCGGCGCAGTCGAAGGTCAGCACGACGGTGGAGGGGTACCGGTCGGTCGTGGTGTTGACCAGGTAGGCCAGCGGGCCCACCGCCGTCAGGTTCAGACCCGTCTCTTCCTTGACCTCGCGGATAAGGGCCTCGGTGAGGAGTTCGCCGCGCTCGACGCCGCCGCCGGGGATGGACCACATCTCCTGGCCGTCGCGCTGTTCCTGGACCAGGACGATGTGCTCGCCGCGGCGCAGCAGTGCGGCGACGACCTGGACGCCGGGCCCGGTGACGGGTGCGGGAGCCGAGACGGCGGTGGCGGTTTCGTTGGTGGTCATGTTCGCTCCAGTTCGGTTCGCAGGGCCGCGGTGCACCCGGGGAGCTGGGTGGGGTCACGGCCGTGCCAGTACAGGAAGTACGACAGGGTGATGACCAGGCGGTGAAAGGCGAGGTGCTGCTCGAACAACGGGTCGGCCGGTTGTCCGCGTTGCTGCCAGTAGGCGTCCAGCATCCGTTGCCGGTCGTCGGCGGAGGGCAGGCACCAGCGGTCGGGTTTGACGAAGTCGCTGGCGTATTCCGCGGTGGTGGCGTGGTCGAAGTCGAGCAGGGCGATCTTGCCGCCGGGACGGATGAGGATGTTATCGGGGTGGATGTCCTGATGGGTATTCACGCACTGCAGTTCGCGGAGCTGTTCGGCCAGCAGCAAACCTCGTCGGCGGGCCGCCTCGGCGAGAGCGGTGGGAATCAGGCGGTGCCGGATGAGGGCGTCGAGGAAGTCGGAAAGCTGCCGGGGCGCGGACGACTACGTTGCGGTGTTCGACGCCGACGCGGTCCCCGATGCCCGCCTCGCCGCGGGCAGCATCGGCTGCTGGATCATCGCGCGGCCGGTCCCAGCAGTCCGGGTTCGGCCGACTCCCGTGCGCACATTGCCGCAAGCCCCCGCTCAGCACCGCTGCCCGAACTCGCAGCACTATGCGGGAGAGCGCTGCTCCTCGACGACTGTGTACAGATGTTCGCCGTGCGCCCAGCGCTTGAGCTCCGGCCGTCCGATGAGGACGATGCCGTGCCGCTGGGCAAAGTCAACTGCGGGCCTGGTGAAACCGTTGAGTGCCACGATGACGGCGATGTCCGCGTGGTGTTCGGGAACCGCGGTGCCGTTGAACTTCTGCAGCGCTCCCGATCCGACCGGGGCGCTGTATTGCTTGCACTGCACAACGACTTTGTGGTCGTCCGGGTCCCAGGCCAGGACGTCCGCACCCAAGTCTCCGGATCCGCCGACCCGGCGGGGGCGCACGAACCCGTCCCGGGCCAGCAGGTCGGCGCATGCCTGCTCGAAGCCGTTCGCGCTCATCGCGGCGAGCTGCTTCATCCGGAAGGTCAAGACCTTCGGCGCGGTACTCCCGGGCTCGCTATCGCTGCTCTCGTTCGCGCTGTCGTCGGGTGCGTCGCTGTAGGCGACGTAGCCGCCCCGGTCAGAGAAGACCACGAAGCACAGCAGCACGAGCGTGCCCAGGATGATCAGCGCGAACCACCAGGGGTGCCCCATGAGCCATCCCCACACGTCGTCCCTGAACCAGCCCCCGACGTCATCGCGAACCCAGGGCCACGCATCCTCCTTGAGCCACGTCCAGGCGACCTTGGCGATGGCTATGCCGAGGATCAGCCAGAGGATGCCCTTCAGTACAGGGTCCAGTGACCCGTCCTCGTCGAACACCATTCCCTCTTCCCTGCCCTGTCGGAGTCGCTCGGTGGCCCGCGCTATGCAGCTCGTCGAACCGTCGTCTTGCGTGGTCTGCGGGCGGGCAGGCGCAACAGGGTGTGCAGCGGGACTCCGTCCTCGGCCCACTGCCGCAGCCGCTCGCGGTCGACCCAGTGGATCTGGTGCCGCTCGCCCCATGCCTTGGCGTCGCGGGTGAAGCCGCCGTTGGTGACCACGACCGCGACATCGGCCTTGTGGACGGGCCTGGCAGTCCCCTTGACCTGGTACATCACCTTGGAGTCGACCTTCCCGCCGACGGTGGTGTGCTTGGCCTGCAGCACGATCCGCCCCCGCTGGGTATGCCGGCCGATGACGTCGGCGGCCTGATCGCCGGCCTGTCCGACCTGCTGCGCGGACCAGCCGTCACGGATGAGCAGATCCCGGAGTGCGAATTCGAAATCCGTATCGCTGAGAGCGTCGATCCGCACCAGAGGGAGGCGGAGAACCGCGAGGAGCGCGGCCTGGGCCCGCCGCTGACGAGTCCTCCTGATCTGCCATCCGACGGCAGCCAGCAAGGCCGCCACGGCCGCGGCGACCGCGAGTGGCCACTCGCGCACGATCGTGTGCCACAGCCCCGTGGCAGCCTGAACCAGCATGGTGGCCACCGCCAGCGCGACGATGCCCGCTGCCACCTGTTCGCGGCGACCGCGCGGCGCGCGCAGTCGGATGCCGCCCATCACCGGCTCGAGGAGGCGGACACCGACGGCGAGGGGGAGGCTGGCTTGTCTGTCTCGGCCCCGCTGCTGCTGGTGTCGAACCCGATGACCTGTCCCCACAGCCAGACGAAGGCAGCGATGCCCGCGATGGTCCAGAAACCCAGCTTCTTTCCGCGGGGTCGCGGATTCCTTCGGATGTGGCGGCGAACCTCGTGAAATCCGTCCGGCGGCATGCCCTTTTCCCCTCCTGTGACCTGGCAACTTGATGATGCTGCCCTTCCGGATATGGGTGTATCAGCGGGCACTGACAAAAACTGATGGATCATCACGACGGCTGGCCTGCATCGATGACAAACCAGCCAGGAGCCCTTCAACGCCCGCCGTGTGAGTCCGAGTTCATGGTGAGATCTGCCTCTGACCTGGCGTTTTCCTGCACTGTGTGACCGTGATACCTCGCAGGCGTGCCATCGCGTCCCGCCGATTCACCGTCGGACGGTGAGAGCTCACCAGCGTCGATGCCGGAAAATGCCCGTGGAAAGCGGCGCACAGTTGGCGAGTAAAGAGTGGTGCCGATCAACGTCCGACACCGGATCTGGCCACCGCTTTTCGGCCTCCGGAAATCGGGCTCAGCGCACCGGCAGAAGTACCACTGTTCCGCTCTCGGATGTTTCGTGAACGACCCGCGCGCCACGGCATGCGACCACTACCGTCCGGAGCGGAGCCCCACGAGACGACAGGAGCACGACGTTGGAGAACTTCTTCGTCCCCAAGAAGATCTGGCAGGGCGGAGGTCCCTACCCGCACGCTCTGGAAGGGCAGGCATTCCGGGGAGATGGGGGGCCGCGTTCGTGACGGCGACGACGACGGTATCCGCCCATTGTCCGCGGGCCGAGGCGCCGTAGCGGCCGGTCAGGATTTCACTGACCTTGGGCACCGCCTGCACCCGGGCCGCGATCTGATCTACCGCCAACCGTTGGTCGGCCAGGGGCAGTTGATGGGGGGTGGCGATAATGACGTAGGGGCCCTCCTCTCGATCGCAGGCGAAGGTAACGGCCAGCGGCGGCAGCGACTCGACGTCGTCCAGGAGCTCCGCCACGTTCACAAGTTGTCGCTCAAGATCCCGCATAAGGACAGCATTCCGTAATCGTTGGGGCCTGTCGCACAGCGACGACCGGGTACTTCGGCTCCACCACCACAAGGCGCCATCGACATAGTTGGCGAGTTCCGGCCCCGTCTTCTGGTAGTCGTGGGGGTCCGGGTGGATCGGCACCAGTCCCAAGGCCCTGGGCTCCACGGGGCTGTGCCACGGTCAGCGGCGCCATCGCTTTCAGGCTGGCACAGGCCGGCCATGGCCGCCGGTGGGGTCGGGGACCTGTGTTTCTTCGTGTCCGCCGTTACCCGGGTGGCAGTAGGGGCACCAGGGGTTGTACATCCGGTGGAAACGGTTGACGAACGTCTGCGCCACGATCAGCGCGTTGATGGTGATAGTGGTCGTCGTGGAGACCGGCGTACCGCTGAAGGACAGCTGAAGCGCGACGGCCACGAGTGCGGCGATCCAGTAGAATCGCCGGCCCTTGTGCTCCACGCTGAAGAGCCAGCTCTTCCCGGCCGCGTACTCGGGGGCGTCGACCCGGAACTCGGTGACGCACGGCTCGCACAGAGTGCCACTGTGTCGGCCGTCCGCGATGAAGGCCGCCAGGACCAGGAAGAACGCGAAGCTGGTGATACTGCTCCAGGGGCCGTGCTCCGGGACGAAGACGACCGCGCAGACCATGGCGACGATGGCGCCAACGACAAACCAGTGGCTGCGGTGGCAGATCAGGCGCAGTCGCTGTGCGAGGCGCAGCGAGCGTGCAGAGGGCTCCCGGGGCGGGAGGAATACGGCGTGGCGGGCCTTGAAGAGGTAGGCGGCCAGGAGGCTGAGACCGATCCACGTCACGCCCACGGTCCTGGCGGTGGCGCTGAGCGAGATCGCGTCGTTTGGCTGGTCTTCCCTGTACGGCATGAACACAGGGGTGGCGATGAAGCAGAGAACGAAAACTCCGACGACGAGGGGCCACAGGCGCGCGTAGGCGAGGACGAGCCTGTAGCGGCGCTTCTTCAGGACGTCGGCCGTCTTGGTTGCGCGCGGGCAGGTGGGCTCGATGCCGTGCCCCCCGATGTGGAAGACCAGGAGGATCACGCTCACTCCCAAGAGTCCCCACTGACCCACGCTGAACAACCAGTGCCGGTCGCTGAGTTGCGCCATGACGGCGGCTGCTGGCAGCAGTAATGCGATGAGGAGCAGCCCGCGGCATGCGAGCCACGCGACGAAGCGGTTGGTTGTTGCGAAGTAGATTCCGTTCACAGCGTCTTCTGATCCTTTTCAAGAGTGACGTTCAACTTGACGCCCATCGCGTTGGCGATGCGGAGCAGCGTGGTGAGGCTGGGGAGCTTGTTGGCGCTTTCGAGCCGGGAGATGTGCGGCTGCTTCATGCCTGTCCGGACTCCCAGTTCGCCTTGGGACCAGCCGAGTTCGTTCCGCCGGTCTGCAACGGCTTGGGCGACGAGATAGGCCAGGTCGCGTTCTGTGAGCGGCTCGAATTCAGGTTCGAGGCCGGGGGGTGCGGTCGCGTGATGGCGGATGTCGTCCATACCAAAAAAGTTATGCCATACCACTATTGGTATGTCAAAGGTGCTGGTCAGATGCACGGAAATCAGTGACCGCGCCGAGCAACTCGCCTGTGTAGTGCTGTGTGCCCGAGTGAGTCACTCGGGCAGGCGTGTCGACGGCCCGTGAAGCGGTCTACCCTCCTGAGACCGCAGACCTTGACCGGTACGTGGTGACCGCCTGGTTGAAGACCTCGGTGACGCGCTCATGCTGTGCGGCCGGGCCCTGGACGTAGATGACGTGGTAGCGGCCGTTGATGATGGCAGCCTGGTTGCAGGCGTAGAGCAGGGCGCCCGTGGCATCTGTGTACGTGTAGTGGCCCTCGGCGAGAGACTGGCCCGCTCCGATCTCGATGCGTCGCACGCCCTTGGCAGTGCCGTCGGGATCGGCCCGGTAGGTGGCGAGTTCCGGCTCGGTCTTCTGGTAGTCGAGCGGGTCCGGGTAGTCGTCAGCGCTGTCGCGGCCGGGTACGACGATCAGGGTGAGGCCGTCGCGGGTGAAGCGGACGCGGGACCGGGAAGGATCGGGGTGGCGTTTCCACCCGGCGCCGACGGTGACCTGGAAGCCAGCCCGGTCGTGAGGAGTCGCGCCGGCGGACGACTGGCCCGAGGGGATGGGGCGATCTGCGGGGTGTGCCGAGGCCGGCGTGGTCGTGGCCAGGGAGTCCGGGGTATCAGCTTGGCCTGGACGGGACAGGGTGTGCACTGCGTAGACCGTCGTGCCCAGGGCCAGGGGGAGTGCGGTGGCGATGAGGAGGGTGCGTCCGCGCAGGCGAGGGATCACCCGCGTACGACGGTGTCGCCCCTGCCGCACGGCTACTGGCCCGGCGGGTCGGATGCGGACCAGGTGGCCGCGGAAGCGCAGCACCGGCAGCCGCCCGGCCGGCGAATCGGCTGGCTCCCTCGGCGGCGCGGGCTCACGAGCGTCGCGCAGCAGGGAGACCAACCAGGCCTCGGCCTCGATGATGGACAGCCGCTGCGAGGGGTCCTGCCGCAGCAGCGACTCGATGACGGCGCGCATCTGCCCGCAGTCCTCGGCGAAGGCAGGCGGTTCCGCGCACACCATGGCGACGAGTTCCTCGACATCCTCCTCCGGGTAGGGCGGGTGGCCCTGGAGCGCGCGGAAGAGCAGGACGCCGAGTGCCCACAGGTCGACACCCGGCCCGACCGGCGGTGCGAGCTGCCACGTTTCAGTGACGGGCGCGGCCTGCTCGGGCGCCCACCGCTCGGTGACGGCGCCGATCCGCACGATCCGCGCGTCGCGCGCCCGGCGGGCCTCGAGCGCCGAGGTCGGACCGGGAAAGTCGTCCGCCTCGTCGCCGAGAGCAGTTGGCGGCCCGACGTGGTCCGGGCCGGACGTGGGCGGGTGACCGGCAGAGCGGGAGGGGAGGGCGGCTGTCTGACGCTGGGCGTCGGCGCGCAGGGCGGCCGACCCGCCACCGCCGCGCGCGTGCGTGAACCCTGCCGGCAGTCGCCCCGGCCAGGGCAACTGCGTCTGAGGACCGGGCTCGGGGGAGGTTTCCGGCCGGTTGAGGGACGAGCGGCGGGTGGTCTCTTCGCCGCGAGGGTGGGGGAGCGGCCGGGGTCGGTAACCGCACAGCGCCTCCTCGGCGATGCTCTGCGCGAGGCCGTCAATGAGAACGCTGCCGTCGTCGCCGATGAACACGGTGTCCGCCGTGATGTTGCGGTGGAGCCAGCCGCGCGCGTGCAGGTGCCGGAGCGCGCGCAGGATCTCCCGCGCGATCTCGGCGGACCGGAACGGCGTCAGCGGCGTACGGGTGAGTAGGGCCGACAGCGGGCGCGTGGCGACGCGCTCGCTGACGATCCACAGCGTCTCGTCCTCGATCAACACGTCGAAGACCTGGGCAAGATGAGGATGGTCGGGCAGACGCGTGAGGGTACGCACCGCCTCGCATGCGGTGCGCGTGGGTTCTTCCACCTGCGGGCCGTCTGGCGAAGCAGCAGGTGCGTACATCAGCCGGTCGGCGGTGAGCGTCTCGGGGAGGACGACGCGGGTCAGTTTCACCTCGTGCCCGGTGAGCGTGTCCACACCGTGCACAACGGGCGCATCGGCTATCTCCGGCTGGCTCTCTGCGGGCAGGCGGTACCGCCTGCCGAGCATCCGCGTCGCATCGTCGTTCATTGTCGTCCCTCTCGGCCCTCGGTTCTGCCTCGGCCACGCCCCCTGTCAGGCGTGGAAGAGGCAGAACCGGGTGCCTCCTTCATTGGCTGGTGCCGAGCTCCTGGTTGTCGCGCACCAGGGGCGCACGTCATATCCGGTCACAAGGTCCGCGGCGTGGAAGACCGTGGTGATCTGATAGGTCACTGCCCGGGCCACCGGGACCGGCCACGGATGCAGAACTGACTGCGCCCGACGGCATCACGCATCGAACAGCAGCAGGTAGACGTGCAGGACCGTCAGCCTGTCGGGCGAGGTGGCCCCCTGAACTACGGAGTGGACCTCTTCACGATCTGGTCTCCTTCCTCAGCGCCGTACCCACGGTGGCTTCACGGGAGCGGGCGCCCGGCCAGGTTCGCCGGGGCGTCCATGCGCCCAGACCAGCGTCGGGCTGCTCATGCCATCGGCCCGAAGCCGATGCACGCGAGGGCCTTGTCGTCGGACACCTTGTAGCGGGGGTGCTTGATACCGCTCGGGTCGTCGTGCTCGTAGGAGTGGATGGTCTCGACCACCTGCTGGGGTCCGATCGCGGTGCAGGCGTCGGCGAAGGCGTCCCAGGACCAGAGCCCGTAGGGCTCGACACCGGCCAGGGCGCCGTCCGTCATGACCCACATGCGCTTGATGTCCGAGACCGGCCAGGATCGCACGACGGCGTGGCGGGCGGCTGCCGGCGTGGCCTCGGCCACCCAGTACGCCAGCGGGTCACCGACCTGGTTGATGTGCTGTATCTGGTGATCTCGCAACTGCTGAACTACCCGGCGGTGTTCGGGAGCGGTGAACCCGCACCCGGCGCGGAGCTGCTCGAACATGACGTCCCGGGCGGGGGAGAGGCGGACGAGGGTCTCCAGGCGCTCGTCGCGCAGCACCTCGAAGCCGTCGCGCTGCTCGACGACCACGGGCGTGTCGCAGAGTACGAGCGCGTCGACCATGTGGTCGTGGGGGCGGTGGCGCACGATCGCCACGGTGGCCGCCGGCGAGGCCCCCGGGACCAGGCCGTGCTCGCCGGCCACCGTGGTCAGGGCCTCGTGGAGCGTGATGCGCAGGTCGAGGTGCTGTGCGCGGTCGTGAACAGAGATGACCTCCTCGCCGAGGGTCTGTGCGTACCAGCCGCCGCGGGGGGTGTCATCGGTGAGGGTGGAGACGCCGTCGAGGACGACCACCAGGGTGGAGTCGGCATTGACGAGGATGCGGTCCTCGGACGGGCGGCCACCGCCGGAGAGTTCCCCGGTCGCTATCTGCACAGGATTGCCTTTCATCGTCTTCGTACTGAGGTCGGGGCGTTGGCACGCATCGGTGCGGCCGCCGGGGCTACGTCTGAGCGCCGCCTTTGCCGAGCGGCACTTCGGCGATCACCGTCCACGTGTACTTGTCTCGCCAGGCCTGTTCCTGGTCGACGAGGACGGCTCGGGTCACCGTCATCCGGGGGCGCGGCGGGCGGAGCTTGACCAGGGCCCGGGTCAGTTCGTCGTGATCCCACTGGGCACTGCTGTAGGCCAGGCTCAGATGCGGCCAGAACCGCTCGGGGGCCTTGGGCATCGTGTCCGCGCCGACCACGCTTTCGGTTGCGCGCCGCAGCGCCCAGTACAGCTCCGAGATCCGATCCTCGGGGTAGATCGCCGGCACGATGCCGTTGTGGATCGCCTGTGCCGGTCCGATCTCGATCTCGAACGGCTCGATCCCGGCCAGTGCCGGCCGTGCGGCATCCGCTACCGCGGCCGCCGTCTCGGCCGTCAGCGGACCGACCGACTGGAGCGTGCCGTGCAGCCACTCCACCGGTACTGGGCTCAACTCAGCGTGCTGAGCCAGAAGGCCGACATGGGCCCGTGCGAAGTCGTGCACGGCGGGCTGGTCCTCGAACAGCAGATGCCAGTGCGCCCGCCGTTCCCCCTCGGGCCAGTGGTGGGTCTCCCAGAAGTCCCGCATCACGCCTCCCTGGAGACCTTGGACGGGTCGATCTCGCAGATCACCGGCAGGTGATCCGAGGCTTCCCTCGCGGCCGGGCTCGTGTGCGTGCTGTAGCTGACCAGGGCCGGCACGACGGGCCGGGTGGCGTACACCAGGTCGATACGGCGCGCACCCCACGGGTCGGGATCACCCTGCCCGTCCTCCCAGTGCCCGACGGTCGCCTGCCACGGCACCCCGAGATGGGCGGCGGCGTCGACCATGAACCCGCGCCGCAGGAGGACCTCGCTCTGGCGGCGGTCGGCCAGCTGCGTGGTGCCGATCGTCCCCTCCAACAGCTGGTACTCGAGGTCGTCGTGGTCATGGTCGAGGTAGGGCTCGGGATCGTAGTACTGCTCGCCCTCCGGCCCGTCGACGTTCGCGGCCGACAGGGCGTTGAAGTCCCCCAGCGCCAGGCCGGGCTTGGCGCCACCGGTGGTGCGGAAGGCGCTCTTGATGCGGAACGCCTCGTCCCGGCGCCAGTTCCCGCGGAACGGATCGCCGTGGTACGAGGCGACCGTGACCGGCTCGGCGGACCCGATGTCGAAGCGCACCGTGGTGAAGCCGTGCCAGAAGTCCGGGGCACCGTACGGGCGGAAGCCTCCTGCGACCGGCTTGACGGCGCTGGGGTTCCACAGGAGTGCCGTGTACCAGCCGCGCGCCAGGTTGTTGGCCATCGCGGTGGGGCCGGGCGTGCCATCGGCGCGCAGGGTGGTCGCGCTCAGCCCGGTCTCGGCGGCGAGCTGCTGGATGACCGTCGATGCCTCGGTCGCCCACTCTTCGGCCGGTCGGGTCTCGTCGACGATCACCTCCTGGAGGGCCAGGATGTCCGGGGCGATCTCGCCGATCGCGGTCACGCGCGCCTTCCACGACGCGGTGTCGATCGTGTCGCGGCCGAGCTTGTAGGCGTTGAGGTTGGCAAGACGTATGGTCCGCACGAAGTCCCCTCCTGCTATGCGTTGTTGGTTGTTACTGGTGTGCTGGATCTGGACGAGCTGGCGGCACGGGCGGGGCGGGGCGGGGCGCGTGCCGGGGCGAACGGTGCGCTCATACGTGCGTCGCGCGGAGTTCGGTAACCGGGCCCGCTGCCGCGCGGGGGATACCCCACCGTTCATGCGCCCAGCGGGCGGCGAGTTCGGCCTGCTGGTAGCCGCTCTCGCCCCAGCCCAGGAGCGCGGCCGCCTGGTCAGGGGTGGCAAGCAACCGAGCGAAGACGCGGCCGGTGGCCGGATCCACCCCGGCCGGCCCGACACCTGTGACGGGGGCCGCCAGGCGGAGGCGTGCGCACGGCCCGATGCCCCCGTAGACCTCCCCCGTCGCGTCATGGACCCAGCCGAGCCGGACGATGTCGTCGCCGATCGTCACCTGAGCCTCTTCGATCGCCTCGCGCCGCAGCGTCTCCTCGGGCGAGGCGTCCGTGGTCTCGACCGTTCCTCCCGGCAGCGCGGGGAGCCGGTTGCCGGGGTCCACGACGAGGATCACGCGGCCGTCCGGTACGAACAGCCACCCCCACGACTGCATCACCGATAACCCCGCCGGCACCGGTTCCGAATGCCAGGGCCACGTGCGACCGGCCCGGGGCCGGACATACACGTCGTGGCGGTCCAGCGGCGGGACCTCACCGACGTGCCGGCCGCTCTCCAAGTGCGCGGTCGTGCCGGACAGCCGGGCACGCAGCGCGGCGAGCATGATCTGCCCGTCGACCGGGATCATCCGTTCGCGGGCCTGCGTGGAGTCGACGAACTCGAATCCCAGCAACTCGTCGGCGGGCACGCGCAGCGCCGCCATCTCCTCCCTGGTGAGAGTGCCGCCGTCCAGGATGTACCGGACCTCACCGGGCACGGTCATGCCGGCATCGATGTCCGGATGATCCGGGGGCAGCCAGTGCACGGCCAGAAGCCGACCCGGCGTCCGCTCCACGCCGAGTTCCTCGCGGACCTCCCTCACCCACGCCTGCGCGGGGCTCTCCCCGGGCTCGGCGCCACCGCCGGGCAGCAGCCACTGCTCACGGTAGGTGGGCTTGACCAGCAGAACGCGGCCGAGCGGGTCGGTGAACAGGGCCGCAGCGCTCATCCAGACCGCGTTCCGGGAGCGGGCGTACTCAGCCTCCGGCATCTGCGGTTGCTCAGGGAGGGCGGGGGCGGTCTCGTGCTCCGTATTCATCAAGGACTCCTTGTCCGCGCGCGGGTCTGGGGGTTCGGGAGTGTCGGCCGGCCCGGGGCACCGCTGCAGTCGGCGATGCCCTCGTGCCGGGTGCGCGACGGAGGGCAGCCAGGTGACGGTCAACAGATGTCGGTGGTCGGGCTGTTGAGCGGAACAGGGCTCAGGGTGCGGCAGGCTGCGAGGCACACGGATCAGTGGCGAGGGTGATGTTCATCCACGGCACGGCTTCCTCGCGGAAGGAGTGCCCAACGGGATCGGTGCCGCTGCGGTCGTCGAGGCTGAAGCCGGTCACCATGACCATGTCCGAGCCGTTGGCGACGGAGACGAGATGAGTCCCGCAGCGCGGGCAGAAGCCCCGCTTCAGGGTGGGGTAGGTCGCGAACCAGGTGGGTTCACCGCCGGGACCGGTCCACTTCAGTCCGTTCTTGTGGAAGCCGACCCAGAGCACGGCGGGGCCGCCCGAGATGCGGGTTTCATGTTCACAGGAACACAGGTGCGGGTCGTCCGGCGTGCCGAGCACCTCGTATGCGATGTCACCGCACTGGCAGTGTCCCGTGCGGCGCTCCGGTTCCAGTCCTGCCGCCGCGGCACCCGGAACGGGCGCGGGCCGGACCGGAAGAGCTGCAGGTGGCAGAGCGGGGTCATCAGAGGCGGGCGTTGTCGTGCGGAGCGAGGGGTTCATGGATTCCTCGGGAAGGTGGGGGAGACGGAAGCGGACGGACTACCAGGTGATGGGGTCGGTGAGTTCGGTGACGGGCTGGCGGGTGGCTCGGGGGAGACCGAGTTGTCGGCGGGCCTGGTGGACCGCGGCGAGTTGGTGTGCGGTCGCCGGCCCCCAGTCGAAGAGTTCGGCGGCTTGTTCGGGAGTGGCCAGGATGCGGGTGTAGGTGTGGCCGGTGGCCGGGTCGGGCTGGGCGGGACCGATTTCGGTGAGTGCGGCGGCGTAGCGCAGGTATCCGCGCCGGGCGGAGGGGTCGGTGACGTGTCCCAGGAGCAGCGGGTTGATGATCCGGGCGGCTGCTTCTTCTTCGGTCTCGCGGCGCAGGGTGGCTACAGGGTCGTCGTGGTCCTGCTCCTCGGGTGTGCCGCCGGGCAGGATGGCGACTGCGGTGTCGGGTTCGAGGAGGACCAGGACGCGTCCGTCCGGCGCGAACAGCCAGCCCCACACCTGCGTGACGGTGAGGTCCTGCAGGGCCGGTCCGGGGTGCCAGGGGTAGCGGTAGGCCGGGCGGGCCGTCCGTAGAACGCCGAGGCGGTCTAGGACTGTGGGGGCGATGGGTTGGCCGTTCTCCAGGAGTGCCGTGCCGGCGGAGTTGATCCGGGCCCGCAGCGCGGACAGGGCGCGTCGGGTGTCGGCCGGGGAGAGCAGCTCGGGCAGCCGGGCGGGTTCGACGAATTCGACTGCGGTGATCTCGCTGGGCGGTAGACGGATTTCGCCGATCCGGTCGTCGTTCCAGACTCCGCCGTCGAGGACGTGGAGGAGCTCGCCGGGAAACCGCATGGCCGCTGGTGCGCTGGTGCTGCCGGCGGCGACCCAGTCGACGGCCAGGCCCTGGTTGAGGGCAGCGGTGATCCCGAGTTCCTGGCCCAGTTCACGGGCGGCGGCGTGAGCGGGGGACTCGCCCTGGTCGACGGCACCGCCTGGCAGGAGGCATGTGTCGAGATAGTCAACATGTTGGACCAGGACCTGCCCCAACTGGTTGGTGATCAGCACGGACGTCCCGACCCACAGGGCGGCCGAGGCGCGCAGAGCGCCGTACGCCTCGTCGGTCATGGCGCTGCCGGGCAGCTCGCCGGGAACGGATGTGGTCGTCATGACTCTCCAGGTCAGAAGGGGCTGGTCGAGCCCGGGGACGAGTGAGGCGGTTGGCCGCCGTCAGGCAGTGAGCCGATGGGGAGCGCCGGGGAGTGGCCCGGTCGCGAGCCGGGTGAAGTACTCGGTCGCGATGATGCCGCGCCGAATCTCATCGGGCAGGCGGGCGAGGATGCCGGGCAGCGGCCGTTCGCGGGCAACCTCCCCTCGGTGCGCGAGTACCGCTGCCCACTTCTGCTCCAGCCACGGGGTGACGTCGACGGTGGTGGTGGCGTACGGGTCCGGCACCGCGAGCACGGCTTTGCCGACGGCCTCCAGAAGCGGCCCGAGCTTGCCGACACCGGACTCGGGGTGCGTGGCGCAGTACACGGCGCGCGGTTGCCAGGGCTCACCTGCCTCGGGGTGAAGGTGTGCGAGCCCCGCGTCCTGAACGGCGAGGAGAGCGGCCTGGTGGGTGCGGCGGTGGTCCGGGTGACCGGTCAGCTGGCCCAGGGCGTCGTGCGTGACCACGATGTCGGGGCGAAACGAGCGGATCTGCTGGACCAGGGCGGCGACCACCTCGTCGAGCGGTGCGTCGACGAGCCGGGGACGGCCGGGAGCCGCCCGCTCGTTGCGGGCATCGCCGTATCCGAGCATGCGAGGGGGACCCGCGCCGAGCGCCCGCAAGGCGTCGGCGAGTTCAGGAGCCCTCGGGCTGTCGGGCGCCCACGTCATGGTGACGACAGCGGTGCGCGCGTGCGCGGCGGCGTGCTGGGCGAGGACACCGCCGGCGAGGAGGCTCTCGTCGTCAGGATGGGCGAACACGCCGAGCAGGGACGGCCAGGCGGAGGACGCCGCCTTCTCGGGGGTCAGCTCGTCGGAGTCAGACACGCTGTCCCCCCTGCGGTTGAGAGGCTCAGTGCGTCGGCGGGGGTCCGCCCCGGCCACTGGAGGACAAGCCGTGCGCTGGGCTTCTCGAGCACGTCGCCGGGCGGCAGCTGGTCGTCGGGCGTTGCGGCCGGGTGGACGGTCATCGGCGGGTAGCCGCTCTCGCGCACCTCGCGGTCCCAGACACGCACGCACTCCGCGAAGCGCTCAGCCACCTCTTCGGCTGCGGGGCCGTAGGCGTGGATGAAGAACTCCGTCATGCGGTCGGCCGGCTCCGGAGCATCCTTGACCTTCCGGTACGTCAAGTAGGCGAGCGAGCCATCCGCCAGGATCGCGGCCGCGTCCTGCTGCTCCACGAGCGTGGACCCTTCCGGCGCGGACAGGCGGCAGAACCCCGCCAGGGTGGTCGCGGCATAGACCTGCAACGTCTCGAAGTTGAAGATCCCCTGTACGACGAGGCCCGTGGAGCGCTCGTGCCGGGGCCCGCGCAGAGCCTCGTCGAGGCCGGCGGTGTCGCCGGGCGTCCCGTCCTCCCACCGCACCGTGACCTTGCCGTCGGCCAGAGGGACGGCCGGGGCGGTACGGGCGGCGGCGCCGCGGTCGCGTACGAACCCGCAGTACGTCCAGTGCTCGCAGTGCAGCACGTCGCCGCGCCGGACCAGGGTGAGGGAACGGGTGTAGCCGCCCATCTCCAGTGGCACGACCAGCCGGGCCCCTTCGGCGAGTTGCTCTCGCCATGCGGGTGCGATGTCGGACGCATTGTGCGTGATCATGATCCCGTCGAAGCCGTCGGCCGGGACGTGGACGGGCGCACCGAGTCCGCCGTCGCCGAGGACGGCGGTGACCCGGCCGCTGCCGGCCTCCGCACACAGCCGTTGTGTTCGCTGCACCACGTACCGGTCGACATCCACAGTCACCACCCGGCCGCGCTCTCCCAGGACGTGCGCCAGGAGCTCCGCGTTGTATCCGCCGGAGCCGACCTCGAGGACGGTCGCCCCGGCCTTCAGCTGGAGTTGCTCGGCCATGTCAGCCTGGAGCCAGGCGGCGCTGACCGAGCTGGTCGCCCGGCCGTTCTCGTCCCGGCGGGTAACGACGGCCAGGTCGTCGTCGTAAACGGTCTTGAGGTCCGTCTCCGGCGCGAACCGGTGCCTCGGCACCGTGCGCAGCGCCTTTTGGACAACGATGGAGGGCGCCCAGCCGCCTGCGATGACGGCATCTGCCATGCGGTGGCGCAGCCGGAGGGCTTCGGCCGGCTCCCCGGGGACTGGAGCCGGTTCGGTGGCGGTCGGATAGGAGTGGACTGACGGCAGGCCGGGGATGACGCCGGGCCAGACGGCGTTCAGCGCCTGGGCGCTCGGGGTGAACACCGGGCCGAGACATGCCAGACCGTGGAGGTCGTGCCATTCCCAGCGGGTGAACTTGTGCGGCTCCGCGGTGGTGAGGGTGCCGGTGAAGCCGGCGATCCGGATCACGGCGGTCAGCCGCGGGACACCTTGGGCGGCGTCGGTGAGGATGGTCACCACGGTGGCGCCGGTGGCGTGCAGGCCGGTCTCCTCGGCGAGCTCGCGCACCCCGGCTCCGTCCAGCGGCTCGGCGCCCTCGATCTTCCCGCCCGGAATTTCCCACATGCCGCGTTTTGACCAGCCGAGCAGAACGCGCCCGTGCTCGTCGGTGACGACGGCCAGCGCCCCGGCAACGGCGTAGCCGGTGGCCGGCACGGACCGTTCCATGGCGACCGTGTCCGCGCACGGCCCGCCCAGAACCAGTGCCGCCGTTTCGCCGACGGCGATGCGCTGAACGCTCGTCCATCCGCAGGTGAGGGCGCTGACCTCATCCTCGTCCAGTGCGATGTGCCGCTTCTCGGCGGAAGTGCTCGCGGCCAGCGGGGTGATGACCAGCATGGTGCCGCCCTCGCGCAGCCGGCGTCCGAGAGCATGCAGGACACGGGTGCGGTCGTTCACGAAGGCCACCGACATCCGGAAGACCACCAGGTCGTACCGGGTGTCGTCCAGTGGGGCTGGGTCGTCGCGTTCGATGTCCAGGCGTAGCCAGCGCACCTTCGCGTCGGGGTGGTCCGTGCGGGCCCGCGCGAGCGCGGCGTCAACCGCATCGAGGGCGTCCACCTCGTACCCGAGCGAGGCGAGGTAGACGGACATCTCGCCCGTTCCGCAGCCGACGTCGAGCGCGCGGCCGCCCTCGGGCGCCGGTGCGTGCTCGACGAGCAGGGTCTTCTCCTCGTTCCCGAGCCGCCGGAAGCCTCGCCCCTGGGTGTAGTGCTTGGACCAGTCGGTCCGGATGGTTCCCACAGATCGCTCCTTGTTCGTGAAGGGTGGGGTGGTCGGTGTCAGGGCAGTTCGACGGGACCGTAGAGGGCGGCGGGCTGCTGGGTCTGCAGCGCCCAGTACCGGTCGCCGAACGACCAGTGCCACCACTCGGTCCCGTAATTGATCAAGCCTGCGGTGGACAGCGCGCCGGCCAGGGTGGCCCGGTTCGTGCGGGCCCGGACACTGAGGCCGGGGGCGTCGGTGTAGCAGGCGCCGTCGGACTCCTCCGGGGAGGCGTTGACGCGTGTGCCCATGTCCAGCTCGCGGCCCTGGTGGTCGATCAGGGTCACGTCGACGGCCGCGCCGGCGGAGTGCGGCGCGATCTCCGGAGGCGACACGAAGCGGCTGGCTGCCTCCCGGAGTTCGGCAGCGTGCCAGTCCGGGTTGGCGCGCGCGAGCTCATCGGAGTACTCCTCGAAGTACCGGCGCTGCAGAGACGGGGGCCGGTAACCCTCAATGAACAGCAGCCGCACACCGCCGGGTAGCAGCGCTTGCGCCTGCTGGAGCCGCGTGAGCACACCCCGGCGGATGTGGGCCCAGGCGCCCGCAGCGTCCTGCTTGCGGTCGTCGACCATCAAGCCGTGCACCCGGGCGTCGAGGAGGGCCTCGCCGCGCTCTTGGACGGGGATCGCGGCGACCCGCGGGTCGGACATCAAGACGATGCTGCTGGTGGTCATGCGTTTCCCCAGGTGTCGACGTATGCGGCCACGCCGGTGCGGCGGGCCTCCTCCACGGCGCACAGCCGCGTGAAATCGCGGGTCGGCATCAAGGCCTCCCACTCGGCCAGGGGCAGGACGCGGGCCTCGTCGTGCTCGCGCGGGTTGAGGGTGATGCCCCGGATCCGTTCAGCGGTGAGGCGGCCGCCGTCGAAGATCAGCTGCAGCGTGCTGTACGGACGCTGCGCCCGGGGCTGCCCGTACACGGTGGCCAGCAGCCGGGGCAGACCTGCGGCGGTCATGCCGGTCTCTTCCCGGCACTCGCGCACCACCGCGTCCCAGGGCCGCTCGCCCAGGTCCATCGCGCCGCCGATCATGTGCCAGGGGTGGCCGGGGGAGTAGACGGAGTGCAGCTGGAGCGGCCGGTCGTCCTCGTCGGTGACGTAGAGGCACACGTACGCGGCCGCCCGGGGCAGTGCGTCGGCGTACTGCTGCGGCGGCACCCACGTCGATTCCGGCTGCGCACCGGGCACGGCACCGGCCAGATGGTGGTGGCGGGTCATCCGCATCAGTGCCGGGTTGCCGCTGAAGCCGAGCTCCCGGTACAGGGGCGCGGCCTCCGGGCTGGTGTGCAGCTCGAACAGCGTCACTTCCTCGACGTCGGCGAGGTGGTCCAGGAGTGCGGACACGACGGCCCGGGCGTAGCCGCGGCGGCGGAACTCGGGCTGGGTGGCGACGAGCTGTACGCGGGCGGCCCGGCCTCGGGGGTAGGCCGGGGCTGGGAGCACGGGGTGGATCAGGCCGAGGGCGCAGGCGGCCATCGTGCCGTCCGGGGCGTCGATGACGACGGCCCGGGCGTCTCCCCCCGGCGTGAGCCGTGGCGCCAGCTCGTCCGTGCACCGCCGGAGCCAGTCCTCGGTGAACGGTGCGGACAGGACATGTTCGGAGCGCATCCGGGTGATGGCCTCGGCGTCAGCGGCGGTTGCCGCGCGGACCGGCGGCCGTCCGGCGGCGTCGCGCGGCTCGGCCGCGGTAGTGGGTGCCGTGTCGGCGTTCACGTCTCATCTCCTGTCGGTGAGAGGGCTGCACGGTGCTCGGCGCGCAGCCGGGCCAGCGTCCGCCGGCCGCGTTCGACGAGCTCGGGGTCACCGTGGGCGGCGCCGTAGGCGATCCCACTCACGGAATCCAGAGCTGCGTCGATGACCAGCCGGGCCTCCTCGGCGGCGGTCAGGGTCCTGCCGTACCCGGCCAGAAACGCCTCGAACAGGTCGTCGCGGCCGGCCCAGGCGTCGGACAGACGGACCAGATCCCGCACGGCCGGGCCCGGCTCACTACGCTCGAAATCGATCACCGCCACGAAGACATCAAGGGCGTCCGACTCGGCACCGGCGTCAGAAGTGGCGAGGACGTTTCTGAGCTGGAAATCTCCATGGGTCTCCACCCACTCCAGCGGTGGCAGGTCCTCGGCCTGCCGCACGAGCTCGCGGACGAACTCCTCATCACCCGGGAGCAGATGAGACCGCGCCCCGGCCAGGTGCCGGTCGGCCTTGGTGACGGCCGGGCCGCTGCCGACCGGAGCGGGCCGTGGGGGAGAGGACTGGTGGATGCGGCGGGCCAGCGCGCCGATCCGCTGGAAGACCTCCCTCTCCCGCTCCGGGGCAAGGACAGCGCCGTGCAGCGGGAGGCCCGGCACCGCGGTGAGGACCACCGCCCGCAGTGTCTCGTCGGCGGCGACCAGCCGGGGCGCGGCCGCCCCCAGCTCCCGCGCCCACGTCCGTAGCCCCCGCACTTCCCGGCCGTGGAACCGCTCGTTCTGGTGCACCTTCACGTACCAGGTGCCGCCCTGGACGCCGCGGACCCGCCACACGCGGCTCTCCTCGCGCGCCCACGACGTATCCGTCCACTGCATGATCCGGCCGACCGCCTGCTCCGCGAACTTCACGACCGCGGCGTCGGGACGGGCGGTAGACGCCTGGCCGGTCACGTCCGGCACGAGGCGCAACCGGTCGGCGCCGGGGTCGAAGGCGATGCTGTCGCCAGGCAGTTGGAAGTGCACGGCCAGGCGCGCGCGAGCGGTGTAGGCGTCCAGGCCCGCACGGCAGTACGCCACCATCTGGGCAGGCAGGGCGTGAAGGGGTGCCCAGTCCATCGCGTCGCAGACGTCCGGCTCCGCGATCTCAGGCTCGCCCTTCCACCTCCGGACCTCGAAGAAGTGCCCGCTACGGGAGGCACCTCCGGGGCTGCGGTGGTGCACGGTCACGGCGGCCCGCACGTCGGCCGGGTCGATGACGACACCGGTCTCCTCCCGCGCCTCGCGGATCAGGGCGGTGACCACGTCCTCATGCGGACCGTCCAGATGACCCGACGGCAGGTGCCACAGGCCGGCGGCGTACACCTGCCCGGCCCGCCGCGACAGTAAGATCTGCGGGCCGTCGGCGGTCTCCCGGCGCAGGATCAGGTGGACGTCCACCGGCTCGGTGTGCCGCTGCCCGCCGCTCATCGCGCTCCCTCCGGACGCCGGGCGAGCAGAACCCTGAACGTCGCTTCCTCGACCAGAGCCCCGTCCACCGCGTGCGCGTGGAGAAGTGCGAGGGCCTCGTCCTCGAACGCCTGATGCCGCTCTGCGAAGAGCTCAGGCCCGGCGAAGGACGTGGTGCGCAGGAAGCCGAGTACCTCCCGCGGCGCCCAGGTTCGTGTCACCGGGAAGAGGTGTTCGGTGACGTCGTTGAACGCCGAGTCGGCGAGGTCCTCCTCGTACGAGCGGCGGGGCTCGGCGTAGGAACGGCTGGCGCCCGCCCGGCGCTCGTCGCCCAGGTAGAGCTGGATCAACTCGCGCAGCGCACGGGTCCAGTCGGCGACGTGGGTCCACAGGCTCCCGTCACCCATGATCGCCACTGCGGCACCCGGTGTGGCGACCCGGTCTGCCATCTCCAGGACCGCCGGCCCGTCCATCCAGTGGTAGGACCGGCAGCAGGTGATCAGGTCCGGGCCGGAATCCGGTTCGCCGGGCAGCGTCGCGAGCGGCTCGTAGGCGTCGGCCGCCGCGTGGACCAGGCTGAGGGTGCAGTTGCCGAGCACGGGGGCGAGGGCTTGCCCGGCCTGATGCAGCATCTGCGGACTGACGTCGACCGCTTCGATGTGCGTCAGGTCAGCGCCGGCGGACAGGAGCGCGAAGGGCACCTGCCCGGTTCCGGTGCCCAGGTCGAGCAGCACCGGGGAAGGGCGGCCCCGCAGCGTGTCGGCGAGCAGTCGCACCGCCGCGTCCGGCAGGCCGGGGCGGTGGCGGGCGTAGGTCAACGCCGCGCCCTCGAACATGGCCTCCTGCTCCGGTGCAAGGCCCGGAAGGGGCCCGTCAGGGTAGGTCACGAGGTGGCTCCCTCATCAAGCGGGCGGGCGATGGGCAGTTGCCAGGACAGGCGTCCGCACTCGGACGCGGCCCGCTGCCCGCCGTCCGCGTCGAAGTAGAGGCGGTAGCGGTCGGGGGAGCGTGCGGCCCGCCACCGGTCGGCGAGGTCCTGGATCTCTTTCCAGATGTCCCGCGGCCCTTGGACGGTCACGCTCCAGCGCCGGTGGCCCACCGGCTCCGCGCGCATCCAGGATCCGCAGATGGGTGCGCCGATCGCCAGGTGCTCAGAGCCGAAGTCCCGCACCAGACCTCCGAGGAGGTGGTCAGCCGCCAGCCAGAATCCGCGGTCGCTGTCCGCGGGCGGCGCCAGCTTGCTCCGCTGGGTCCAGGTGCCGGGCTCGGTGGCGATGCGCTGCCGGAACTCCTCGTTGAGCCAGAGCCGCGCCATGCCGTGCCCGGCACGGTGGGCGAACTCCACGGCCCGCAGCTCCGCCGTAACATGCCCGTCTGCGGTGCGCCGGACGACTGCGAGGCCGGGCCACGACGGGGACGCGCTGGTCACGTGCGCCAGCAGTTTGCCGCCTGGCGCGAGTCGCTCGACCAGGGCCGGCGGTACGCACTCCACCGTGTACGACACGAAGATCCGGTCGGACTCCCGGCCCGGCACGCCCTGTTCGCCCGATCCGCACACCACCTGCGGCCGGAAGCCGAGATCGGCCAGCCGGGCGGCGGCCGCGTCGGTGAGGTGCCGGTCCCGGTCCAGGGTCGTCACCCTCTGGTCGCCGCAGACTTGGCAGGCCACCGCGGCGGTCACCCCCGCGCCCGTCCCGACGTCCAGCACCCGCAGACCCGGGCGCAGATCCAGCTCCTCCAGCAGCTCGACGGTCAGGCCCATCACCGTCGACATCGACGTGATCGATGCTCCCGACCGCGTCCCGCGCGCCCGGCCCAGCAGCGGCTCCCCGTCATGCTGGACGAGCACACTGGCCCTGCCGTACAGCAGCCCGAGGAGCTCGGGGCGGTCCTGCGGCGCAGACCAGTCCAGCAAATCCCACCGAGGCAACTCCTCGCCCGGGCCGCTGCGCCGTACGTACGCCTGCGGCATCAGCACTTCGCGGGGCAGCACGAGGAGGGCGTCGCGGACCGGGCCCGGCCTCAGAGACCCTTCCTCCTCAAGCAGGGCGACCATCGCCGCCCGTGCGGCTGCCGGATCCGCTTCCGCACCCGCCGGCGTGGCTCCGTCGACCGGGCCCGCGGTGCGCTCCAACGCCTGGTCGCCGGTGGCGGGACAGGTGTCCAGGGTGCTCATCGTTCGCCCCAGCCCTGCTCGGAGTACCGGTGCCCCCGAAGAATCCCGTCGATCGCCTGCCGGGTGTACGGCACGACCTCGGCCGGAAGGTCCTGGGGTTTCCACCACCGCCACTCCACGCACCGGTCGGGCTCCAGGACCTCCGGGTCGCCGGTCCAGGAGCGAGCCTGGAAGACGAGCGCGATCCTCGGTCGCACGTTGGGGGAGTCGACGTGGTGCAAGGTGTGGACGAGGTCGACGTCCTCGGGAGCGATGGTGAGGCCTGCTTCCTCCTTCGCCTCTCGGACCAGGCAGTCGATCGCGGCTTCCCGCTCGCAGTGGCCGGCCAGGAAGTGCCAGGTGTCCGGTGCGAAGGCGGAGTCAGGGTGGCGCAGGCCGAGGAGGATCCGGCCGTGGTCGTCCTGGAGGTGGAGGTGGACGCCGACGATGTGCAGCTCGGTCCCCGGCGGGGCCTCGCCGGTCAGCGGACAGGCACCATCCGGCGGTCCCTCCGCAGGGTGCTCGGCCGCGTGGCGCCGGATCAGCTCGCCGAGTCCGGGGCTCAGTCGCAGCCGGTCGAGCGTGTCCGCGGTGCACCACTTCAGCAGGACACCTTCGCGGAGCTCCACCGCTTCGGCATCCCCACTCCAGCGCCCGGCGTAGACGATGATGGGGACCGCAAGGCCGTCGACGCTTGTCGCCTCCTCCACGGCGTACGGCACCAGTTCCGTGGGCTCCAGACCCGGCACTTCCTCGGCGAGCTCGCGCCGTAGCGTCGCTTCAAGGCAGGAATCGTCCCTCGTGCGGCCGCCACCGAGGAGGGCCAGCACCCAGGGCTCCCAGATGCCCTCCCGGTCATCTCGAAGATGAAGGAGGTACCGGCCGGCCCCGTCGTGGATCAAGGCGCTGGCGTTGACGGGTTCCGGCCGCCCGTCGAGGCCGTCCGCCTCGGCGTCCAGGAGCTTAGCCCGCAGGGTGGGGGACCGGACGTCAGCGAACGGCAGCCACTGAGCGCCGGTGACTTCCTCGTCCTGCAGGGCGAGCGGCGGCGGTTGCTCGGCTGTGAGGTAGAACGCGAAGCGGAAGTCGAAGTGCTGATGGGAGGGCTCGCCCTTGGTCGGATTGGCTTCGATGTCATGGACATCGACGTCGATCGGCTCGCCGAGGAACTGCGGGGTCAGACAGAGGTCGCCGGGGCGGATCCCGGCCTCTTCGCACACCTCCCGCACGGCCGCGGCCAGGAGCGTACGGTCACCCGTCTCAACATGGCCGCCGGGAGCGAGTACCAGCCCTGTCACCCTATGGCCGATGTGGAGCACTCGACGGTCGCGGTCGATGATCACGGCACTGCAGGTGACGTGACCGGGCAGCGTGGTGCGGCTGGACGGCTCGTCGGCGCCGTCGAGGACAACCAACAAGCCTTCCAGGGCTTCCCGTTCCTCGGCATGCCGGCCGAGATAGGCCTCGACAGTCGCGCGGATGTGGGAGCGGGAGGGCGGCACGTGATCACCTCGGGAGTTGTGGGGCAGGGCGTAGGTGCTGGGCGGGAGGGTCGTGTCCGGCGCCGGACACGGTGGTGACGGCTCCGGGGCAGCGGCTGTGTTCAGGTCCGTGCTCATGGGCCACCTCCCGCAGAGCGGTCCTGCCGTACATCCACGGCGGCCGCGGGATTGGGAACGGTCGGCTCCAACGGTGATGGCGTCGGTGGCGTGAGGGCATCTGCTGAAGGAGGAGCCGCAGTGGGCGAGCCGGGCATCTCCAGCAGGCTGCGCAGCGGGGACCGGTAGAGGACCACGAGAGGGACGGCGAGGAGGCAGGTGCCGACGATCAGCGTGGGGCGTACGCCGATCCAGGTGCCGAGTCCGCCGGCGAGGAGCGCGGCTACCGGCCGCGCACCGGAGGTGAGCCAGGTGCTCACGGCCTGCATGCGGGCTTGCATGCCGTCGGCGGTGACGACCTGGCGAATGGTGCGCTGGGTTGTCCCCGCGGCCGCGGCACAGACTAGTTGAAGGAAAAGCGCACCACCGATGGCGAACTGCCAGGCGAGGCCTGGAGAGGCGAGGAGCAGAGGGATCTGTGTGAGCGGGGTGATCGCGAGCGCGGCGAGCATCATCGGCCCGGGCCCGTACCGCGTCGCGAGTGAGGGGGCGGCGAGAGCGCCGGCCGCCGCGCCCAGGGCTCCGAGTCCCAGGACCACGCCGAAGGTGGTCGCGCTCATCGCGAGGGACCGGAGCAGGTACAGCGCCCACAGAGTGTTGAGGAGTGCCAGAGCGGCCGACGTCGTGGCGTTGACCAGGGTCAGTGTGCGCAGCCGGTGGTCGCCGGACACGTACCGCAGGCCCTCACCGATCTCGGCGTGCAGCCGACGGCCTTCCGCTGCTGGCCGGGGGCTCTCCGGGGCCTGGATGCGGGCGGTGCACCAGGCGCTGACGACGTAGGAGAGGACGTCCCCGAGAAGCGCCCGGGCCGGGCCGAGGAGGGCGGTCAGGGCGGCGCCGAGGTTGCTGCCCGCAGTGGCGGCGACGGCGAAGAGCCCGCCGATGCGGCTGTTGCTCCGCTGGAGCAGGGACCGGTCGACCAGGCCGGGCAGGAGACTGATCGCGGCGGCATCGTGCAACACGCCCGCCGCGCCCTGCACGGCCGCGACCACCATCAGCTGAGTCAGGGACAGCCGATCCAGCGCGGCCGCCACCGGCACGCTGGCCAGCGCGGCGGCGCTGACCAGGTCGCCGGTGATCATCTGCTTCCGCTTGGAATGGCGGTCGGCCAGGGCCCCGGCATGCAACGCCAGCAGTGCGGGAGGCAGTTGACCCAGAAACGTCAACCAGGCGACCTCGGCGGTGGTCGCGTCCAGTTCGAGCACCGCCAGCACGGGGATCACCATGCTGCTGATCGAGCTGCCGGTCACGCTGGCTGCCTGCCCAGTGAGGTAGCGGCGGAAGTCGCGGTGTCGCCACAGCGACGGCCGGGCGCCGGGGGAGGAGGGGTCAGAGGAGGTCATGGAGCACCTCCTCGGCTTCCGTCAGGCGCTCCCACAGCACACGCTGCGCCCGATGCCGGTCCCGCCCGTACGCCTCCAGCTGAGAGGTGACCGCGGACGGGTCGTCGAGCGGCTCGGACAGGGGATATGCCGAGCAGGCCAGATAGCCGGCCGCTACCCGTGGCACCGTCAGCAGGTCTTCCGTCGACATGGCCGGGTTGGCCTCCCGGTAGGCAGCGACGGCTGCGGCCAGGCCCGCGGGCCAGTTGGGGGCGGCGAGAACCGTGCGCGGGTCGAGCACGATGCGGCCCAGCTCCCACATCGGGCTGCGGTGCGACGGCGGCCGGAAGTCGATCACTGCGGCGACCTTCTCGCCTTTCAG
Source organism: Streptomyces sp. NBC_01454 (assembly GCF_036227565.1). Classification (NCBI taxonomy): domain Bacteria; kingdom Bacillati; phylum Actinomycetota; class Actinomycetes; order Kitasatosporales; family Streptomycetaceae; genus Streptomyces; species Streptomyces sp. NBC_01454. The sequence goes on from NZ_CP109462.1 coordinate 186,948, forward strand.
CATCAAGTTCAGGGAGGAAAGGTCGCCGTGAACGATCTGCACGGCGAGGGTCGGCGGGAGCGCTTTGAGCATGGAAGCCGCGGCGGGTAGTCCCTCCAGCCGCTCCCGAGCGGCGTCCCTCGCCCATACCTCGAAGGGGCAGCTCGGGGGCTGCTTCGCATAGCGGGCGAGTAGCCGCTCCAAGCGCTGTCGGCCCCGCTTGACGTCGCAGACCTCGCGGGCGGGGGCGCGGCGCGGCGGCCCGTCCGGATGGCGGGCGAGTGTGCGGTGCAGCCGGCCCACGCTCTCGCCGACGGCGGCCCACCGCGTGCCGGACAGACCGCCTTCCGCTGTCTCGGCACCTTCAACGAACGCGGCGACGGACACCGACAACCCGCCGCCCGCCGCGATGAGATCACCGTCGAGGGTGCGGCGCATCACCGGCACCGGGACCCCGCCGCGCGCGGCGAACTCGGCCAGCTCGAGGGCACGCTGCTCGGCCCCCAGATCAGCGCTCGCCGGATAGGCCTTCACGAACCATCGCCGGCCGTCGGCGTCCTGGGCCACGTAGTTGCAGGTGGCGGTCCCTGACGGCCCCTCGGAGACGTCGGTCGGGATGATGCGGTAGTGCAGCGCCAGGACTCCCGCCACCACCATCACGGCGGCCTCCGCGCTCACCGTGACACCACCGAGGACCCAGTGCAGCCCAGCAGCTCGCGCAGGCCCCGGGCGTCGGACTGCAACTGCTCCTCGTCCTGACGGCCGTGATCGAGGACGTCGAAGGGGAGCGGCCCGCCGGGCGCCGGATCCTGGTCGGCGCAGCGCCGGGGAGTGATGTGGAAATGGGCATGTGGCACGGCGTTACCGAGGAGCTGGTAGTTGAGCTTCAGCGGGCGGTAGTACTGCTCCACCGCGCGACCGGCGGCCAGCGCCTCGTTCCAGAAACCCGCGGCCTCAGCGGAGGTCATCGCGGTCGGCTCGGCGACGTGCCGCGCGGTGAAGATCACCACCACATAGCCGCGGACCTGACCGCTGCGCCACAGATAGACGTTGGCGAACGGGCCCTTGTTGATCAGCAGGCCCCACTCGATGTCCTCGGCGGTGAAGTCGTTGGTGCAGATCGGGCAGCCGGTCCCGGCCAGGTGGTCCTCGAAGTGCTCCGGCCATTCAGTGCGTGGGGCGGGCGTGATCCGCCTGTCGGCGGCGCTCATCCGCCGTCCCCGTTCCTGCTCGGAGCCTCGGCCTGGTAGGCGGCGGCCTGGAGGGTGAACATCTGGTAGTACTCACCGCGTTGAGCCATCAGCGAAGTGTGATCACCGTTTTCGATGATCTGGCCGTCCTGGAACACGAAGATCCGATCGCACTCGATCACGCTGGCAAGCCGATGGGAGATCAGGATCGTGATGCGGTCCGCGCGACGGCGGCCGCGCAGCACAGCGGTGTAGGCGGCGTGCTCGGCACGCGGGTCCATGCTGGCGGTCGGCTCGTCGAGCAGGAGGACCGCGGCGTCCTTGTAGAGACCGCGGGCCACGGCGAACTTCGCCCAGTCCCCGCCGGAGAGCTCTTCGCCGTCCTTGAACCGCTTCGAGAGCGGGGTCGTCCACTGCTGGCGCAGCCCGGCGATGACCCGGTCGGCGCCGGACGCCGTCGCGGCCTCGCGCGCCCGCTCCGGATCGGCCTGCGTGATCGTCCCGGTGGAGATGGTGATGTTCGCGAGGGCCGAGAGCGGCCACTCCACCGGGTCCTGGAGGACCATGGCTACCTGGGCCTGCACGCTTTCGGCGTCCATCGTCAGCACGTCGGTGCCGTCCCAGGCGATACTGCCGGCCGTCGGCTCGTACAACCCGGCGATCAGCTTCGACATCGTGGACTTGCCCGAGCCGTTCGCCCCCACGAACGCGACGGTGGAGCCTGCGGCCAGTTCCAGGGACACGCCGTTGAGCGCGGGCTTCTTCCCGTCGGGGTAGGTGTAGGCGACGTTCTCGATGCTGATCGTCTTGACCTGGCCGGGTGCGGCGAGCCCGGTGCGGCGTGGCAGCAACGTGCGGCACTTCTCCAGGAAGGAGTACAGGTCCGACACCCACAGGGCGTGCTCGTACACGTAGTGCGTCGCGAGGACGATCCGGGTCAGGGTGCCCTGGCTGGCCCGGATTGCCAGAACGGCGCCGCCGCCGGAGGCCAGCGGCAGCCAGCCCACGATCGTCATCCAGGCGAGCGCGGCGTAGGTCAGGCCGGTGGCCACACCGCCGACTGCTCGGCCGAACAGGGCCGTGCGGGCCTCGGCCCGCCCCAGCCGGGTGTCCTCCTCCTCGATCCGCCGGGCGATGCGCTCGTGCTCGCCCAGCAGCGCCGGCTGCGCGGTCGAGGAGCGCAGCTCCGCGGCGGCGTCCCGGTCCAGCAGCAGCCAGGTGAACAGCCGCACGCGCCGCTGGAGGGTGCTGTAGCGGACCTGGCTGAGGAACCGCATGCGTGCGGAGCGCACCGAGGCGAGCCCCTGCGGAATCACCGAGGCGAGAAGCAGTGGCAGAAGAAGGGGGTGGAGCAGGGTCAAAACAGAGGCGGCACCGATGAGTCCCAGGAGCGCGGACGCGAGTTCCATGATCTGGGTGATGGACTGGCGCGCGTAGTAGAGCCCCCGGTCGTTGGCGCGGTTGGAGTCATCCGCCCAGTTCGCGTCGTCGACGGCCTCAAGCCGCACGTGGGCCGCCAGGCGAAGGAAATCCATCTCGACAATGCGGCGGATCTTCGGTGTCAGCCGGGCCTGATACAAGGCGACCCCGGCATCGAGCACGGCACGGAACATCAGCAGCCCGGCCACCAAGGCCAGGGACGGGAACGCGGCGCGGATCCGGTCTGGTGTGGCGCCCTGGGCGAAGAGGGCCTGCAGGACGCCGATCGAGGCCAGGAGCCCGAACGCCGCCATCGCCGCCGAACCCAGCTGCAGGACGATCACGGCCCAGGTGGCCCGTGCGTCGGCGCGCCACGCCATCCCCAGCACACGGCGGACGATCGCGGGGAGCGTGGCGAAGATCTTCCACATGCTGGTGCGGGAGGCCTCACCGTCCCAGGTCGCCCAGTAGGCATCCGTGAGTTCGTCGCCAAGCTCCGCGCCTTCGGGCGAGGGCGGGGCAGACGCCGGAGGGAGCGGCAGGGGCTCGGTACGGGCGTGCGGCACGGATCGGGCGCTCGGTGCGGCCGGGCGCAAAGGATCGGTCATGACCGGCTCCCGGTGACCGCGGTCCGCGCTGCCGGGACAGGCCGGCCGGCGGGCAGAATCCCGGAAGACGCCGCCCGGCAGCCACCGTCGTGGGTGGCGGGCAACAGCGACGAAGGGGCGTGGCGGCGCGCCTGCGTCCCGCGGCGGCTGGCCGCTGCATGGGTGGGCTCGCTCATGCTGTCCACCTCGTATCCGGTCGTGCTGAGCGGTGGGCGACGGCGTCAACCCGCTGTGCGTGGCAGGCGAGAGGAGTAGTCGAGGGCCGCCGCTGTTCGAATCCGAGAGGCCGATGCGCAAGGGCGAGTACGGGGTTCATGAAGTCCTCCATCTGGGCGCGTGAGGGGTACTGGTGCTCTAAGAACGCCCCCGTGGGGGGTCCGTAACGGCTTGGCCGGGGGCAGATCGTGGACGAATGTTCTATTGGTCGGTGGTGGGCGCCGGGGCCGCGCCCGGGGGTGGCGGAGATGCACTCGAACGCGGCGTGTCACCCGTTCGTGGACTTGTCCTCGCGGCCGTGAACGCATGGCTGTGACGGCAGCGTCGGCCGGGGCGCTGCCGGGTCGGTGGTGGGGTCAGGTCAGGGGACGGGGTGTTCCAGAGCCTCGTTCCAGGCGTCGATGCCGGCTGGGTCGAGGAGTGGCGCGACGGGGGCGTTGAGGTACTCGTGCTCGACGAAGTACAGGCCGGCGGTTCCGGCATGGCCGGGGAAGAGCTTGTTCAGGCGGCGGGTGACGGCTTCCGGTGCGGCGTCTTCGGCATCGAGGAGCCGACGGGCGAGGATCTTGCGGTTCCACACGTCCAGGCCGAAGGAGTCGGTGTTCCGGGACGCGTGGGAGGCCATGATCGCGGCGGTGTAGGGGCCGACGCCCTTGATCTGCTGAAAGGTCTGCACGAGGTCGCCGGCGCTCTGGAGTTCCTCGGTGGTGTGATCACGGAAGAAGGCGGCGAAGTCGGGCAGGGTCTTGGCACGGTAGCCGAGGCGGTCCTGCTCCTTGAAGGTCTCGGCGGAGACGTGCGCCAGTTCCTCGGGCGTGAACCAGGCCCTGAGCGTGATGCCGTCGAAGTGGACGAGCTGGCCGTGGTGGGTGAGGAGGTTGCGGGTCATCTGGGTGGTCCGGGCGATGGTGACGTTCTGCAGGAGCAGGGCGACCACCGCGATCTCGAAGTGGTCTTCGGGACAGCTCTGCCGCATGCCGGACAGCGAGCGGAGTGGCTCGCGGATCTGCGGTACAGCGGAGGCGAGTTCGGTGAACTGGCTGAGGTCCTCGTCCAGGCCGTAGGAGGAGGTCAGTCGGCGTGCCAGGTGCTCGCGGTGAGCGGGCTTGTAGTCGCCGTCGGTGTAGATGTCGGCGATGACGAGCCGGTCTTCGGCGTGCAGGCGTACGCCGGTGACGAGGTCGCCGGCCCGGAAGGTCCGCCAGGAGCGGGTGGCGGTGTGCGCCTCGAGCCCGGTGGTGTAATGGGACGGCTTCCAGAAGGTGTGGAGGAAGTCGAAGGGACCGTCTCCGGTGACGGGCAGTTCGAGGGTGTCGGCGTGGTCGAGGTGGCGGGGGGTCACGTCATGCTCCTGGGTGGCGGCCGTGGGTGGATCTCAGGCGGGAGTCGTCATCGGGCAGTCCGTCCGGCGGCGCCGGGCCCGGGGGCGCGGCGGTGTCGTAGACGGCCAGGGTGCGGCGCAGCTGGCCGGCTATCGCCGCGCGCAGCTCCTCCGGTTCGGTGACGATGACGTCCGGGCCGTAGCTGCTGACCAGGGGAATCAGCCACTCCCACCGGTCGACGAACAACACGATCGTCAGGGACCCGTCGTCGTGTTCATGGACCTGGGACGTGGACTTCAGGCTCAGGCGCAGCATCTCGTCGCGTGCCGCAGCCGTGACGTTCAGGGCGACGCGTACCTCGCCCTTGCCGTAGTCCTCCATGGCCTGCGCCCACCAGTCGCGGACGGAGAAGGACTCGGGGTAGGCGAAGGTCAGGTCGGTGGGCACCAGCCGGTCGACCAGGTTGAGGCGGTACCGGGCGGGGCCGCCGGTGGCGCGGGCGGCGACCATGTGCCACTCGCCGGCCTTCCACACCACGCCGTAGGGCTTGAGGAGAGCGGTCTCCTGGCTGCCGGTCTTCGTGCGCCAGGTGGCTTCGACGGCGGTCGCGGCGAGCATGGCGGTGCGCAGGATCGGAAGGTGCCCGGAGCCTTCATCGCGCCAGTACCAGTCGGCGGTGTCGAAGTGGATGCGCCGGGCCAGGCGCCGGATGACCTCTTGGACGGTGTCGCTGATGCCGACCGCGCGGGCGCGGTCTTCGGTGGCGGCGGCGTCGGGGTCGAGGAATCCCAGGACGTACAGCCGCAGGGCGTGGTCGGAGTCGATGGTCAGCGGGTCGAGGGCGGTGTCGGGGGAGAGCCGGTATCCGCCGACCTTCCCGGGCTGGGCCTGGATGGGGATGCCATGAGCGGTGAGGGTGGTGATGTCGCGGTAGATGGTGCGTTCGGTGACGCCGAAGCGGTCGGCCAGCTCGCTGGCGGGCACGTTGGTGCGGCTGCGGAGCATGTGCACGATGCCCAGCTGCCGGGCGCGGACGGCGTCGACCATCAGAGTGCCGCCCCCAGCGGATAGACCTGGCCGGTGGCGTACGACCACTGCTCAGCGGTGGCCAGGTCGATGCAGGTGGCGGCGACCTCGTCCAGGGACAGGGGGCGCCCCCAAGGCAGCTGTTTGTAGTAGGCGTCGGGGTCGGTGACGCCCTTGAGGGCCATGACGTGCTGGGCGAGGGGCGAGTCGATGAGCGACGGTGCGAGGAGATTGACCCGGACGCCGTGCTGCAGCTCCTCCTTGGCCAGGGTAATGACGAGGGAGGCGAGGGCGGCCTTCGCCGCGGTGTACGGGCCGTTGCCGGGACGGGCCGCCTGCCCGGCGTCGGAGCCGACCGCCAGAACGCGGGCACCGTCGCGCCGGGCCCGGTCGGCGAGGGCGTGCCAGGTGCGGACGAAGCTGACGACGTTGGCCTGGTGAACCGACTCGTACTCGCTGACGTCGGTGTCCGCGACGGTCCGCTTGGTGGAGGGGGCACCGATGCAGGCGAACACCGCGTGCAGCCGGCCAGGGCAGAAGTCGACAGCATGCCGTAAGGCGGCGGTCGCGGCGTCGTCGGAGGCGTCGAACCGTACCCAGGAGGAGTCCTCGTCCTGGGGCGGGCGGGTGCGGTAGGTGGCCACGACCTGCCAGCCCTCTGTGATCAGGCGGGTGCGGATCGCTGCGCCGAGAGTCCCACTGGCGCCGGTCACGACGGCCAGCGGAGCGACAGCGGACGGGGGAGCGGTCACCGGGCTTCGGCCTCCGGCTGGGCGGGGGCGTCGGGGTGGTCGGTGTCCCACATCTCGGCGAAGCGCATCTGGTCGTCGGGAATGCCGAACAGGGCGCCGACGGCCCGGGCATGGGCGATGGCGTCCTCATCGCCGCGGGGGATGTCGACGACGGTGCGCGGGAAGACCACGAGCATCCGCGTCTCATCGATCAGGTGGGCGTAGTACAGCCGGGACTTCAGCGCGGCAGACAGAGCCAGCGCCAGGGCGGCCGCCCGGTCGCCCGGCACGGCCAGCTCAATGATCTCGATAGGGGTGCGCTCGTCGAGCAGATGCGGGTAGCGGCGGTCCTCCATGCCGGAGAAGCCAGCGGGGAGTTCACCGCCGGTGAGGCTTTCCGTGATGACGACGGCGCGCATGCTGGTCACGCGGAACAGGTCCTCTCGGTCAGTGATAGGGGAAGGTCAGGGCCTCGAACACGGTGCGGCCAGTGCACAGCGCCAGCAGCCGTTCGACGCCCAGGCCGAACGTGAACACGTCGGCGGGGTCGCAGTCGATGTCGGTGAAGAAGTCGACCGGCCCCTGGTCCGCGGGAATGCCGTGGAGCTGTGTGCGCAGGGCGATGTTCGCCTCGACCATCGGCCGGTAGTCGGCGGCGGTGCGCAGTTTGACGCCGCCGTCGCAGATCTCGGTGCCGGCCGCTATCAGGGAGAACCGCTCCGCTCGGCCGGTCGCTTCGTTGATGCGGGAGTTGTGCCGCAGCTCCCAGGGGAATCCGTACAGCACGGTGGGCTGGGTGACGGGCTTCTCCACGGCGTGCTTGACGAAGTCCTCCATCACCGCCCAGTCGGTGCCGTCCGCCTCCAGGCCGCGCTCCTTGAGCCAGCCTCGGGCGGCGGCGACCAGTTCCGCACCGGTCGGGGCCTCGGTGACGCCGAGCGCTTCGGCGATCGCGTCGTCGACGGGGCGCGTGTGGATGGTGGTGAAGTCGACTGCGGGGGTGGCCAGGGTGGCGAACGTGGTCTGCACCGTGTGCTGCACCAGGCTGGTGACCAGGTTGATTCCGGTCTGGAGGTTGATGTCGCGGGCGGCGGTCTGCAGCATGGTGAACTCGATCGCGTGGCTGTCGTCGGCCTGCTCGGCGCGGATCGCCTTGGACAGGTCGAAGACGCGGTCGATGCTGACGACGACGCGGCGCAGGTGTTCCTCGGCGGAGTGCCGCAGGTGGAAGGACTGTCCGGTCAGCGGGTGGTGAGTGGCGAACTGCGGGATCGGGGCGCTCTCACGGTCCTGACACAGCACGGGGGTGGCGACCTCCGTGTAGCCGGTCTCGTGAAGCCAGCCGCGCATGGCGCGCACCATGTCTGCCTTGGCCAGCAGAAGGGTCCGCTCGGCGGGGTGCTGCTTGAGGAGAGTGCCGTACAGGCGCCGGTCGTCGGGGGCGATGGTCACCGGTCTCCTCCTTCGGACGGGGTGGTCCAGGGGGAGGTGATGGTGAGGGGGTGCTCGGCGGTGGAGTCGAGCAGGACCTCGGCGCCGATGGGCAGGGTGTGCTTGAGGGGGGTGTGCCCGAAGGGCAGGCCGATGGCGATGGGGAAGTCGTACTCGGCGCACAGGTCCGTGACCATCTGCTGGGCGCCCGTCCCGCGGGAGGGCTCACAGCCGAGGAGTTCGCCGACGACCATGCCGGAGATCTGGTCCAGGACGCCGCAGTCTCGGAAGTGGGTCAGGGTCTGGTCCAGCTGCTCGATCGGCTTGAACGCGTCCTCCCAGGCGAGGACCGCCCCCTGCCAGTGCGGTTCCCACACGGTGCCGAGCAGGCAGCGCAGCGAGGACAGGCATCCGGCGACCAGAGGCCCTTGCGCGGATCCGGTACGGGCCCACCCCAGCGGGGCGTCGATCCGGGCGGCGTGCGCCTCGCCGGCGAGCACGGCCGCGAAGTGATCGCCGGTCGCTGCCGGGGCGTCGGCGGAGCCGAAGTCCCACAGGACAGCGGGCCCGTGGAAGGTCGGCATGCCGGTGCGGGCGGTGATCGCGTTCAGCAACACCGTCGGGTCGCTCACCCCCACGATCGGCTTCGGATGGGCGCCGATCAGCGTGTAGTCCAGGCCGCGCAGCAGCCGGTTGGCGTTCTTGCCGCCCCCGGCGCACACCACGGCCGCGATGTCGGGGTCGGCGATGAAGGAGTGGAAGTCGTCCAGGAGAGCGGTCTCGCTGCCGGCCCGGTAGCCGTGGGTGTCCAGCGCGTGGGCGGCGATGACCGGCTCGAACCCGCGGCCGCGCAGAGCGTCAAGCCCGCGTTCGAACTGGTCGGGGTTCTGGGCCGGTTCGGGCGCGGACACGGTGACGATGCCGATGCGGTCGCCCTTGGTGAGCGGGGCGGGCAGAACACGTGCGGTACTCAAGCGAGGTCTCCTCTGGCTGGGGCTGGCCGCCGCGCACCGGATCACCCGAGGGGTGATGATTCCGGTGCACAGCGTGACGGTAAGGGGTGTCAGCGGGCGGGGGCCAGCCGCATCTGAGTCGCCTCCCGGGCCCGGGCCGCGGTGGCGTCGGTCGTCCAGGGGGTTAAGGACGTGTAGTAGTCGAAGCCCGACCACTCCTCCAGCGAGGCGGGCGGGACGAAGCCGGCTTCCAGGGCTTGCTCCCACAGCGGGGTGCCCGGGTACGGGGCGAACAGGTGCACCCGTGTCTCGGGCTGCGGGTCGAGCTGCCGCAGCTCCTCGATCAGGGAATAGGTGTCCTCCATCTCCGCGTCGCTCTCGCCGGGGAACCCGACGATGAACGTGTAGGAGCCGAGGATGCCGTGGGCGGCGATGTCCGCCGCGACGTCGAGAATGCTCGCGCGGGTGATCTCCTTGCGGACCACGTCGGCCAGCACGCGGTCGTTGCCCGACTCCACGCCCATCAGCAGCCGCGAGCAGCCGCTCTCCGCGATCCGCTCCAACAACGGGAGCTTGGCCCGGCGGGCCTTGAGGATGTCGTTGGGGTTGATGCTCGCCGCCCACCGGATGTCCACGCCGCGGTCGAGCAGCCCGTCGCAGAAGCCGAGGGACCTGCGCAGGTTCACGAACCAGTCCGCGTCGTAGAACTTCACCCCGTTGATGCCGTACGCGGCCTTGAGCGCGACCACGTCGTCCAGGAGGTCGTGAGCCGCCATCGCCGAGTACTTGCGCTGGTAGGTGAGTTCGAAGCAGAACTGGCACTTGTAGACGCAGCCCTGGCTGGAGACGTAGTTGAGCGTGCGGGTGGCCACCGTGGGGTCATCACGGATGTACTTCGCGACGTCCAGCAGGGCCCAGGGGTAGGCGCCCAGGTTCCCGGTCCGCGGCGGGTTCACTCTTCCGCACATCACGCACTCGCCGTTGTCGATCCGCAGGCCCGGTACCAGCCGGCGCGGCACGCGGCCGAGGAGCGACTTCACGTACTCGAGCATCGAGTTCTGCCCGGGGCCCTGAAGGACGGCGTCGACGAGTGGGTGCGCGGCGGTCTGCTCGGGCTGCACATTGACGTGAGGTCCGCCGAAGACGACCGGTGGGCAGAAGGGGTGCTTCTTCGCGGCCCGCACCATCTCCAGGGCGTGCCCGATCTGCCCGCCGCCGGTCATGATGCTGACCCCGATGCACACCGTCTGCCCGAGGTGCTCGTCCAGCAGCCGCTCCCACGCCGCGGCGTCCTTCTGATTGCCGTCGAACAGGACCACGTTCACCAGGCCGCTCTCCATGAGCGGCTTGGCGATGGTCAGCAGCGAGAACGGCATCCAGAAGTAGACGTAGTCCTTCTCGTGGTCGATCTTCGGATAGACCAGGATGACCGTCGGCAGACCCTCCCGCGCTTCGGAGGCCGGGGTCGACGGAGCGGTCGTCAGCCCGGAGGGGAGTCCCATGAACACGCCGCTCACCGGTGCGCCTCCAGCAGTTCCTGAGGAGTGGCGTCGCCGGGCCGGAAGTAGGCGGCGGCGTACATCTCGAACGCGGCTTCCACCTGGGCGGCCAGCGCCTCCTGGTCGTCCTTCTCCAGCAGCGGGGCGAGGTCGACGGTGACGTCCTCGCGCAGGAGGCAGAACTGCAGCCGGGCGTCGGCGGTCAGGCGCAGCGCCATCAGCGCGTCGTGGCACGGGAAGAGCGGGCAGCCGCGGCACACCGATCCGTACCAGGCGCCGGCGGTGGAGTCCTTGAGGACCACCTTGGTGCCCGAGGGCATGGTGAACACCGTCATGGGGTGGCCGAGGCCGCCCTGCTGCACCGTCTCCTCGTCGATGGCCCGCACGCGCAGGTCGCCCGCGAGCTCCTCCATGGAGACGTAGAGGTCGGGAAGGTTCCGGCTGCGCTTGATCTCCAGGCGCCGGGCGAAGCTCTCGCTGCCCTCGCCGAGGTCCTTGATGATGTCGAGGAGCTTCACACTCTCGACCCCGGCCTCTTCGCACCACGCGATCAGCGGGTCGATCTCCGCGGCGTTGATTCCGTCCATGACCACGACGTTGACCTTCACGGGTACGCCGGTGGCCACGCACGCCTCGATCGCGGCCAGCACCTCGGCGTGGTCGTTCACGCCGCAGATCTCGTGATGCAGTCCCGCGTCCAGGGTGTCCAGGGAGACGTTGAACAGGGTCACCCCGGCCTCGGCGAGCGCAGGCGCGAGCTCGCCGATCCTCGGGTGCCGCGAGATCACCTCGACCTCGCTCATGCCGGCCTCTTGGCGCAGGCGGCGCACGACCTCCACGAGCGGTCCGTACAGAGCCGGGTCCCCGCCGGTCAGCTTGATGCTCTCCACACCCTGAGCCCGGACGGCCTTCGCGACGGCGATCAGCTGTTCGGGCGCCAGGTCGGTGCCGGACTCGGTGGCCACGGCCTCACCCGACGGCCGGCAGTAGTAGCAGCTCCGCTTGCAGCGGGAGTTCACCGTTACCCGGACTTGCGGTTTCCGCATGTCACCCCTCCCTCGCACATCGCTGACATTCACGCTCACAGCCTCGTGGTCCCTTCCCCTGGCCAGCAACAACGTTGGACAGAGTTGATGTCAGGGTTTGCTGTCCACCCAACTCCGAACCCTGACAACGCTCTTGGTCGAGAAGTCAGTGCACCCGTCCGGGGTGTGGCGCCGCCAGAGGGCGACTGTGGCGATGCCCGCGCCACAGCGCGGCGGCCGGGCAGCGCCCCTACGGTCAATCGCCTGGCGAACAGCCGCCAGGTGCAGGTGAAGGAACGAGGTTGTCGATGCAGGCTGAACTGACGGGCACCGCGGCGCTGGTCACCGGCGCGTCAAGCGGGATCGGGCGGGCAACGGCACACCGGCTGGCGCGCCTGGGGGCGACGGTGGCGCTCCTCGCCCGCCGGGCCGAGGCTCTGGAACAGGTGTGCTGTGAGATCCGCAGCGCTGGCGGTGAGGCCTTCGCCGTCTGTGCGGATCTCGCCGACGCCGCCGGGGCCGAACAGGCCGTCGCCCAGGTCGTCGACACGGCGGGCAGGCTGGACATTCTGATCAACTGCGCAGGAGCCGCGCACCTCAGCTCTTTCGCCGACGCCGTGCCGAGCCGGTGGCAGTCCATGATCGACATCAACCTGAGCGGAACGCTCAACATTGCCCACGCCGCGCTTTCGCACCTGGTGGACGCCGCCGCGTCGTCCGATCGCAGGACGGCAGACCTCGTGACCGTCGGGTCGACAGCCGGGCGACAGGGCAGTCCGGGCACCAGCGTGTACGCGGCGACGAAGCAGGCCGTGGCCGCGTGGAGCGAGGGGCTGCGCCGTGAGCTCGCCCCCTCCGGGGTACGGGTGGGCCTCATCCAGCCCGGCCTCGTCGACACGCCTCTCGCCCGGAGCCTTGGGGGCAGCCCGGGGCAGGGCCTGAACGCCGAAGACGTCGCGGACGCGGTCGCTTACGTCGTCACTCGGCCGGCCGGCGTGGCCGTGGCCGAACTGGTTGTACGCGCCGCCGGCAGGTAGAGCCGCGACCGCTGTGGCGGGCGCATCGCGACACCCGCCCGTCTGGTGGCGCTACACCCGGGGACGGTCGACTGGCGCCCGGGCGCTCTGCGGTGCCCCTCTTTTTTCAACCAGAAGGGCATTGACGGGCGCATGAGCGACGACGAAGTCACCCGGCAGATGGGCAGCCGGATCACACAGCACCGCGACCGCTTCCAGGACCTCTTCCAGAAGTACTTCGCACAGCTGCACGCGGCATCCGACGTGCCCGAACTCAGCCGCTTCGCCCCTGAGTGCCTGCGCATGGTCGAGGAGCTGGCGCTGCGGGGCGGCAAGCGACAGCGGGTCGCGTTCGCCTACGAAGCCGCGAACCTGGTGCCCGGCGGCGCGACGACGGTAAAGGCGGTGGACGCCGCCGCCCTGAGTATCGAGCTGCTGCAGGCCCATCTGCTCATCCACGACGACATCATCGACAACGCGGCCACCCGCCGCGGCGGCCCCTCCACCTACTACGCCTACCGCGACAAGTTCCCCGACCATCCCCAGCACGCCCTGGGCCTGGCCGTCCTGGCCGGTGACCTCGCCCTCGTCCTCTCCCAGCAGGTGATCACGGAAGCCGGACTGGACCCGTGGCTGGCCCAGTCGATGACCGCAGTCCAGAACACGGCCGCCCTGAGCACGTTCATCGGCCAGGTCTTCGACCTCGAACGGGACTTCCTCGGCGTGCCGGAAGAGGAACTGCTGCACTCCGTGTGCGACTTCAAGGCCGCCCGGTCCTCGGCGCTCGCCCCGCTGCAGCTCGGCCTGCTGGCCGCCGAGCAGGACCCGAAGGAGCACGAGCCGACTCTGCGGCGGTACTCCACCTCCTTCGGCATCTCGGGGCAGATGCGGGATGACTACTTGTCGCTCTTCGGGAACGAGGAGGTCACCGGCAAGCCCGCCACGGCCGACGTCGCCGACGGCCGGGTGACCTACCTGATCCGCCGTACGCTGCTTGCCGCCTCGGAGTCCGAGCAGAAGATCCTCTCCTCGGTGCTGGGCCATGCCGGCGCGACGCAGACGGACGTGGACAAGGTCCGCGAGATCGTGACCGCCCACCGTGTCGACCGGAGCCTCCTCGCCGACATGCGCCGCTTCGCCGAGCTGGCCAGCACCGAGGCCGAGCAGTGGGCTTCCTGGGCGGAAGCGGACGCGGTCGCCTTCTTCCGGGACGTGCCCGTGTGGGGCGTCCAGCGGCTGCTGTGAACGCCGGCGGGCCGCGGCATGTCGGCATCGTCCTGGACGGCAACCGGCGCTGGGCGAAGGAGCGCGGCCTGTCCCCCTCCGATGGGCACCGGATCGGCTTCGGCCGGATTCCGCAGGTCCTGTCGTGGTGCGAGGAGAGCGGCATACCCCTGGTCACCCTGTGGATGCTCTCCACCGAGAACCTGCGCCGCGACCCGGCCGAAGTCGAAGCGCTGATGGAGATCATCACCGGTGCGGTCCTGCAGTTGTCGTGGGCCGGCCGGTGGCGCATCCGTCATCTGGGTGAAGGCGACGCCCTTCCGCCCCGTGTGGCGCAAGCGGTCCGCCACGCTGAGCAGGCCAGTGCCGACGCGCCGGACACGCTGACGGTGAATCTGGCCATCGCCTACGGAGGACGCCGTGAGATCGCCAGCGCCGTCCGCCGTCTCCTGGGGGGCTGGGCCCGCGAGGGCGTTCCCGCCGACGAGGCCGCCAAGCTGCTCACCGTCGAGGACCTGAGCCGCGCGATCAGCGGCGGCCAGCCCGACCCGGACCTCCTCATCCGCACCTCCGGGGAACGCCGCAGCTCCGGCTTCCTGCTCTGGGGCGGCGTCGGCGCCGAGCTGTGGTTCACCCCCACCTACTGGCCCGACTTCACCCGCCAGCACCTCACCCAGGCCCTGACCCACTACCGGGAGGCACACCGCCGATGACCCGCTCCGGCTCCGCGATCACTTTCCTCGGCCCGGACGGGGCGGGCAAGAGCACCATCGCCCGCGCCGTCCGCCAACGCCTGGCCGACGAGGGCAAACCCGTCCGCATCCTCTCCCGGCGGGACTACCTCCGGGCCCAGCCCACGGGGCACGTCGCGGACACCAACCGGGCGCTGTACGACGCAGGACTGCGCTCCCTCTACAGCCTCGCCGAAGCCGCCGACGGCACCGCCCTGGGCACCCTGCTGCCTGCCCCGCCGGCCGACCTGCGGGACCGTTCCCTGGAGAGCCGGCTGGACGCGGCTCCGATCGCGGCGAACGACCCGCAGGCCATCACCGCGGCAGCGCTGTGCGAGATCGCCGGCAGCCTCGTCTACTACACCAGCGTCGTCCACCGGGAACTGGAGAGCGGCACCGTCGTCATCGAAGAGACCCACCCGCTGAAGATGGTCAGCAAGCTGTGCCTGCTCGCGCAGCGCACGGCACGCCACGACAGCCACGCCCGTGCCGCCGCCACCGTGCTGCGCTCGGCCGCCATGGTGCTGCGCCCCGACGAGACCCGCACGGTTCCCGTCCTGGTGCGCTGCTCCCCGCACCGCGCGTACGACCGGCTGATCGCCCAGCGCGGCACCCTGGGAGGACTGGAGCACCACGGCGCGGCGGGAAGCGGCCGGGGCAAGGACGCCTACCTCGATCTGCAGACCCGGCTGATGGAAGCCCTGGAGGAGGTCGCCGCGCCCTGGAGGTGCGTGGTCGTCTCCAGCGACGAAGAGGACCAGGACAGCTCAGTCAAGCAGGCCGTGGACGCGATCCTCGCCGACCCGCGGATGGCGCACCTGGCATGACGTCACCGGCCATAGCGGCGCTCCCGCGCCGCGTACGAGCGCAGCGCCCGCAGCAGGTCGATCTGCCTGAACGCCGGCCACAGGACCTCAACAAAATGGACCTCGGCGTAGGCGGACTGCCACAGCAGAAACCCGGAAAGCCGCTGCTCGCCGGAGGTGCGGATGATGAAGTCGGTGTCACGACCGGCCGGGGAGTACAGGTTGTCGGAGATGTGCTCGAGGTCGAAATTCTCCGCGAGCTCCTGCGGATCCCCGCCCGCGGCGGTGTGCTTCTCAAAGGCGGTCTTGACGGCGTCGACGATCTCGCGGCGGCCGCCGTACCCGACGGCGACGTCGACCTTGAGTCCGGCGCGGCCGGAGGTGCGGTCGGCCGCGTCCTTCAGGACGCTCGCGCTTTCACCCGGCAGCAGATCCAGCGAGCCGATGATCTCGATGCGCCACTGCTCGTCGGCCGCGCAGATGCTCTGGACAGTCTCTTCGATGATCTCGATCAGCGGGCCGAGCTCGTTCGCGGGCCGGTGCAGGTTGTCGTCGGAGAGCATCCACAGCGTGACGTGCTCGATCTTGGCGGCGTCACACCAGCGCAGGAAGTCGCCGACCTTGGCCCCGCCAACGCGGTAGCCCTCACGCGGATCGTCGTGCCCGGCTCCGCGGGCCCAGCGGCGGTTGCCGTCCAGCATGATCGCGACGTGCCGAGGGCGGGGAAGGCCCTCCACCTTGCGGGCCAGGCGCCTGACGTACACCGCTTCCAACGCCGCGCGAAGCGCCCTGAGTGCCACGCCGTGTCCCTTCGATCAACAACCACGGGTTTCCGGACGCAACCGTATCGCCACGGAGGCCCACGGAAAGGACGTTCACCCCATGCCCCCAACGGATCTCGCCACCGCCCTGGACCTGATCAACTGGGACAACCCGCGCCAATGCGCGGCCGACACGAGCACGGCCCTGCGCGTCCTGGCCGACGACCGGGAACTGCTGACCGGTCTGGTCACCTCGATCGGCGCCGATTCCGAGCGCCTGGCCCGCTGCGAGACCAACCCTCTCGTCAACCGCCTGGTCCTCGCCGAGGACACCTCCGGCGCCGACCGGTGGCAGCTGCGGCTGCACATCTTCCAGGACGGCCGGCTGGAGCTCATCCCGCACGACCACAAGTACCCCTTTGCCGTCCACGTCCTGACCGGCGGATACGCCCAGGTGTGGAACCGGCGCATCGCCGCCGCCGGACAGACAGGCCCCTTCACCTCCGCCGACCTGGCGCCCGGACTGGTCACCGTCGAGCGCCCCGGAACCGCCTACCTGTTCTCCGACTCCCTGGTGCACCAGACCGCCGTCTTCCCCGGCACCGCCACGCTGTTCCTGCGCGGCCCGGTACGCCAGCGGCGCTGGAACTCCGCTACCGACCTGCACGACACCCGCATCGACGGCGACGACGGCTCTCCCACGGACCAGCGCTACCGCCTGTCCGGCCCCATGTCCTTGTCCGAATATCGCGCCTTCGTCGCCGACCTCGAGCGGCTGGGCGTCCTCACCTCCGGAAGGATCACGCGTTGACCTCTCACGCGCTCGCACACCTGGCCCCGATCGCTGCCCTGCTCAACCAAGGCAGCGCACCCGCCGACGTCCCCGACAACCCGGACATCCTCCAGGGCGGCTGGCGGCCCAGCGCGGTCCGCCAGGCCCTCGACCTGATCACTCGCGCTGACCCCCAGTTCGCCGGACGCTCGTTCACCGCCGCCGGCCACACGCATCTGCTGCTCGCCGAGGACATCGAGCACGACTGCCTGCTCTACCTGCGCCTGTACGCCGAGGGCAGTCCGGGACCGGAAGAGGCGACCGAGAAGACCGTCACCCTGACCCTCACCGGCACCAGCCACGTCGAGTGCTACCGGCACCAGGGGGACGTCGACGACGACCACCCGTGGCTGGTGCGCACCTTCGCGGAGGAGTCGATCTACGCCTGCCACCCCGGGACCCTGCGCACCATCGAGACCAGCGACGACGGCTGCCAGCTCGTCCTGGCGCGCACCGCCCTGGCCCCGACCGTGGGCGCCGCGCCGCTGACGGCCTACAGCTACCGCGAGGCGCTCGACACCGCGCAGCGGATCCTGACCGCCGCGCTGCCGGGCGACGAGACCGCCGCCGAGGTGACCGCGTGACGACGGCGACGAACTGGCTGGAGGAACTGCCCGCCCTCGACGACAGCGACCTGCGCCTGGCCCACCGGCGCAGCCGCGACATCCTGCTCCGGCTCGGCGCCGACCGCCGTCTTCTGACGCAACTCGTCGGCGAGATCGAACACGACCCGCAGCGGATGACCGAGAGCGAGGTCCACCCCCTGATCAACCGGCTCGTGATCTACCAGGATGACGCCCGCGGCTTCCAGATCCGCCTGCACATGTCGCCCGGAGCGCGCGAACTGGTCCCGCACGACCACAAGTACACCTTCACCACCCTGGTCCTGGCCGGTGCCTACATCCACGTCTGGCGGCGGCGGACCGACACCGGGGAAGGCGAGTTCGCTTCCGGAGACCTCCAGCCGGGCCTCATCACCGTCGAGCGCCCCGGCTCGTGCTACACCCTGGGCCATCCGTTGGTGCACCAGACGGTGATGCTGCCCGGCACGGTCACCCTGTTCATGCGCGGCCCGCGGGCCAAGCCCCGCTCGCACGCCGCGCTGGACATGCTGCCCGCCGCCGACGAGTGGCCCGAGGCCTCACAGGCCGGCAAGCCCAAGCACGCGCGCGGGCAGCGGCCGGTCACGGTGGAGGAGTACCGAACCATGAGGAGGCAGCTCGTGGCCCAGGGCATCATCCACATCTGACCAGCGGGGCCGCCGCGTGTACGCGGCGCCCCCTTCCGCCGCTCGCCTCCACTGCGGGCGCCACCACCCCATCATTTGTCACACTGCGAGTTGGATAAGGTGCGAAGCGTGACTGAAGAACGCGACCCGTTGGCGTGGACGCTGAAGAACGAGCGCCCCGAGCCCGCCGGCTACCTGAAGGTGCGCTGCCGCACCTACACCCAGCCCAACGGCAAGGACTCCGACTGGGACATCCTGCAAGGCCCCCGGACCGTCGCCCTGGTGGCGTTCACCGAAGACGACCAGGGCATCCTCGTCCGCCAGTACCGCCCCGGCCCGGGCAAGGTCTTGGCCGAGCTCCCCGGCGGCCTCGTCGGGCCCGACGAGGACGTGGTGGCCGCCGCCGTTCGTGAACTGCTCGAGGAGACCGGCTTCCAGGCGGGGACGGCCGAGGTCGTCATGCAGACCTTCTTGGCGTCCTACGCCACCCACGTCCGGTACGCGGTGCTGGCCCGGGACTGCCGCAAGGTCGCCGAGCCGACCCCGGACGCGGAGGAGTTCGTCGAGCCGGTGACCCTGCCGCAGGACGAGTACGTGGCCCATCTCCTCGGCGGTCAGTACACCGACGCGGACATGGGCCTGGCCGGACTCGTGGCGGCGGGCCTGCTCAAGCAGACAGGTTGAACCCCGGGCCCCCCAGGGCCCGGGTGAGGTGTTCGACGACCGGGACCGGCGCCTCGATGTAAAGACGGGTGGCGGGTTCGGTTCCCGAGGCGCGTACGGCGATCCGGCCGTGCGCGCCGTCGTCGTAGACGACCGGATCGCCGGAGTGGTCGGCCCGCCAGCCCGGCAGCAGCTTCGGCAGTTGGTGCAGCACGTCGGTCAGCGGCTCGGGCACGGTGTGCACGAGCTGGGTGTGCGGGTGCGCGCGCCGTACGTCGGCGACCGCGTCGTCCAGGGCCTCCAGGGTCGGGAACGCGTGGAGGACGGCGGTCAGCGCAGCGAGGCTGTCGCGCTCGAAGTAGCTGCGGCTGCCGCTGACATGGACGAGGGCGCCGTTCGGTTCCAGGCCGAGAGTCGGCTTGGGGTTGTTCTGCCAGGCGGTGACGATGTGCTTGAACCCGACGGGCGTCTCGGTGACCCGTAGCCCGGGCCGGGCGCGCTTGGCCGCCCGTACCGCCATGCGCGGGGCGACCGCCGTGGTGATCAGCCGGTCGACCGGCAGGCCCGCGTACAGCAAAGCTGCGGCCTGCTCGGGGCTGCCGATGTAGCCCGAGCGGCGGCTGAACAGCACGAGCCGGTCGCCGTCACCGTCGGTCATCGCCAGCAGCGCCGACCGGGCCTGATGTTCCAGGAGTTCGCGAGCGGTCTGCTCGGCCTGGGGGCGGGGGACGGGGTCGGGGGTGCGGCCGGCGAAGAAGGGCAGCGGGCGGGCCCGCAGGATCCGGACCGCTTCGAGATGGCCGGCCAGGGCTCCGACAGCGCCGTGGGCGGCGTCCAGGAGCACGTCGGCGTCGAAGTGGGTGGCGGCTTCGTCGAGGGCGGCGCCGGTGGCTGCGGCGTACGGGGCGAGGACGTCGATGGCGGGGTGGTTGCGCTGGGGCAGGCGGCCCGGGTCGAGGACGGCGCCGGGTGGCGGCTGGGGCCACACGATGCCGTGACCGGCGGCGTTGCGGAGCTTCATGCCGATGTAGCCGGGCGGGTTGTGGCTGGCGGTGATGATGACGGCCGCGCTCAGGTCGGCGGCCTGGTGGACGAGCCAGCCGCAGGCGGGGGTGGGGGCCGGTGTGGTGGCCAGGTGCGCGGTGATGCCGTGCTCGGCCAGGAGGTCGGCGGCGAGCCGGGCGAGTTCGGGGGCGCCGGCGCGGCCGTCGTAGCCGACCAGGACGTTCTCGCCGAGCACGTCGCGCTCGGCGCAATGGTCGAGGGCGGCCAGCAGGTGCGGCTCTGCGAAGCCGGGCCCGGGCAGGCCGCGCCAGCCGTCGGTGGTGGTGGGAGCGGAGGACATGCGGTGGATCTCCTGAAGGGTGTCAACGGGCGGGGCGCATCAGAGGCTTGAGGTCGCCGGCCGGGCGCGGGGCGTGGGAGGTGGCCAGCCACCCGTCGAGGCGCGCGGGCCGGGTGCGGGCGAGGTCGCGGCCCGCCGGGTCGCGGACTTCTCCGCCGGCGGCGTGGACTGCCAGCGCGGCGGCGGCGTAGTCCCAGGGCGCCGCGCTGCCGCGAGCGGCGGGAAGGTATGCGGCGGCCCGGGCACGTCCGAGCGCCACGAGGATCATCTTGACGCTGGCCGTGGGCACGGCGGCCACGGGCCGACTGGGGAGCAGCCGGGCGGCCAGTTCGGTGTGGCGGGGGCTGGTCACCACGATGTCCGGGGCGAACGTGGGGAGACGGTCGACGTCTCCCGTGACGGTCAGCGCGGAACCGGAGACGCTCACCCGCAGCTGGTAGGCGGGCAGGTCGACGATCGCCTGGACTGGCCGTCCCGAGCGGACCAGGCAGACGGCGATCGCGAAGTCCGGGCTACCCTCCAGGAAGGGGGCGGTGCCGTCGAGCGGGTCGACCAGGGCGCAGTCGTCGGGGATGGGCCCGATGCTCTCGCGTCCCTCCTCGGCGATGACCGGCAGACCGGGCCATGCCTGCTCGAGCGCGGCCGTAATCAAGTCCTGTAGGCGCAGGTCAAGTTCGGTGACGGGCTCCATGCCGCCGTGGACGCTGCGCTTGAACCGGACGAGCTCCGGGCCGCTCCGGAAGGCATCGATCTCGGATGTCGCCTTGTCCAGTACCGGGTCGAGCACGGCGCCAAGCAGTGGGCCTTGGAGCGGTAGGGGATCGGCGGTGGTCACGAGCGAGTTCCTCCGGCTGCTGGAGGAGCGGGGTCGGCATGGGTCGGCAGCGCTGCTGCCAGCGGCGTCAGTGCGTCCGGTGTCAGCCACAGATCCCGTAGGTGCAGCAGGTCCTCCGGCCGTCCCTTGGGGGTGTGCTGGAGGAGGGCGGCGGGCGGAAGGTTTTCGTGGGCCCAGGACATGAAGTGCCCGCGCAGGAGGGTTGCTTCTGTCAGCAGGGAGCCGGACAGCAACAAGGTGTAGTCCGTGCCGGTGGTGATTCCGGTGGTCCGGCACACCGCGGCCGCCCCGACAGTCAGTTCGGCGGCGGCTCTCTCGACGAGCTGGCCGGCCACGGTGTCGCCGTCCTCGGCTGCCTCCAGGACGTGCTGGGCGAAGGAGGCGACGAGCGGCTTGGTGCCCTCCGCGCGGTAGACGTGGAAGAAAAGACCCTCTCCGAGGCCTCCTCCAGCATGGGCCCCGTCGGCACACCACTGGCGGGCCAGGCCGGTGAGCGTGGTGTCCGGGCCCCGTCCGTCCAGGGAGCGGACAGCGGCGCGCAGCCCCGCGGTGCCCAGGTCGTGGCCTCCGCCTTCGTCGGACAGCAGCCACTCCAGACCCGAAGAGCGCGCCCAGCGGGCGCCGTTGCGTGCGGCGAACCCGGTACCGGTGCCGCAGTTGACCACGCACACCGGGCCCTTTGCGGACAGAAGAAGAGGGGTGAGGTCGTTGGTGACCAGCACCGGCGCGGCCATCGGACCGACACTGGACAGAGCGCGGCGTACCAGGGCGGCGAAGTCCCCGGCCGCCGCGCGAGTGGAGGCAGCGCCGTGCGCGGCGACGACGCCCATCGGGGCCGTGCCTGGATCGTCCCAGACCCGATCGATGAGGTCGACGAGCCTGTGCACGGCACGCTTCTCACCGACCGACCGCGGGTTGGTGGATGGCCCCTCGGTGGTGGCGAGGATCGTGTCGCCGTTGGCAGTGGCTGCCCAGGTGTGGCTGCCGCCTCCTTCGAGCAGCAGCCAGGGCAGGGCGTGTGGTGGGCGGGTCATGGGCGGGCCGCCAGGTCGTTGAGGGCCTTGTCGAAGGCGGGACGGTCGATGTCGTCGGTGATGGAGCAGTGGCCGGGCCGGTGCGGGAGAACGAGGTGAAGGGGCCCGTTGCGGACCCGGCGCACCCTGGCGATGCCGTCCCACACGGCGTCCCGCATCTCGTCGGGGATGGTGACGGGCAGCTGGTAGGCGGCCAGCAGGTTCAGGACGCGGTCGCGGTCCTCAAGCTCGCTCTCCCCGGTGAGGTAGGCGTGCGCGGCCGCGACCGCGGTACCGGCGGCGACGGCTTCGCCGTGCAGGATCCGGTAGCCGGTGGCTGCCTCGTAGGGGTGCCCGACGCAGTGCCCGAGGTTCAGCAGTCTCCGCAGGTCCTTCTGCTCGAAAGGGTCCGGGGCGAGCAGCATCAGCTTCGCCCCGATCGCGTCGCGCACGATTGCGGTCAGCGCCTGGCCGTCCGGCAGAGGGTTCGCGGACTTCTCCAGACGCGCGAAGAGCCGGGGGTCGGTGATCAGCGCAACCTTGATCACTTCGGCGAGCCCGGCCCGGATGTGCCGGTCGGGGAGGGTGGAGGTCAGCGATGGGTCGATGTAGACCCCGGCGGGATGGTGGAAGGCGCCGAGCAGGTTCTTGACCGCGTCGTAGTCGATGCCTCCCTTGCCGCCGATCGCAGCGTCGACCTGGGCCAGGACCGTGGTGGGCACCAGCGCGTACGGCACGCCCCGCATGTAGAGCGCCGCGGCGGCCGTGACCAGGTCGCACACCACGCCGCCCCCCACGCCCAGGAGCAGCGTGCGGCGGGTCGCTCCGTGGTGGTGCAGGGCGCGGATCAGGTTGTTCAGGCCTTCGGGGGACTTGCTGTGCTCCCCGGCCGGGACCGGCACGGTGCAGAACCGCAGCCCGGTGCGCACCACGGCGGCGGTGATGGCGCCCAGGTGGTGCTCGGCCGCGCCCGTATCGATCACGATGACGATCTCTGGCGCCTCCAACTGGGTGGCGAGCGAACCGAGATGGTTGCTGAGCCCGTCGGTGGTGAGCCCTTGAGCCAGGTGGATGCGGTACGTGTCGGCCCGGTGGGCGGTGACGGTGAAGATGTCGTCGGCGGCGTCGACGGCCAGCCGGGACGAGGAGGCCGGGGCGCTCACGTGTACTCCTTGCGGATGCGGTCGACGATGGCGTCGGTGGTCAGGCCGGCGGCCTCGTACAGGGCGCCCTGGGGCCATCCGGCGATGCCGTAGGTGTCCACGCCGATGCGGGTCTCGCCGATCCCGCCGCGGGCGTGGGGCAGCAGGTTGCCGAGCACGGAGGACGGCGCGTTGTGGATGCTGACCGCGGAGGCGTGGGCGGGGATCAGCTCCAGCAGGCGGCCGGGGGTAAGTGCGGCGAAACGGGTAGTGCTGATGATCTCCAGGACCCGGACGCGCCGCTTGTCCCGGCCGGACAGGATTTGACTGGCCTCGACGGCGTGCTCACGGAGGGCGCCGGCGGTCAGGATGACGAGATCGGGGTCGGGGTCGTCGACGAGCGTGAACACGCCCTCGTGCAGCGGACGGCCGGCGAGCTCTTCCAGGCTGTTCCGTACGGGGACCGCCTCATGGGGCAGCCGCAGGTAGGCGGGCCGGCCCGAGGACAGGGCCTCCAGGGCGAGGAGCTTGGCGGTGTTGATGTCGGCGGCCTCGAAGACTTCCAGGTCGCCGATGGCCAGGAGAGCGGCGAGGCAGCCGTCGGACTGGACCATCGGTCCGAGCGGGTCGCCGAGGCCGCCAGAGGTGCCGACCAGCAAGACCGGCACCTTGGGGAAGGCGATCGACTCGCGGATCTGGTCGAGCATCCGCCAGTAGAACCCCTCCATGGAGAACAGCACCGGCCACAGACCGGCGCTCGCGGCGCCGGCCGCGAGGGAGGCGGCGTCCTGCTCGGCGATCGCGCACTGCAGGACGTCCGCGTCCGGGGTGTGCCAGTCCCACGAGCCGACCTCGTCCATCCGGGGGAGGAGGCCGGAGTTGCGGATGGCGTCGGGGGCCATCCACAGCATCGGCAGGCCGGCCAGTTCGACGGCCAGTTCGCCGCCGAGCGCCTTCTTCGCCACCACGGCCGTACCGGGCTCGTAGCCCGTCACCCTCGACAGCAGCTCCGCCCGGCTGGGGCGAGTGGGCGGCACGGTCGCTGGGGCGGCTTGCCCGCGCCGGCGATGCGCCGCGTCGGGGAAGTACCGGTCGATGGCCTCCAGCGCCGCGTCGATCAGCCCGGCGGTGTCCCAGTCGGGCAGGTGCTTGGCAGCCACGTCCGCGCTGAGGGTGTTGGACCCCTCGACCTCGGCGGCCAGGCCGTAACCCTTGATCGTGTTCAGGATGATCGCCGTCGGCCGGTCACTGTCCTCGCGCAGCGCCGCGGTGATGGCACCGAGGTCGTGGCCGTCGACCGCGATCGTGCGCCAGCCGAAGCCCTCCCAGCGCGCCGCCCACTGCTCGCGCGGCAACTTGATGACGCTGCCGGAGCCGTTGGCGTCCACGAGCGCGACTAGGTTGCGCAGTCCCAGCCGGTCGGCGGTCATCGCCGCCTCCCACACCTGGCCCTCGGTGCACTCCCCGTCGCCCAGGAGCACGAAGGTCCGTGTGGCGCGGCCCGCGCGATGGTCGGCCAGCGCCAGACCCACGCCGTAGGACAGTCCTTGGCCCAGCGCCCCGGTGCTCATTTCCATGCCCGGGACCGCGCCGCGTACCGGCATCCGTGGCACGGGGTGCCCGACCTGCCCGAAGCCGGCCGCCTGCTGCCAGGTCGTTCCGGGCATCGCACCGAGCGCCCACAGCGCCCCGTACCAGGGCGCGGCCGCGTGTCCCTTGGAGTAGATCAGGCGGTCCTTATCCGGGCCGGCGTCGGCGAGGGCCGTGGTGCCGGAGAAGAACAGCGAGGTGATGGCCTCGGTGGCGGAGGAGGCGCCGCCGGGGTGCTTGTTCGCGGCGAAGACGAAGGCCCGCAGGCCCATTGCGATGGTGCTCAGCTCCGT
This sequence comes from Streptomyces sp. NBC_01454, assembly GCF_036227565.1. NCBI lineage: Bacteria > Bacillati > Actinomycetota > Actinomycetes > Kitasatosporales > Streptomycetaceae > Streptomyces > Streptomyces sp. NBC_01454. Next base: position 211,826 of record NZ_CP109462.1, read on the forward strand.
GGTGGTCGGCGTGTTGCTGGGGGGATTCATGGCAGGTCAGTCCTCTTCTACGTACGCAACAGGGGTCCGGTCAGCTGCCGGACGGGGACGGGTTGGTCAGTCGGGAGCGGTCGAGCTTGCCGCTGGAGTTCGTGCGGGGCAGTGCGTCGACCGTGAGGAAGCGGGCCGGTACGGCGGCCGCCGGGAGGTCCTGGAGGAGGGCGGCGCGCAGCCCTCCGGGGATCGCGTCGCATCCGGGCGCGAGAACCAGATGGGCGGTCAGACGTGGCGCGCCGCCGTCGGCGTCCGCCTGGGCGGTCACGGCCGCCTGGTGGATGCCGGGCTGCGCTTCGAGGACGGCTTCGACGGCGTGCAGGTGGACTCGCACGCCGTAGATCTTGACCTGGTCGTCCCGACGGCCGTGGAAGTGCAGGGTGCCGTCCGCGTCCATGTGCCCGAGGTCGCCGGTGCGGTAGATGACCTCGCCGTCGGGTCCGAAGGTGAACCGGGCATCTTCTTCTTCGCTGGCGCGGAGGTAGCCGCTGGTGCCGTACATGGTGCGCAGCACGATCTCGCCGGGTGCACCGGGAGGGACCCGTGTGCCTGGGGGGTCCTCCGCCCAGGCCTCGCTGCCGGGGATCGGGCGGCCCAGCGGCTGGATGCCCGGTACCGGGTCTTCGACACGGTGCCAGCACCGGATGAGGGTGGTCTCGGTCGGCCCGTACTGGTTGATGATCTCGCCCCGGTAGTCCAGGTGCGTCCGCCAGCGGGCGACCAGGGTGTCGGTGAGCGGCTCCCCGCTGAATAGCACCGCCCTCAGCAGCGGTAGCTGGAGGCGTCCGTCGGTTGCATGGAGCCAGGCGCGGGCGACGGTGGGGACCGCGTGCAGCAGCGTGATCCGGTTGTCGGCGAGCCACGCCAGGGCCTGGCCGGGTGGCAGGGGCGCGGGCGGGGGAAGGCAGAGGGTGGCGCCCGCGGAAAGCGGAAGCAGGACTTCGCGCAGGGTGACGTCGAATCCCACGCCGGCCAGGTGCCCGATCCGGTCGCCGGGCTGCACGTGGAGAGCGGTGCGGAGCCACGTGAGGAAGTGCGCGAGGCTGCGATGGCGTCCCAGGATGGCCTTGGGCTGACCGGTGCTGCCGGAGGTGAAGAACACGTAGCCCGGTTCCTCGGGCTGCGGTGGCTCCCCCTGGGGAAGCCCCCCGCCGGGGCCGAGTTGACCACTGTCCAGCAGCAGGACGGTCGCACCCTCCGCTGTAGGGACGCGGGCGCCGTCGAGCGCGAGGACAAGATCGGCGCCGGCCAGGCTTACCATCCTCGCGCTCTGCGCGGACGCCAGCCCGGGGTCGACAGGCAGGAGCACACTCCGCGTCGCCAGCACCGCCACCCAGGCCGCGACGGTCGCGAAGCCGCGGGGCCCCGTCACAGCGACCACTCGGCCGGGGCCGGGCAACTGCGCCTGCAGGGCGGTGGCGATGGCTCCGGCGGCGGCTTCGAGTTCGCCGTAGGTCCACGTCCGGCCGCCTTGGACGACGGCGGGTGCCAGTGGGGCCGTGGCGCACCAGCGGGCTATCTGCTCGGCGACGCCCGGCCACGGCCGCCCGGCCAGACGTGCCCGGGCGTTCACCGTGTGCCTCCGAAGGGGGCGTAGTCCAGCAGCGCCTGGAGGGCTTGCTCGCCCGTCCCGACGACCTCCGCCTCGATGCGGGACCCGGCCGAGACGCGCCCGCCGGGGAGGATGACGGATGCCGTCACGACCGCTCCGGGGCCGATCTCGGCATTCGCCCCGATGACGGAGGGGCCGACGACGCTCGTGCCGGCGCCGATCCGGGCCCCCGGCCCGATTGCTACCTGGTCATCGACCTTGGCGCCGTCACCTATGAGCGGAGCCGGGCCGGACAGCGGGCGCGGTGCGGCGGGCGTGAGCCCGCGTACGGCTTCCTGGTTGCCGGTCAGCAGCTTCGCCGGGGTGCCGATGTCTCGCAGGTACACCCCGGCGCCGGCGTCGAACAGGCCGAGAGGCATCCCAAGGCCGGTCAGTCGGGGGAGGACTTCGCTGGAGAAGTCGCAGAACCGGCCCTTGGGTATGTGAGGGAAGACCGCCGGGTCGACGAGCCACGCCCCGGTGGACCCCAGCCGCGTCCCGGAGCCGGGCTGCGGTTTGAACGCGTACGCGGCAGCACGGTCTGGCTCGTCGGGATCCGGGACCAGGACATCGCCCTGCCACACCTCTCCGTCCCGGGGCACCGCCGCCACCGTCACCGCCGCGCCCGTCCGGGCGTGATGGGCGATCAGGACGCGCAGGTCGACGCTGGAGATGATGTCCGCGGGCACGATCACGGCCGGTGCCCCGGCGAAGAACGCTGCCTGATCGCGCAGGCAGCCACCCGTGCCCAGCGGCATGTGCTCGGGAAGCCAGGTCACCGGCGTGCCCGCGACGGTGCGCGTGCCGAAGGCCTGCTCGTACAGGGCCAGGGAGTTGCCGGGCACGATGACGCCGATCTCCTCGACATCTGCGGTGTCCAGGTGCTCCAGCACCCAGGCGAGCACCGGGCGGTTGGCCACCGGAGCAAAGGGTTTGGGCAGAGCGGGCGTCCACCGGCCGAGCCGGCTGCCTTGGCCGGCGGCCAGTACCAGCGCCTTCATCCTGATGTCCTTCTCTACAGATCAGGGCCGCGCGATGGAGGGCGCGGCTCGGGGAGCTAGCGGGTGATCCGGGCGGTCGCTGGCGCGTGGGCGGCGGAGGAGCACAGCGTCGAGAACTCCTGCGCCAGCGCCCGGACCTGTGCCGGGACGAGGAGGTCCGTGCGGTATGTCAGTGCTCCGGACAGGCCGCCTCCGGCATCCGGTGCTAGGCCGACGCTGATGTGCCGTCGGGCACTGCGGGCCCCCGGCACGGACACCAAGCGCAGCCGCTCTCCGGCCAGCGTCAGGCCGGTCAGCGTCGGGATCGCGTTCACGGAGAACTTGATGTTCGCCATGTCCGGGCGGCCGAGGTCGAACAGGACCTTCTCCAGGTGCAGTTCGCGGTGACGGTCTCCCGCGCGCCAGCGGTCTCGGACGTGACCGATCAGGTCCCCGAAGGTCCGCAGGTCCTCCAGAGCGGTGCGGGTGAAGCGGCCGTTGACGAAGAACCCGGCGATGTTCTCGCTCCCGGGGCGTGTCCTGCTGGCCGTGGCGCTGGCCACGAGGATGTCCGAGGTGCCAGCCCACCGGCCGAGCGCGAGGTGGAACAGGCTCAGGAGTACCTCGAAGAGGGAGGCGCCCATCATCTGGCCGGCGGTGTGCAGCGCCTGGGCGTGCTCGGCGGGGACAGCGAGGGGGAGGCGCGCGGCCGGTCCGGCGGCAGGGACTTCGCCTCGCGGTCCGGGCAGCGGCACTCCGCCGGAGGGATACGCCTCCGCCGTCCGGCGCCAGTGGCCGAGGTGCTGCTCGTACGCGGCGTCCGACAAATGTCGGCGTTGCCAGCGCGCGTAGTCGGAGTAGGCCAGGGCGGGGCCGCCCCCGGCATCCGGATCGTCGTACAGGACGGCCAGGTCGCGTAGGAGCAGGCCCCACGACCAGGGGTCCATGACCATCTGATGGGCGACCAGCGCCAGGACACGCTGCGATCCGGAGCCGATCACGGCGAACCGGGCGAGCGGATCGTCCAGATTGATCACGGACGCCGCCGCCCACAGCTTCGTGGCGGCCACTGCATCGTCCGGGCACATAGCGCGCAACGGCTCCAGCTCCAGCTCACCGGCGCCGGTGACCTCCTGCCGGGCGAGCTCGCCGGCGCCGGTGATCTGAGTTGTCAGGGCAGGGTGTCGGCTCGCGAGACGGGTGATGGCTGCGACGAGCCGTCCTTCGTCGACACTGTCCGGGAGTTCCAAGGCGTAGGCGACCTGGTAACGGTGGTCCGCACCTATGTGGTCCATCACCTGCAGCAGCCCCTCCTGCTGGAAGGACAGCGGGTGTGCTCCCGCCCGCTCCTGCGGATCGATCGGGGCCAGACCGCCTTCGGCGGCGGCGGCCAGCGCCCGTACGGCGTCTTCGAGGCGGGGGTTCTCGTAGAGCCACAGCGCGGGTATGTCGAGACCGGTCGCCGTGGCCACTTCGCTTGCCGCCGCCAGAGCGGTGAGGGAATCCCCGCCGCAGGCGAAGAAGTCGTCATCGTCGCTGAAGGAGCCGCCGTCCAGGCTGTGCGCCCACGCCCGCAGGACGACAGCGGCGAACTCATTCGGTGCGGCAGAGCTGTCGTCCGCCATCGTCCACCCCTCGGTCCTAGGTTCTGGAACGGCGCTCGGATCGACCAAGGCCGCTGACGTGTGTGAGGCGCCGCGCTCCGGGGCGCCGGCGTCGCGAGCAGTTGACCCCAGCGGGCTGTAGCGCCACCAGCGGGCCAGCTGTCGCGATCCCCGCGCCACGCGCTGCGCCACTCATGCGGAACGGGGCGTGGGCGTGTCACGCGACAGCTGGTCGTGGAGTTCTTCGCTGAAGTCGCGCACGGCGCGCAACTCGGGGTAGCGCAGCCGCAGTCGGTGTTCCAGGTGCTCGCTGCGCCGCCGCACGGAGTCGACGATGCGGTTGCTGGCGAGTGCCTGGCGAGCAGCGGCCACGGCTTGGTCTGGATCGCCGAGGGCTGTGTGGGCCAGCGCCAGGTCGAGGTGGGCGATGGCCAGCCGGGTCGGTGCCAGCTGAGGGCGTGGCATTGCTCGGTAGTACTCGATGGCTGTCTGCGCTGCGGTGATCGCTTCCTCATGGTCGCCGAGCCAAATGCGTGAGGAGGCCTCGTAGGAGGCGAGAACGGCTGCGTCGAGACCGAACAGGCCGCTGCGATGAAGGGGCAACTGCTCACTGTGAGGGCGGACTCGGGCCATCACGTCGGTGAAGGCCGAGCGGTTGTTCAGCCGCGCGTTGACGCGCGCCAGTTGAGCGGTGAGGCGTAGCGCGACGCGGGCCCCCGGCGGTGCTACAGACAGTCCGCGTGCCGCGGCGGCGAAGGCATCGTAGGGGCGGCCAGCGTACAGAGCGTGAGTGCACCGTACGTCCTCGGACCAGGCGCACACGTCGAGCGCGTCGGCCTCCATCCCCTGGGCCCAGGCGTCGTCGCAGTAGGCCTGCACCAGGTTGTCCTCCCCGAGGTCGTGCGCGATCCAGGCGAGGATGATCGACAGCATCCCGGCGTGCCGGGTCAGATCACGGCCTTCCCGCAGCGTGTGCCGGCAGTGCGTGAGGAGGCTGTGGGCCCGCTTCCGGCATCGGTCTACCTCCACCCATAGTTCTGCCAGGGGCTTGGCCGAGTAGCTGGCGGCGAGCTGGTGTACGGACAGTTCGAGGTCCTCGAGATCCCCGGGCTTCAAATCGGTGATGGTTGCCGTCTGCGCGTAGGCACGCGCCTCCTCGGGCGTGGCCCCCAACGCCGCGAGGACCGGCGTCGGGAAGGCGGGCTCAGTGGCTGCCGGCGCCGCCTCACCGACGGCGTCCTTGAAACCGAGGTCCGCGGGGGTCAAAGGCCGGGTGAGGCCCAGGGCTTTGGTGAAGATCGCTGCCAGGTACCGAGGGACGGGGTCCTGCGGCTGGCCTCCGTCGTTGATCCAGTGCCCCACCCGGGTCCGGTCGGTTGCCACATGGTGCTGTCCTTCGGCCGCCGCCATCTCCCGGACCGCTGCTGCCACCTCGTTGTACGACATGCCCGAACGCTGGACGGCGTCCTCCAGCAAGCGATTGGGCAGCTTGATCCTCTGGCGCGCGGGCGCCTTCGGTGTGCCGCTGCCCGCTGTGTACGCGGGCTTGGCTCTGCGAGAGGAGAGGGTTGGCGGCTGCTCGAATGAGGGACCGACCATGACGGGCTCCGACGGGATCTAGTGGCGTGGCGGCACGAGAGAGATCAGGCGCGCGGCGCGGGCCTGGACGTGTGGGGCGGGGAAGGGGCGTTCCAGGCGATGTAGACGCCGAAGACCCGCACGATGTTGATGGACTGCGCAGCGTCGGAGACCGCGGTCAGCGGGGTGACACCGTCGGCCATCCGCCGCACCGCCTCGGTCTGCCATCCCTCCGGAAGACGGGAAAGGCGGCTCACGAGGTCTTGTCCTCGCTCACCGGCCAGCAGCCATCGGTCGTCGCCCGGCACCGGTGGCGTGCCGTTGGAGGCGGCGGCCTCAGCGTGGCGCAGGGCCTCGTCGAGCGAGGGGAGCGCTGGAGCAGGATCGGCTCGCCAGCTGTATCTCCGGTCCGGCGACAGCCTTTCGAGGACCTCGTCCTGCCAGGCGGAGGGAAGCGCGCGGAGCCGCTGCCACTGGTGCACTGCCTCGATCGCTTTCCGAGATCTGTCGCTGATGAGGCTGGTGCCGCCCAGGAGGGCGGTGGAGTACGCGGCCTCGGCACGGAATTCGTCCACGCGGGACTGCCAGAAGTCGGGCCCCAGGCGGCTGCGCGGCTCGGAGTGCACCCGGTGTCCGACGGACAGGGCGTGGAGGACCGCGGCCTGGTCGTGCGCCGCGAGGAGCTCGAACGCGCCGGACCAGTTCCAGTCGTTCCACAGAAGGTGCGCGGCGCGGCCGGCAGCTTCGGCCACGTCTGCCCAGCTCATGGCGCGCCAGCCGTCCAGCACGCCCAGCGCCGTGGCGACCCCGGCCGAGGGGCGTCCCTCGGGGGTTGCGGTCTTGTCCAGCAAGGTCACTCCTGTGGTGGTGATGCGAGGTGCCCACGGCCACGCATCCGGCCCGGAGGGGCTGCTCACGTGAGCCGGATGCGTGGCCTGGCGTGGGCGTTCTACGCTGCTGCGCGGTTGAGGATCTCTGCGAGGCGTCCGGCGTTCATCCGGATCCGCAGGATGTGGTGGTCGGACAGGTCGGCGTCGACCTCGATCACGTCGACCTCGTCCACCGCGGGCAGCAGTTCGGGGGTGGCGTAGGCGCGATCGATGCGGCTGTCGGGCCCGTGGGTGTCGCAGGCGTCCACGGTGCGGGAAACTGCGGCCGCGGTGCCGTTCTGGGTGGCTGCCCAGTAGCGAGCCACGTCCTCGAGTCCCGCCGTGTACAGAGCGGCATCGGGGCGGGTGTCCGGCACGCGGGCGCCGTCCGGGCCGGGATACGAGCGGTGGAGGCGGTGCGGAGCGTTCTTGATGGCGAGCAGTTCCGGGAGCGCCGGGTCCCCGTCTGCCCCGGGGGCCGGGAACGAGTTGTTATCCCCGGCGAAGACCGCGGGCAGGGTGACGCGCGTGCCGTCGGGTGTGGTCCACCCTTTGTCGGCCCAGGTGGTCAGCCACTCGGCTTCCAGCAGGCGCTGGGCGGGGCTGGCGTAGTTGAGGTGGTAGGACACCGCGATGAAGGGGAGTGCGTCGGGGCCGGCTTCCTCGTAGCGGAGGGTGAGGGCGGTGGGGGGCAGTACGAACTGGGGGCCCCGGCTCTGCGTCCAGTCCCGCACGACGGAGAACCGCTTGGGGTTGATGAACACGGCGGTGCAGGAGCCGTCGCCGAGTTCGCCGTGCATGCCGAGCGCGCGGGCCTGCGCGTTGAAGACCGTGCGGCCGTTTTCGTCGGCGTCCCAGAGCTCCTGGCGGAAGACGAGGTCGGGGTTGAGCGATTTCAGCAGCTCGTCACCGGCCTGCCGTCGGGCCGGGTCCTTCTTGCCGTTGTTCTCGAAATTCCAGCTGAGCAGGGTCAGCGGTGCGGTGCTCATGCGTGAGCCATCCCTTCCGGGCTGGTGGTTGACGGGGCGCCCGCGTCCGCGGAGTGGGTAAGAGCCGAGCTGGGAGGGAGCGAGGCGAACTCACGCCGAAGGGCCTCAGCCAACTTGCGGCGCGACAGAACGACTTCGACCGCGTGATGGTCCGAAAGCCCCGTGGTGTCCAGAACGCGAGCCGCGAGGACCGCCTGCACCATCCAGGGGTCGAGGTAGATCCGGTCGATGCGTCGCCCGCCGCCCTGGCCTTCGGCTGCGTGTCCGGCGGTGGGATCCAGCGCGTCGGCCATCCCCAGCTCGTGGGCGGCGTATCGGGCTGGATCGTGCAGACCGCATCCCAGCAGGGTGTCGTCGAGGTACGTGCAGCTGACGCGGGTCCCGCCGGGCCCGGCGTTGGTGCGGTGCCGGATGTGGGCCCGGTCCGTGACGTCTGGGCTCGCCCAGTCGATGTGCGCGACCGTCTCGCCATGGGCAAGGGGATACTCGTTGCAGTCCCCGCCGCCGACGAACGCTGTCCCCTTCTTCATCTTGTCGGCGAGGGCCGTGAGTTCCTCGGCTTCGCGTTCCCGTCCGCGGGGCGAGTTGAAGGCGGCGTGCCACGAGGTGACGACCACGTCGACTTCCGGAACCTCGGCGAGCTGGGTGACGACGATGGTGGGCGGCGTCCGCCAGTACCGCAGTTGCTCCAGGCGCTGGGCCTGCGGGAAAGTCTCGGGGCGCAGGAAGAGGGCGGTGGGGTTGCGGCCCGACCCGTTCGGGCTGAGGAAGCCCCTCATCCCGAGGATGCCCTCTGCCGCGCGGAGGCGGCGCTGGTCGTGGAGGTGGCTGTAGGTGGCTTCCTGGCGGAGGATCACGTCGGGGCGCCGGGGCGCGAGGAGCTCCTCGTGGGCAGCCCGCCACCTGTGCGGGTGCTCGCCGTTCTCGTGGTCTTCTCCGCCGTCCTTCTCCAGGTTGAGGGTGATGATTCGCACGACCGGCTCGTCGTACTCGTCGAGCGCCGCAGGTGTGGGCAAGGGTCCTCCTTGTGGTCCGTTGTGGAGCAGGGGGTGGGGCGTTGGCGGTCAGGCCGTCGCGCTGGCGGTGGGCTCGGGTACGGGGGCGCGCCGGTTGTCGTGCGGCTGATATGTCGCGGCGGGCCGGTGCAGGATCGTGCGCAGTTCCGCGACGTCGAACTCGGCTCGCAGGGGCAGATGGTCGGACAGCCGACGCAGGTCGGGGGTGTCGCAGACGGTGAAGCGGGTCAGGGCGGGGGAGAGTTCCGCGCTGAGGTATCCGCGGTCGATGCAGTACCTCCGGCCTGGCGGCCGGCCGGGGTGGTCGCGGTAGCCGGAGGACGCGTTCAGCGCGTCGGTTTGGTCAAGGCGTTGCGCCGCGTGGCGGGCCATCTCGACATATCCGGCCGCGAGCAGCTCGCGGTCCGGCCGGTCGTCGGTGTGGCGGCGGCCGGCCTCGTGGTAGGTGCGGTTCGCCACGAAGGCGTGATCCGTGTAGCCGTCCCAGGGGCCGCCTTCCCCGGTGCGGTAGCTGTTCCAGTCCCAGAAGTGGACGGCGAGCCAACCGGGCTTGGCCAGGGTTGAGCACCACTTCGCCTCGGTCAGCCGGTGCTCGGGGGACCAGTAGCAGGCGTGCCCGCTGACGCAGCTGATCTGCCGGGGGCTGAGCGTGCCGTCGTCGTCGCGCAGTTTCACCGCGATGTTGGCCGGGGCGTGCCATGGTGCCCAGCTCTGCTCGTACTCCTCCACGAAGGCGAGCGGACCACCGCGCTTGAGGAAGATGCCGTTGTCGTTGTTGCTGCCGGGCCGGTGGACGGCGATGTACCCGTCCATGACCAGGCGCTCGGCCTGGGCGTCGAGCTGTCCGGGCTGGACCTCCTGCTGGAAGAGGATGTCCGGGGCCTGCTGCTGGACCCAGGCAGCGGCCTCCTCCCAGTTGATGCCCTTCTCCACATTCCAGTTCAGCGCGGTGATGGTGCTTGCGTTCATGCCGCGTGCCTTTCGGACAGGGGGATGGGCTCCGCAGTTGCGGAGATCGATAAGGAGCCGAGCGGCCCGTGGCGCTCGCGCAGGTGGCGGGCTTGCTCGGCGTACGGCGGCAGGCCGAAACTGGCCCTGCGGGTATCGAGCTGCGCAGGGTCGGCGATCCGATGCGGTTCGAGCTCGCCGTCGTCGCGGTACCAGTGCTGGGTGCCGTACACCTGGGGTTGCCCGGCGTTGACGAGACAGCGGTCGTGCAGGTGAGCGAGCTGGGCACTCGTGGCTTCACCGGATTGCACGGCCGTCTGGAGTAGGCGCAGAAGCCTCTGCTGGAAGGCCGGGTCGTGGTCGCAGTGCACCGCGAGAGTCACGGCCGCCTGGCAGGCCTTCTCACCCACGATGCTGCGGCCCGGCCACCGTCCCAAGCGCTCCACGATCCGGTGCAGCCCGGCGGAGTTGTCGCGCTCGGTCTGATGGACGGCCACGAGGGCCTCCGGCGTCATGCGGACCCGTTCGGCTCCGGGCGTGCGCCACTGCTCTCTGGTGGCTTCTGCCCGGCTCAGCAGCTCGCCGGCGAACGCGACGTGATTCGGGTCGGGCTGGTGCGGCCCGCTCACTGTGCCACCGGTCCGGAGGCAACTGTCGGCCTACGGCCGCGTTTCGTGGCCCCGGCGTTGCTCAGCGGGGAGTGGATGGCGCCGTAGGAACGGGTCGTCGTCTCGCAGATTTCACGGATCGTGACTTTGCGATCCGGGGTGCGATAGGCGGCCACGAGCGTCTTCGCGGGGGCCCCGGTGAGTTTCTTGCTCGTGTCGATGGAGGGGAGATCCAGGGGGCTGGAGGGTGGGTTCGGCTTCGGGGTCTGCGTCGTCATCGCTGCTCCATGCGTTCTCGGTGATGTCACAGGAGGGTTTCCTCGCAGGCGAGGGCGAGCCCGGCGTGCAGGGTTCGCAGTTGGTGGAGCATCGCCTCGTACTCCTGGTCGTCGTCGCTGATGTCGACTCGGGAGGCGGCGACGATGCCGTGGATCTCTCGTTGCCGAAGTGCAGTGAGCAGTCGGGCCAGTTGGGGGCGCATAGCCGGGTCGGTGGGCCCCGTGTGGTCGATGGCGCGGGTTGCCACGGTCCACTGCCGCCTGGTGGCCAGGGCCTGCACGACAGCGAGGCGGGGAGCGGGATCCTGCTCGGAGTTGACGAGGACGTAGAGGCCGAACCGCTTCTCCCCCTGGACGTTCCGAAGGGCCGTGTCGAGCTGGACTCGTCGTAGCGAGCTCAGTTGCCGGTTGGCGGCGGACGACGGCTGAGTCATGGCCCTCACGCCGTGCCCCCGACCGGCCGGAGCCCTCGGGCCCAGCGACCGTGCTGGGCCTCGTGGCGTGCGGGGGTGCTGAAGGTGGCGAACGGGCCGGCATCGCCGAAGCCCGGAAGCGGCGCCCGCCAGGTGAGCAGAAGACGCGCCAACGCCACGGATATGCGTAACCAGTGGTCGCCGCTCAGCGGAGGGAGAACCTTCACGCCGCCACCCCCACCGCGGCGAACGTACGCGCGAGGGTGAGGGCCGTGTCCAGCAGTCCGACGTGGGAGAACGCCTGCGGAAAGTTGCCGACCTGGCGCTTGCGCTTGGAGTCATACTCCTCGGCGAGCAGTCCCAGGTCGTTGCGCAGCCCGAGGAGCCGTTCGAAGAGTTCACGGGCTTCGTCGGGACGTCCGATCATGGCGAGGTCGTCGGCGAGCCAGAAGCTGCAGGCGAGGAAGGCGCCCTCGTCGCCGCTCAGGCCGTCGGTCCCTACCTCGTCACCTGCGGTGGCGTAGCGCAGGATGAAGCCGTCGGGGGTCGTCAGGTCGCGCTGGATGGCTTCGATCGTGCCGATGACCCGAGGGTCGTCCGGGGGCAGGAAGCCCATCTGCGGGATGAGCAGGGTCGCGGCGTCGAGTTCCTTGGAGCCGTAGGACTGGGTGAAGGTGTTGCGTTCCGCGTCGAAACCGCGCTCGCAGACGTCGCGGTGGATCGTCTCGCGCAGGGTCCTCCATCGCTCCAGCGGGCCGTCCACGGCTCCGGACTCGATCAGCTGCACCGTGCGGTCCACGGCCACCCAGGCCATGACCTTGGAGTGCACATGGTGGCGGCGCGGGCCACGGCCTTCCCAGATCCCGTCGTCCGGCTCCATCCAGTGCTGCTCCAGGAAGTGGATCAGCTTGATCTGGAGGTGGTCGGCGGGGCCGGCGGGCAGTCCGGCCTGGCGGGCGCGGTGGAGGGTTTCAGCGACTTCGCCGTACACGTCCAGTTGGAGTTGGCCCGCGGCTTCGTTGCCGATGCGCACCGGGCGCGAGTCCTCGTATCCGCCCAGCCACTCCAGTTCGCTCTCCGGGAGCTGGCGTTCACCGGCGATCCCGTACATGATCTGGAGCTTCTCCGGGTCGCCGGCCACTGCCCGGACGAGCCACCCCGCCCAGTCACGGGCCTCGGCCCGGTAGCCGGTGCGCAGCAGCGAGGAGAGGGCGATGGCGGCGTCGCGCAGCCAGCAGAACCGGTAGTCCCAGTTGCGGCTGCCGCCCAGGTCCTCGGGCAGGGAGGTGGTCGGGGCGGCGACGATGCCGCCGGTCGGGGCGTAGGTCAGCGCCTTCAGCGTGATCAGTGAGCGGACCACGGCCTCGCGGTACGGGCCCTCGTAGATGCACTGGCCCACCCAGTCCGTCCAGAACTCCTCCGTCACCTGCAACGCCTCCTCGGCGTCCGGTGCAGGAGGCGGGCTCAGATGGGAGGGGTGCCAGGTGAGGGTGAAGGTGACGCGTTCTCCCTCGGTGACGGTGAAGTCGGAGCAGGTCGTCAGGTCCTCGCCGTACGTGGGAGCCGTGGTGTCCAGCCACACAGCGTTCGGTCCGGCGACGGCCTGGGTGCGATCGCCCCAAGTCTCCACCCAGGGGACGACGGAGCCGTAGTCCATCCGCAACCGGAGCCGCGAGGCCATGGGCACTCGGCCGCTCATCCCCTCGACGATGCGGACGAGTTGCGGTGCGCCGTCCTCCCGGGGCGGCATGAAGTCGATGACCTTCACGATGCCGGAGCCGGTGACCCACCGGGTCTCGAGGACGAGGGTGTCCTCGCGGTAGCGGCGGTCGGTGGACACCGGGCTCGTCTCTCCGGCCGGGCCGATGCGCCAGAAGCCGTTGTCCTCGTCGCCGAGCAGGTTCGCGAAGATCGCGGGGGAGTCGAAGCGGGGCAAGCAGGCCCATTCGACCGTCCCGTCGCTGCCGATCAGGGCGGCGGTCTGCATGTCGCTGACGAGTCCGAAGTCCTCGATACGCCGGGTGGCCAACATAGAAGTTCCGTTCGGTGCGGGTGCACGCAGGCCACGGGGGACGGGCCTGGCGTGCTGGGGTGTGATGTCGGGTGGGTGGTGCTGAGCCCCGGTGCGCGGGCTCGGACGGCGGGCCGTGGTCAGACCGGCGCGGCGCGGGCCGCGGCCGCCGTGGTGCCGGCCGCCTGGTGGGCGTCGGCGACCGTCGCGTGGAGGTCGATCACGTTCGCCAGGCCGGTCAGACGCAGGATCTTGGCCATCACGCCGGAGCCGACGATGCGGAGGGCTCGCTGGGGAGACTGTTCCAGTTGCTGCATCGACCTGATCAGCGCGCCGATGCAGGTCGAGTCGAAGTACGTGACGTCCCGCGTTACGAGGATCAGGTCCCCGTCGTCTTCGCCGATCACCTGTGCCAGATGCGTGCGCAGGCTCGGCGCCTCGTAGACGAAGAACTCGCCTCCGAGCGTGAGCACGGTGTGCGGACGGCGCTGTGTGTAGGTCAGCCAGGCGTGCCCGAGGCGGACCGTCTGCGGTTCTTGGTCCGGCTCAGCCATGGCGCCTGCCGACCAGTGCGTCGTGAGGCTGAAGGCGGTCGTGCCCCTCCCCGTCGCCAGCCGGGAGGGGGGTCGTGTCCTGTTCGGCGTCGTAGAGCTTGAGGATCACCTGACGAGCGACGACCCGGTCCATGCGGCTGTCGTCGAACAGGACGAGCTGGTCCTCCTGGGGAGGCGCCGACGGGGAGTAGACGGTGCCTTTGACGCCGATCGGCTCGGCCACCCGGGCGCGAACGGCGATGAACCCCTCGCGCAGGACGCGGCAGAAGCGCAGAGCTCGGTGCGCATCCGGCACGCACATCGGAGGGGTGGCCGTGATGATGTCGCGTGGAAAGGTCAGTTGCTCGGTGCCGGCGTTGGCGTTCAGCAGCCAGAGCATCCCGCGTTCGTTCAGGTCCGCCCCGCCGGAGCAGCCGCCGCATCTGGGCGGCTGTCTCATGACGTGCCGCTGCCGTTCGGGGTGGTGCTCGGACCAGCGCTGTCCGCCGGTCTGTGTTCCCTCCCACCGTTCCCACAGGTATCCGTCGACGCACCGGTCGCTGGGACGCTCGTCGGCGTAGCGGACTCGGCCGTGTGCGTCGAAGAGGACCTTGACGTCGCTGATGGATTCGTCCGCATAGGGAGCGATGAAGAGCAGGGATTCCGCCCGCCCGCGGTCAACGGCGGGGGCCTTGTGTGCGGCGGCGGGGAGGGCGAGGTGCGGCACGTGCTTCTCCTGGGAGGCTGGAAGGCCACCGGGCGAGGGGATCTCAACTCGACCCGGGGCAGGACGGCTTACTGCGAGCGGTGTCAGGTCAGGGCAGTGGGGGCCGGGCCGGGAGAGAGCACGGTGGCGAGCCGTTGCGACCACTGGCCCTTGCTCTGGCCGAGCGCGACCTCGGCGAGGCGCAGCAGCTGGATGTCCGAGGTGCCGGCGGGGGCGAAGATGTGGTGGGCGTCGCGCAGGTAGCGGCCGATGGGGACGTCGGCCAGCAGTCCGGCTGCGGCGTGGATCTCCATCGCGGCCCGGGCGGAGTCCAGGGCCAGCTCCACGTTGATCAGCTTGGCGTTCATCAGCTCGGCGTCGCAGGCCGCACCGGTGTCCAGGAGGCGGGCGGCGTGGTAGGCGGTGAGCCTGGCTGTCATCACGCGCGACTGGATCTGCCCGATCTTGATCTTGATGTTGGGCAGGTGGTGCAGCTGGTTGTCGTAGCGGACGCGTTCGCTGGCGAAGGCCGTGGTCTGTTCCAGGATCGCCTGGTGGATGCCGAGAGCGACGGCGGTGAGGTTGGGGCGCCCGTACAGGACGCTGGAGGAGTAGGCGACGTCCCGGCCCTCTCCCTCGCTGCCGAGGCGGTTGCCGACCGGTATTCGGCAGTCGTTGAAGTGCAGCTCGCCGAAGCTGAAGCCGTGGAGTCCGAGAGTCTGGCCCGGTGGGGGCAGGGTCAGGCCGGGGCGGTCCGCTTCGACGAGGAACGCGGTGAGCCCCTTGGAGCCTTCGCCGGTGCGGGCGACGACCCCGTGTAGGTGCCCGATGTGGGAGTTGCCGATGTAGATCTTGCGGCCGTTGAGGACGTAGTGACGCCCCTCGCGACGTGCCGTCATCTGCATGCCCAGCACATGGCTGCCGGCTTCGGGTTCGGTGACGGCGATGGTCGGCAGGCACGACCCTTCGGCGATCTTGGGGAGCCAGTCGCGCTTCTGCCGTTCGCTGCCGAAGTGGATGATCTTCGCGACGCCGAGCTGGGAGGCCTGGACCATGGCGCCCATGGCGCCGCTGATCCTGGACAGCTCCTCGATGATGATGGTCTTGGCGAGGTGGCCGGCGCCCATGCCGCCGTAGGCCTTGTCGACGGTGACGCCGATCCACCCCTGCCGGGCGATGGCCGCCGCGAGCTCTGTTTCAACCGCGCCGGTGCGCTCCATGTCCGCCACGCGCGGTGCGACCTTGGACTCCGCGAAGGCACGGACCTGTGCGCGGAGTTGATGGTGGCGCTCTTCGAGATAGGCATCGGACACTGTGGGCTCCCCTCCCTGTTAGTCGCTCGTGACGTGCGGCGGCGCGGGTTCGGGCTACGGCTGGATGCCGGCGCGCTGGTAGAGGAAGTTCATGACGTCGTCGCGGCGCTGCTTGATCAGGGCGAGGGACTCCCGCCCGGTGCTCAGGTCCCGTTCCACAGGGCCCACGAAGCACACGGTGCCGAGCACCGTGTCGCCGTGCAGGAGGGGAGCGCCGGCGTAGGTGCGAATTCCGATCAGGTCGACGACCGTGTTCCCGGCGAACCGCGGCGAGGAGAAGACGTCCGGCAGGACCAAGGCCTTCTTACGGTCGACGACCTCGGGGCAGAACCCGTGGTCGAGGGGCATGCTTCGGCCGACGGTCGGCAGCTCGCTGTCGTCCCCGGGCGTGTGGAGTCCGAAGAACTGCTGCTCGGCCCCGAAGATGTTGACCATGGCGTAGGGGACGCCTGCCTCCTGGGCCAGCTGCGTGGCGAACGCGTCGAGCTCCGGCTCGGGGCCGGTCAGGCCGAGGGCGCGCAGCACGGCGTCCCGTTCGGTTTGCGGCGTGCCCGCGTGCGGGGTACCGGTGGGGAAGGTCATGCGAGGGCTCCAGAGGTGAGGTGACGGCGGCGCCGGAGACTGTGTTCCACGAGGCGGATCAGAACGGTCATGGCGGACGCGCGATTGCGGACATCGCAGGTGAGGACCGGGACTTCGGGGTCGAGCTCGAGCGCCTGCCGCACTTCGGCAGGCGTGTAGCGGTACGCGTTGTCGAACTCGTTGACAGCGACGACGAACGGCGTCTTGAGCTGCTCGAAGTAGCTGACCGCGGCGAAAGAGTCCTCAAGGCGCCGGGTGTCCGCCAGGACCACCGCGCCGACCGCGCCGTACGAGAGGTCGGGCCAGGCGAACCAGAATCGCTCCTGTCCTGGCGTGCCGAACAGGAAAAGAATCATGGGGCGGGGCGGCTCGTCGAACGTGATCCGGCCGAAGTCCATGGCCACGGTGGTGGTCGTCTTCTCCGCCACGCCGGTCAGGTCGTCGATGTCCCGGCCGGCGTCGGTAAGGACTTCCTCCGTCATCAGCGGCTCTATCTCGCTGACTGTGGCGACCATCGTGGTCTTGCCGACGCCGAAGCCGCCGGCCACCACGATCTTCAGCTCCGCCACGGGGAGCGCCGCGCCCCCAGGCTCAGAGCCGAGTGTGTAGGCCATGAAGAAGTGCCTCCAGTAGGTGTACGTCGGGATCGGCTCCGGCGCCGACGGGGTTGGCCCGAGCCAGCGCGTCGCAGTCGAGAAGGTCCCCAATCAGGACCTTCACCACTTGCACGGGCTGGTGCGTCCGGGCGGCGAGTTCGGCAACGGAGCGGGGGACGCCGCTGCAGTGCAGCAGCAGCGCCTCTCCCTCGGGACTGGGGTGGGCCGTCCCGGGGGCGGCAGGTCGGGTGATCAGGCAGGTGGTGAGATGCAGGGTGTGGTGCGATCTGGTGCGGCCTCCGGTGATCGTGTAGGGACGGACGTCCGCTAATGAGCTGTCGGCCCATCCGCCGGCCTCCACGTCACAGCCCCTGCCCGCTGAATGAGTTGGGCCGGGCCGCCACGACCAGGTGCTCGTCCAGGCCTCCGATGAAGGTCTCCATCTCGTAGCCGACCTGGCCGGCATCCGCGGTGGGCGTGGCCACGACGGCCAGGACGGTGTTCACCGCCTTGTTGTCGGTGAACTCGGCGCCGGCGCTCATCACGAAGAGGCTGCCGCCGTCGTGCTCGACGACGACCTGGCGGATGCCGCCCTGCGTGTCCTTGAACTGCTGGCGCCCGAGCGAGTACAGCCCGGAGATGACGGCCGCGAGGTTGTCGGCGTCGTCGATCGGCTGTTCGGTCCAGGCCAGCTTCAGCCCGTCACCCGAAGCGAGGAGGGCACGGGTCGTCCCGGGTGCCTTGTCGAGGAGCCCGGCGAGCAGTCCGCTCAACTGGTCTCGGGCGGACGTGGCAGGGGTCGGGAAACCGTCGCTTTGCATGGATTCTCCTGGTAAGGGATGGGGGGTGGGCTGGACGAGATATGTCTCAAACGGCGGGTGGCTGAGACTCGGGGGAGTCTCCAGACGGTCTGCGAGAGCGGAAGTTCGCCATCAGCCCGCCGGTGGCGCGTCCCGCCGGTGCTTGCTGAACCAGAGGCGGGATACGCGTCTCGGCCTCGCCACGCCGGGGCAGTTGCGGTCGGCTTCCGTTCTGACCGGGAGAAGCCGCGGGTGCGCTGCCGCCCTGCAGAGCAGGCCGGATGCGCCGGGGCAGCTCAGCGGTGTCGTCCGG
Organism: Streptomyces sp. NBC_01454; assembly: GCF_036227565.1. NCBI lineage: Bacteria > Bacillati > Actinomycetota > Actinomycetes > Kitasatosporales > Streptomycetaceae > Streptomyces > Streptomyces sp. NBC_01454. The sequence continues at coordinate 229,587 of NZ_CP109462.1, forward strand.
GTGAGGCATCATGTGCTCCCGTCGCGCCGGGCCGGGCGTGTGCGCGGAAGGACGTGGCCTTTGTGGAGGGGGCTTGGGTGAGGGCTGCCGGTCGGCGGGGACGAGCAGTTCCCTGGGGAGGACCACGACGGCCTGGGTCCCACCGACGATGTTGGGCCCCAGCTGAATGGTGATCTTGTGTCGTTTCGCGAGGAGGGCAGCGACCAGGAGGCCGATCTTGCCTTCCCGCAGGCGGGCGCGAGGGTCCTCGCTCTCCGGCGCGGCCAGCAGGCGGTTGAGTGATTCCCGCTTCTGCTGCGACATGCCGGCGCCGCGGTCGAGCAGTTCGATGGCTATCCCGCCGGCGGCCTCATGGGTGTGGACCTCCACTCGGTCACTCGAGAAGCCGGTCGCGTTCTCCATCAGGGCAGCGAGCAGGTGCACCACGTTCGGGCTGACGTATCCCGGCAGGGCGGCAGCCGTGTGCTGGGACGAGGCCACGCGCACGCGGTGATACTCGGGGATCTCCGCGACAGCGCGCCGGATCGCAGTGGCCAGCACCACAGGTGCGCTGTCACGGGGAGGGGTGTTACCGCCCAGGACAGCGAGGCTCTCGACCGCGCGCCGGATCTGGGTCAGCAGGTGATCGACCCGGAACAGCTCGGCCATCAACTCCGGATCCTCGATGTCCCTCTCGACCTCGGAGATGACGGTGATGCTGCGGTTGACCAGACTCTGCAAACGCGGCGAGATCGACTTGAAGATCTCGGCGAGCTCCGCCTGCGCGTTGAGGTGCTGGTGCTGGCGGGTCGCGGCCAGCATCACCGTCTTCCACGCCTCGTCGAAGGCCTCGTCCAACAGGACAACGGCGTCAGCGCACGGGTTTCCTGTGCGTGGCGGGGCAGCGGTCGGCGAGAAGTTGGTGTGTGCGGTGCCCTGTTCAGCTTGCTCCGCTGCCCAGCGGACGTGCTGCCGGCCTCTACCGATGGCGGTGATGACCTCATTCAGAGCCTGAAGAGCGGCGTCTCGCTCCCCGCGGACTTCCCCCATCCGGGTCAGGCCGCGGCGCGCGCGAAGTGACCGTGCTCCGGTCCACCACAACGTGCAGGCGGCCGCGGCGACAGCTGTCGCGATGCCGAGCGGGGTGGGCAGTACGTCGAACCCATCGAGCAGCCAGCCACCGGCCACCACCGCTCCCGTGAGAACGCTCCCCGCGAACGCGGGCGGAAGAGCCACGCTGTCACTGGCGTGAGCGCGGTGACGCCGGCTGGAGGGCATCGAGACCTCGGCTGTGTGATCAGACATGGCACATCTCCCGAGCACGAAGTCCGTTTGGCTGCCGGGCGACGTCACGCATCTGGGCCCGCATCAGGCTGAGGCTGTCGTGCAGTACCGCCGCGTCAGTGGTCGGGTGGGCCAGCGGGTCGGGCGGGACGGCCCAGAAGCGGTCGTGGCAGAACGACTGGGGACCGCCCTGTGTCGAACACTGCAGCGACGGCCCGGCGTCGCAAACCGAGTGCGCGGCCCCCCACAGGTAAGCGGTACCGGAGACGACCGGCACCAGCAGCCTTCGGTGGGTGATGCAGCACAGCAGCGGCCCGACCCGGTGTCCCGAGTCCAGCATCGTGTCGAGCGTGGCCATGCCGAGTCCCATGCTGACGCGGACGGCATCGGTCGTCCGCGGCAGCATGGGAGGCAGCGGGGTCTCGCCGAAGTGCAGTCGCCAAGGATGGCGAGTGCTCAGTAGGGGAGTCATCAGCTCTCCGGTCAGGACGGTCTGTTTCCGTCGGGGCTTCAGGGAGCCGTCCTGGTGCCGCGCCATAGCGGGGGTGGCCGGCGCGGCACCAGAACGGGGACGTGACGTCGCGGGCGGCTAGGGGAGCGCCGTCGCCGCGACGGCCGGCACGGTCTCGCGAAGAAGCGGGATCCAGCCGGGCGGCTGCTCGGGGGCGGGAGGCCAGCGTCCCGTCCCCGAGCCGTGCCCCCTGTGTCCGGCAGGGGGCCACGTGTGACCAGTAGGTTCTTCGGCCGGATCGCGCAGGCCGTAGAACTGGTGGCATTGATCCGGGCGGCAGTGCGCTGGCCGCTTGTCGCCCCATTCGACGATCGGGCCGCTGTACGACAGCTGCTCGAACCCCGGCAGCCCCTCCAGGGCCAAGGCGGCTTGCTGGGCGAAGACTTCTGCGCCCATGTGCAGCTGACCGCCCTGTCGAGCGGCTCCTGTGGGTACGGCGAGGAGCGGTGCTTGAAAGATCGCCACTGCCACGGCCCCCAATAGGAGCTCGGGCTGGATCAGGCGTCGAGCCCAGTACTCATAGTCGTAGGCCTTCTGCGGAGGAAGGAGCCGAACTTCTGGAACCTTGGGAAAGGAGACCGTGCGCGCGCTCATGCGTTCAATCGCCTCCGGGGAAGGGGGAGCGGCCGGCGCGAAAGGCCGAACTCCCCATATGGCTGTTTCGAATGCGGAACTCTTCTGGAACTAAGCGTGATTGCCTCGGCGCCGCACCGGTACGCCAAAGCGTGGCCACTTCATGGCCATGTCGAAGGCGCCCGACAGTGCGTCCCGGCGGCCTTATGGCCTGCGTCAGGGGTGCGAACGAGGTGAAACCGGACCATATTGCAGCGGCCTGATGGCTCGCATGGAGCTTGGCCATCTCGTGGCCATCTTCCCGGAAGCGCTTGACAACATCGGACGAACTGCACTCGCGGGGTATCTATTTGTGGGTATTTGGTCCCTTTGGTGCCGCTGTCCGTCGTGCTGCCAAGCCATCGCTGGGTGCAGAACACGGTCGGTAGTAGCCCCGAGCGTGGTCTCCGAGGACATGACGAGGGCATCACGGAAGAGGCAGGTGACAACTGCCGGCATTTTCGACGTCGGGAACGCCGTCGATCTTGGTGCGGGCCCCATCCGAGCGGCGCAAGGAGCCAAGACGGCGAATCTCCTCCACGTGGAGGGAATGCTCGGTCCACCGCCCCGCCAGCCTGCTGCCGGCCCGCGTTGTGGCAGGTCGTCCCCCAAGAAGGCCAGGTGCCGTCATGTTGCTGTCGCTGCCGAGCGCGCGGTCGATGGCGGTCGCCTCAGCTCTCCTGGGCGCCACGAACTAGATCCGGACAGTCGAGATGGCCACAACGTGGCCAAGGTTTGGCGTACCGGTGCCACTACCCGTCGCGGCAGGGTTAGTGCCGGGTCGGATTTCCGGCCCGCGCCACAAGGCGTCTCGAACCGCAAGGAGACGAAGGTGCCGCCGACAGCAGCCGAACTGATCCGGGACCTGACCCTGGGGCCACTGGTCGACCACTACGCCTTTGCGCTCGTCTCCAAGGAGGAACCACTGGCGTGGGCCCGCGAGACGGTCCGCATACTGCTGAAGGGCCGGACCGATCAGGGCCGGATCGACGATGCCGTGTTGGTCGTATCCGAGCTCCTCACCAACGCAATCCGGCACGCGGGCGGGCCTGTGTCCCTCACCCTCGACCTCTACGAGAAGGGCGTCACCGTGGGCGTCGTTGACCGCGGAAGGGATACCACTGTCATTCCGACTGTTCCCGTTAGCCTCTTGGCCAGTCTGCAAGACGAGGAGGCCGCCGAGATCAGCGGAGAGGACCTGCCCGAGAATGGCCAAGGTCTGTATCTGGTCTCCTCATTTGCTACCGCCTGGGGGGTCGAGCCTGCCTACGAGGGCAAGGTTGTGACCGCCGCCTTCTGCCTGGCGGGGAGCACCGCGTGACCGCTCACGACCTCGGAGTCCGCCATTTGTGCCGTGGCATCCTCACCCACCCGCTCGGCCTCCACTGCGACGTCTCTACTGGGCACGCACCCCCGGATCAATCGAACAGGATCAATCGGTTCCTTGGCGGTCTCCACCGTGCGGTCGAGCAGGGTGCAACCTTCTTCGACACCTCCGACTCCTACGGCAGCGGGCACTCGGAACGCGTCGTCGGCCAGTTCTTGCGCGAGTACCCGGACCTGTCTCTCCAGTTGAGTAGCAAGGTGGGGCAGATACGGGGCAGCGCAGAGCATCCGTACGCCGGTCGGCACATCAACCACCAGCTCGAGCAGACGTTGGAGAATCTCTACGTCGAGCAGCTCCACCTGTATACGTTGGACAGCTTCGACTTCGGCCCTGGAGATCGCTACCTGGGCAATGCCATCGACGCGATGCGCACGCTCCGGGAAGTGGAGTCCATCAATGCGATCGGGATGCGGGGACCTTTCACGCACTACGCGGCTTCTCCTGAGGAGTGGGCAGCTGAGGCGGAGAGGTTTTTGTACCTTTTCCGTCTGATCAAGCCGGACGTGGTCTGGACCCGGTTCAACGCTTTCACTCCCGCGGTCTTGCTCGAAGGGGAGGACCTGTTCTCCTTCACGGCTCGGCACGGCGTCGGCCTGGTGCTGGCGGCTCCACTGGCCCATGGGGTGCTTGCTGGAAAGAACGCGGATAGATCACGGTCACGCGCGAAGATGATCTACCCCCGACGTACAGGGGCGATGCCTCCGCTCATGGAATGGGTCGATGAGGGACTTCATGTTCTCCGCAGCCACTTCGGTGAGGGTCCCGGCACGCTGACGCGGTTGGCCCTTCGCTCGTGCTTGCAGCGCGGCGATCAGTGCGTGGTCGTCGTCGGCTTCAGCAACGAGGAGCAGGTGGAGGAGAACTACAGCTGCTTGGGCGATCCGCTCACGGCGCCGGAGCTCGCCATCGTTGACGACGTCTATGCAGACCTCCGGGGTCATCTCCACGAGGTAGCGACACGTTCGCCCGTCAAGCAACTGCAGCCATGAGCAACGCCTTCCCGGTCGGCGAGGTCCCGATCGGCGCTGCGGAGTCCGCTCCGCGCAGCCGGCCGGGCCGGCGAGAAGCATGCCGCACAGAGACCTGACCGCGCCGCGAGACACAGGACCTTCCATGAACGAACCGCCAGAGCCGAAGCGCTGGATAAGCCTGGGACTACTGTTCGGAGGGCCCACCCCGAGCTGCGAAGTCTTGTCGCCCACGTCCGCGGCGAGCAGCCAGCCGGTTCTGCCCGCGCCGCCCGCCCCGTTGACCACTGAGGAGCGCGAGGGCGAGGAGGCGATGCGCGCCGCGGGCTACGAACCGAAGGTACGGTTCCCCGGCGCCCGTTCCATGCCCTGGCCGAGCGAGTGCACCACCTGCGGCGCGCCCCGCAAACCCTCGCTCCAGGACGTCGAGCGAGGCGTGCGGTGTCAGCACGTCCGGGGGCGCAGGTCCGCCCCCTCCCGCGCATGAGGCGGGCCCGCGCGCCCGAGCGGCACGAGGTATTCGAGTGCAAGCTGTGCCCGTGTAAGGGGACCAACCAACAGATTCGCGGCGTCGGCGCGCGGATGGCGGCGTACCACGTGTGCAGCTCATGTGACTTCTGGCTGACGTGCCTGGGCTACTTGATGCTCGGCGACCAGGACCCCGACGGGCGTCGCGTGCTGAGGATCGACAGCCGCCACTACCTGACCTGGACCGAGGAGCAGGGCTTCCCGCCCGAGATCGGCTACGCCGGGGCAGAGCGGCGGCACTACGTCCTGCTGAACGACCCGGAGGGCACCGCGCACGCGACCCATCGGGTCTGGCTCATGGGCACCATCCCGGGTGCCTTCCGGGACCGGATGCCCGACAATGCCGTCTTCGTGCCAGCACCGTAGGCGTCGCCCGGCCGCGCGTCGGCCCGGGGGCCCGGGGCCGTCCGTGAGCATGGCGCCGGTCAGCGCCGCTCGGCGGAGACGACAAGCTGCCCGCCCGCGCGACTGATCCGGGACAGGACGAAGCCGTCGGGGAACAGGGGTGAACCGGCAGTCGTGGCCTGCGAGGACTCCGGAACCGGTTGGAGGAGGGTGAAGCGGTCCACCAATGCCGCACTGAGCAGCCGCTCGCCCAGCTTCGAGGGCCCGACGAGCAGTACCGTGCGGGCGCCGGCCTCGGCGAGTGAGGCAACCGCATCCCCTGGCTCGTCGGGCACCGGACGGGCGGGCACGCTGAAGGCGCGCCCATGACTGCCCGTCCGGCCCTCTTCGGCCGAGCCGTCGACGGAGATCACCAGATCGTATGCGTGGCGCTGGAGCTCGATCTCGGCGAGCGCCTCTGACGCAGGGGCGATGGGATTGCCCGCGGCGTCCGCCTGGATCAGCAGGTGCAGGACGGGACGCTGGCGCGACAGGGACGCGTGCCAGGGCCCAAGCACGGCCAGGGCCTCCTTCTCCAGGACACGCGTTTGGACATCGACGCCCGCCTGGCGCAGTCGCGCGGCTCCACCCTCGCCCCGCGAGGTGGGGTCCATGACAGCAATCAGCACGCGCGCGATCTTGGCGTCCAAGAGGGCTTGGTGGCAGGCCGGCGTGAGACCTTCGTGGTTGCAGGGCTCCAGCGTCACCACGGCCGTGCCGCCCACAGCTCGGGTGCCGGCGGCCGTGAGCGCGTTGACCTCGGCGTGCGCGGCCCCCTTGCGGAGGTGGTACCCCTCGCCCACCGTGCGGCCCGCGGCATCAAGGATCACGCAGCCGACGGCTGGGTTCGGACTGGTGGCGCCAAGCCCGCTCGCGGAGATGATGATGGCGCGACGCATCGCCGCCAGCTCCACCGACGTGGGCATCTGCCCCTCCCTCAGATCTGCGTGACGGCCCGGATCAGCTCGGCCACCCCGGGGGTGTCAGGGGCGGAGCGCATTACGTCAACGGCAGCGATCGTCTCACGGAGGGTTCGCGTTGATCCTCCGCTGCGGGCAACGACCAGCGCCTGGCGGGCATGGTCGACGCCCTGGTCGATGTCGCCGGTGCGAGCGTGGGCGGTGGCGAGTCGAGCGTGCAGGAGACCGCGGTCGCGACGGTAGACCTGTGGCATGGCGGCGAGCGCGGTGGACAGGATCGGGACGGCGCGGTCCGAGCGTCCCAGGAGGAGCCAGCAGTTCGCGCGCTGCCCCTCGAGGTACGCCGCGGTTGCGAAGTCGCCGTGCCCGCTGCGGCCGTCGCCGGCGCTCTCGGGTCGTGCGGCCAAGGTCTCGGCCTGATCGATGAGCCGGTGGCAGGCTGCTTCTTCCCCGGCAAGAGCGTAGCCGTGGGCTTCCTGTTGGAGGGCGGCAGCACGCATCTGCGGGGTGAGGATGTGGTCGTAGCGTTGGACGGCGCGGGAGAGGCTGATGCTCGGGGCGGCATGGCCGCTGGCGGTGGCCTGTTGGGCACGCCGGAACAGGGTCCAGGCGGTCATCGCGTCGTCGCCGGCTTCGACTGCCCATGCCATGGCCTGGTTCGTCCAGTGCGCGGCCTGTGCGGTGCCCGCGGCGTCGGTGGCGCAGTCCTCGTGAAGCCAGGCCGCGGACTCGGCATAGCGGGCGGCCAAGACCAGGACATCGGCGCGCAGGTGAGGACCGGCGCACTCGAGAAGATCTTGGAGCACGCCGAGGTTTTGATGGACGCCGTCAAGAGCGTGCCGAGGGCCCAGGAGGTTGTCGCTCTGGACGAGCATGTGCCACATCTCGCGCAGATGCATGAGGACGGCTTCTGCCTGGTCGGGCGTCATCCGGTCGAGGTGAGGCCGGGCGGAAGCCCCGGCGTGCCCGGGAAGGAGAGGGAGTGCTGCTGCGCTGCCGGCCAGGAGCAGCTGGCGTCGGTCCACGTCTGCGCCTTCCTGCGGGAGGAACGGGCTTGGGGTGAGGATTCCCCCATGCCCTGATCCCGACCCGAGAAAGGCGTGGGCAGCATCCAGCTTGTCCGCTGCCGGAAGCTCCGCTGCACCACCCTCAGTGAGCGCGGGGGGAGTGGCGAACAGCAGCGCGACGGGCTGTTGGAAGAGGTGTTCGAGGATGGCCCGAGTGTCTCGCTGCGGTAGGCCCTTCAATTCGCCGGCCATCCACCGGTCGAAGGTGCGCCGGGCGACTGACACATCCGCGAGCCGGGGCTTCCCGGTCTGTTCGGCGAGCGACCGTCCCGCTTTGCAGAAGTGGGTGCTGAACGTCTCGATCGTGGTCCAGCCCCGTTCCTGAACCAGCTGGCGGAACTGCGTCATCCGCATCGTGTGCACCTTTGTCCCCACCAGATTGACCCCGTCACCCCTGCTGCCGGTCGGACAGGACGGGCAGATCCGGTTGCGGCCGCATGGGAACGCTCCGCACGACGCGCCAGCGGTAGGCCGGCGAAGTACCGGTGGTGCGCCAGAGTTCAACGAGCTCCACGCTGCTGATCTCCAAGGTGACAGGTTCGAGGGTGCGCAGGAGCGCAACGCTTTCGATCACAGGCGCAGCAGGGCGCTCCCGGTTGCTGTACTGGACGCCCAGGTGGGGCCGGAAGGCGACTGTGGGCTTCCCGCCGGGTACCCCCGCGTGCTGGCCGATCTCGCTGAGCGCGATGTGTAGGCAGACCAGCGGTGACCACGGCGCGAGGGTGAAGCGCACGGCTCCCCGTGAGCCAGCCAGGGGATGGGCGACGACCTGAAAGGTGGTCAACGGCAACTGCTGCGCCAGGTCGGCAAGGAGGCAGACCTGGTCATTCGACACCAGGTCAGTGCTTCCGATGCGGGTCATCGTCACATGGAGCCCGTCCTCGGGGACGGGGTCCATGCCCAGGTGCGCGAGTTCGTCCTGGCAGCGCTTCGCGCGGCGTAGCAGGTCGGTGGCATTGGGGAACGTCAGCATCCAGTAGTAGGCACGGGTTCCCTCGGACCAACCAGGGCGCGCCCAGTGGTTCGTCATCTGCTCGATGGCGGTGAACGCCCGCCAGTCGTGGTCGACGAGCAGCCCGGTGCTGTCGAGGTCTGGTGGCGGGCGGTGCGGAAACGCTCCGGGGTAGACGTCCAGTTCGGGCGTCACGACTCTCCTTCACTGCTGCAGCGCGAGCTCCGTACCCGAGCCGCTGACGATCGATTTGGCCTGAGGGTGTGAGCGCCAGGTCCGAAGTTCCTCGGCATAGTCGCTTACATCGGGCTCGGCGTGCCAGCGCCCAGCGCGCTCATACAACTCGTTCGCCCTCTGCCACACGGACGTGATGGGGGCGGTGGTTCCAGCGTGGAGGGCGCGCCGCCCCAGAGCCATGGCGTGTTCCACTTCCGGCTGCTTGTGCTGGAGAAGGGCCGCGGCAACATCGAGACGGACTAGGGCTCGGCTCCACTCGGAATCGGACTCCTCGATCAGGCCGTCGATCTGCTCTGCGCAGGACAGAACTTCACCCGTGTCGTCGAGGGACAGCCGCGCGGTGATCTCATTGGCCAGGGTGCGGGCCAGGCTGTAGGGCGCGAATGAGATGCACGACGTGATCCCAGAGGGCAGGGATGCCTGCCGCTCGGACAGGTCCATCGCTCTCCCCATTGCCCGTTCCGCACCCCTCCGGTCCCCAAGGCGGGCCAGGGCGCGCGCTCGTCCGTTGGCCAGGAGCCGGATGGCCTGGCCGTCATTGGGCGCCAGGTCGACGCCGGCGGCCGCGGCCGTGTCAGCCTCGGTGTAACGATGCTGGTAGTACAGGCTCAGCGACCGGGTGCCAGCGGCCCACATCTGGAGCTGAGTATCTCCGATGTGCTTGGCGAGGGCCTCGGCCTCCGCGCAGTACGCTTCCGCGACGGCGGGCTTGGCTCCGGCGTTGACGGCCATGTAGGACAAGAGGCCCGCAGCGCGCCCGGTGAGCCTGAACAGCTCGGCATGCACCGCCGGTAGATGCTGGCCGCCCAGCAGGGCGTGCAGTGTGCCCCGGAGACCACGCGCCTCTCCGGCCAGCATCTGAGGGCCGCTGGTCTCGTAGCGGTCGACGATCCCCTGGAGCTGTCCGCCGAAATGTTCCAGTACCGCTGCGTCGGTACTGGAGCGGGTCAGTAACTGCGTCTGCGTGATCACTGCCAGCGGGTCGTCGAAGGCGCCGTTGGCTGTGCCATTGGTGGGGAGGGCGGTCGGCGGCGAGTCCAGCGGAGCTATGGGCCTGGAACTGGGACTGGTCGAAACCTGAGTCGTGCTGTCTGGAGTAGCGAACAGCAGCACGACGGGCTGCTGGAAGAGGTGCTCCAAAATGGTCCGGGTGTCCCGCTGCGGCATCCCCCTCAGCTCGCCGGCCATCCATCGGTCGAAAGTGCGTCGGGCGACGGTGACGTCCGCGAGGTGCCGCTTACCGGTCTGCTCAGCCAGCTCCCGTGCGGCTTTGGCGAAGTGCGTACTGAAGGTCTGGAGCGTGGTCCAGTGCCGCTCCTGAACCAGCTGGCGGAACAGCGTCATCCGCATCGTGTGCATCGTGCACCTCCAGGAGCGTGTCAGTCGAGCTCGTCGAACGTCAGCATTGGCACGTCGTACAGGTTCGCCAGTCGGGGCCGCGTCAGCGCTGGCTCGGCGACCTCGGTTACGAACATCTCGGTGACGAACTGCACCTCGGCTCCCAGTAGGTGACTCGTGCGCCCATCGGCGGAGGACTCCTTCAGACCCGCTGTGACATGGATATGTGGAGCGAGCCGGTCTCGGCCGGTGTCCCACGCGAGGGTTCCAGCGCCGAGTACCTCAAGCGTTTGGACTTCGACCTCGTCCCACAGCGGAACCTCCGGATTGGGCATGGGCCCGCAGGTGCCGACGAGCCTGGCCCGGCGGAACCCGCCGATGAAGTTGAGATATCCGGATCGGACCCCGTTCTCAGCACAGAACTTCTCCAGGGCGTCGAAGAAGTCCTCGCCGTGCTCCAGGGCGACGACGAACTCCCGCCCGCGGATGACCCTCGTGGCGCGCATGCGGTGTTACCTCCAGTGGCACGTCAGCAGTACGGGGCGAAGGCGCGCACGATGGCATCCTGGTCGGAGCCGGCACGCAGGTGGGCAAGGAGCAGCAGCCGTGCCTTGCGGGCGTCGAGCGACCCACCACGGATCACCCCTCGGCTCAGAAGATCGCGCTCCGAGCCCGGAAATGTGTACGTGCTGCGCAGGACACTTCCCGCGTTGGTGCGGGTGGAGAGCACCACGGGGATGTGGGCGGCGATCTTCTCCACGCGGCTCACCCAGGCAGCCGGTAGGTGGCCAGCCCCGAAGGCAGCGACGACGAGTCCGTCCACCTTCTCGTCCAGGCCGTCGAGTAGGACACCGCCGCTGCCCAGCGACACTTCGATGAGCTCCACCTCGGCGGGTCGCCGAAACGTGGACCGGACCCCAGCGCTCCGGCCGGCGTCGAAGTGGAAGCGTGCTACTCCCTCGACCACGTGACCGATCGGGCCTGCGCTCGGCGAGGCGAAGGCACTGATGCTGGTGCTGTGAACCTTGCGGACGTGGCGTGCGGTGTGGATTTCGTCGGCGAACACCACGAGTACCCCTCGCCCGCGGGCCTGGGGGCTGGCGGCTGTACGGACTGCGGCGAGGAGATTGGCCGGACCGTCGGCACCGGCCAACGTGGGGTTGCGCATCGCGCCGGTCAGGATGACCGGGGTGTCCTCTTGATAGAGGAGGTCCAGCAAGAAGGCCGTTTCCTCCAGGGTGTCGGTGCCCTGGGTGACAACGATGCCCTGGGCGCCGTGCTCCGCCTCCAGGCGAAGTCGCGCCGCCAGTTCGGCTACGTCATCGATCGTCAAGGACGCTCCGGGGCTCTGCCGGAAGTCGATCGACTCGATCCCACCCACCTGCTGCAGCTCGGGAACCGCGGCGGTCAGATCGCGGGCGGTGAGCCTCGGTTCCACCCCGTCCGATCCGTGACTGGCCGGGGAAGCCGTCATGGCGATCGTGCCACCAAGAGCAACGACGAGCAGACGCCGAGAAGCGGGTGCGTCGGGTGCGGACAAGAGGGGAGCCTTTCGCTGAGCGGACGTGGAGGGGGCTCATAGAGCCTGTCATCGGTCCGGGGGGAGAGTGCCGACGAAATGCAGGACCTGGGTGAGGGCGTCGAGCGTGATCAGACGGCTGCGGGGGCGCGCGAGGCCTGTCACTCCGCTCGTGCTGAGGCCGAGACAGCGTCTGACGAGCCACGGCCAGTCGATCTCCAGGTATCCCGCCAGCGCTCGAAGCCTGTCAAGCGGTGACGGACCGTCCATGACGCTGGTAGCCGCAGCGTCCATGAAGATCTCCTGATACGACCTCAATTCCGGTCGGGCGGTGATGGTGTCCGCCCGCCAAAGCGACTCGGAGCGAAGCCAGTTGGCGACCACGGCGCGCTGCCCGGTGGCTAGGGCGAAGCCATCGATGGTGGAGTACTCCGGGTGAATCGTGACCCGCACGTGGATGCCGTGCAATTCCATCAGAGCGATGGCGAGGAACAGCAGGATCCGCTCGTAGTTACTACTCCGCGACACTTCGCTCTGCGGAATGCAGAATGTCCGGGACATCGCCCCTGCTCCTGCGAAGCGGTCGGCCAGCGACCTCAGGTATGCGTGCTTGTGCTGGAAGAACAGCCAGGTGGCAGCTTCCTCGCCGGTCTGCTCGCGGGTCCAGAACACGGGCGGTTCCGTGACGCCGTCCAGGCGCCGCTGGATGTGTTGGGCACAGAAGGCGCTACCAAGCCAGTTCGATCCGACTGTGGTCAGGCCCGGTTGTGTCTCCCGGCTGAGCGCGGACCGTGGCAGGGAGAGAAAGGTGTCCATGAGCCGCGACTCTTCGTCGAGAACCTGGTCGTCGGCCAGCAGCCCGTCATCGATCTGGATGAGAGACCACAGGATTCCGTACGTGAGGTCGTCGAGTTCATGGGCAGCCGGGAGTGTCAGTGCGCCGTCCGGGCTGGGAAATGAGGCCAGGGCCCTTCGGGCGCTTGCCGCGTCGGTCACGTAGAGCTTGAGGTCTTCGCGCTCGTCGACGGCAACGAGGATGCCGCGGCGCACGGGCCGCAGGAAGCGCACGAGCGAGTCGTTGTCGGCCGCCGTCACGCGTACGGTGTCGCCGACCGTCACGGCGGAGTGGAACTGGACTGCGGCGGTCGTTCCGTCGAGAAGACGCCGGCCCCGGATGTGCCAGGAGTCCGCGACGTCGCCAGTCGCGGACATGAAAAGCCTCGAGGTCGGCCATCGATCGCTGATGGCGATCGAGGCGGCGAGGCCGCCGCGGTCGTGTACGGCCCTTGCCGCACTGAAGACGTCAGGGGGCGGACCGAACAACTCGGTGCACGGGAACCCCAATAGATGCTCCAGGACCACACGGGTGTCCCGTTGCGGCATGCCCTTCAGTTCGCCGACCATCCACCGGTCGAAGGTGCGCCGGGCAACAGAGACCCCCATCAGTCTGGGGGCGCTGGTCTTCAGCGCCACGTCTCGGGCCGCCCGCCCGAAGTGACCAGCAAACACACTCCAGTTGTCCCATTGGCGCTCCTGCATCAGGAGGCGGAACAACGTGAGGCGGGCGGGCATCTCGGACCTTCCTGGGGGTGAAGGTGGTGGAGCGTGCATCCGGGCTACGTGAGCTTGCTCACCACGCAACTATGCTCGCCACGCAGAGGTGTTGGCAAGCCTCACTCTGCAACCTGCGTAGTTCCAGCTGCAGTCTGTTGTCCTTGCGGGTGCCGTGGCACACTGCACGGGACGACCGCAGCCGGACGCGAGAGGGATCCGACGTGAGTGAACCGAAGTCGGCCCCGACCGTTCTCGCCATCGTCCTCGGCCGACGGCTGGCCGCCCTGCGTGACGCGGCCGGCCTCACGGCGGCACAGGCCGCCAAGCATCTGCGCATTGTGGCAACGACGATCACACGGATGGAAAAGGCCGAAACTTCACTGAAGTACGCGACCGTCAAAACACTGCTCGAAATCTACGGCGTTAGCCAGGCCGAGATCGAGGAATTCCTTTCCCTGCTCGACAAAGCCAGTACGCCTGGCTGGTGGCAGAGCTTCCGCGACGTGCTGCCGACCTGGTTCGGCGTGCATGTCTCGCTGGAAACAGCCGCAACTCACATCCGCAGCTACGAGCCTGCAGTACCCCCTGGCCTACTGCAGACGCCGGAATACGCTCGCGCCGTGCTGGAGCGTGGACTGCCCCACATATCTCCTGATGTCCTCGAGCGGCGGGTGGCTCTGCGCACCGCACGCCAGGAACTCCTCACGCGCACAGACCCGCAGCCTCCCCAGCTGTGGGCGGTGCTGGACGAGACCGTCCTCCGTCGCCCAGCGGGCAGCCCGGATGTGATGCGGGGCCAGATCGATCACCTGCTGGACATGGCCGGCCTTCCGAACGTGACGCTGCAGGTGTGCCCCTTCGCGGCAGGGCTTCACCCTGCCGCATTCGGACCGTTCACCATCTTCCGGTTTGAGATTCCAGAACTCCCAGACATCGTCTGCACCGACAGCTTGAGTCGCGCCTCCTATGGCGAGGAAAAGGACGAGGTCGCTCTCTTTCGTGAAGCATTGGGGGAGATGAGCGTGTACGCGCTGTCAAAAGACGACACCAAGCAATTTCTTGGTGACATTCGCAAGGAGCTGTACCCATGAGTTATGTCCTGCGCGCCAACTCCGACCTGGGGACAGGGGAGTGGGTGAAGCCCTGGAGTGGCACCAACGGTGGGAACTGCGTTGAGGCAAAGAAACTTTCGGACGGGCGCGTGGCCGTGCGCCAGTCGACGGAGCCAGACGGACCTGCCCTCATCTACACACTGGGGGAATTCTCCGCTTTCATCGCCGGGGCTAAGTCTGGTGAAGCGGACTTCCTCCTCACCTGACCCGGGCAGGCTGTGAGCAGCGGCAAGGTGAGTGAAGAGCACGGAGAGAGTGAAGGTAGAGAGATGACCTTAAAGCCGATCGATACCAGCCGTCCCCACCCGGCCCGCATGTACGACTACTACCTCGGTGGCAAGGACAGCTACCCGGTCGATGAGGAGGCTGCTGAGAGGGTCATAGAGTTCCTGCCGGCTATCAGGACCGCCGCCCGCACCAACAGGAACTTCATGAACCGGGCTGCCCGGCTCCTGGCCGCGCGAGGTGTGAATCAGTTCCTCGACATCGGAACCGGTATCCCGACCGAGCCCAACCTCCACCAGGTCGTCCAAGCGGTCAACCCCCAATCGCGCGTCGTCTACGTCGACAATGACCCCGTCGTTCTCCGCCATGCAGAGGCCCTCCTGCGGAGCACGTCCGAGGGGGCGACGAAGTACATCGAGGCAGATGTCCGCGAACCCGAGAAGATCATCGAAGCCGCCAAGGAGATCCTCAACTTCGAGGAACCTGTCGCCCTCTCGCTCGTGGCCCTCCTGCACTTCGTCTCCGACGAGTTCGGTCCCTACGATCTTGTCAACGACCTCTTGGCACCGCTCCCCTCAGGCAGCTTCCTCATGCTCTCGCACGTGACGGGCGATTTCGACTCCGCTGGGTGGGCCAAGGCCGTCGAGATCTACCGGAAGAGCGGCATACCCGCGCAAGTGCGATCACGAGACGAATTCGCCCGGTTCTTCACGGGACTTGACTTGATCGACCCGGGCGTTCAGGTCGTCACCAACTGGCATCCAGAGCCTGATCAGGAGTTCGCCGACGATCAGGTGCCCCTCTACGTCGGCGTCGCTCAGAAACCATAGGCGCTCGGTGGCGTAATTCAAGCACAGTGCTGCTGGTGCCGTGCGGAGAGGCACTTTGATCGAATGCAACAGGGGGTACGTCTGATGGGCGACCGAGGCCAGGAGGACGGGCAGGCCAGCATGCTGGTCGCCGTCGATGAGCGTGACCTTCGCTTCGTTCCCGGAGCCCAGGTTTCGTTTTCCGCGTACTGGCGCGACGCTCATGATCGTGCGGTCCGCGCCTTGGACACCGGAGAGCGGGTTCTGCTGGCCCCGCTTGTCGATTTCGCCTACGTCCGGAGCTGTGAGGAAGCCAGCCTGAATCCCCTCTCGGAGAAGGGCTTCCGCGACTACGCGCGCCGACGGTTCCGGAAGAACGAGCTGTGGCCTTTCGCGGGTGAGACGGCCGACGAGATGCTGCTGCAGATGAAGCGGGAGCAGCACGCATGGGCTATGGCGGTTCGTTGTCGGAAGGTATTCGATGCGGTGAACGCGCAGCATCCCGGCGCGGAGGCGTGGGCGAGGACATATTCGGCAGGCGTCGTGACGATGCTGGTCGAGGAGGTAGGGCGGGGTGCCGCCGTGGCGTGCGGCGGTGAGCGCAGCCTGCTCGCCTTGGCGACCAAGGCGGGTGACCTTGAGCTTGGTCGTTACGCGGTGCCGGTCGGAGTCGTCGGCCGACAGACCGATGTGCTGGATCGCGACCGAGAACGCTTCATCGCACTCCTGGGTGCCTCGCTCATCGCCGCGTCGAGCGGAGTTCTGACGCTGACGATGGGTGACGGCGGCCCGGTACAGGTATGGACTGTGGGAAAGCAGGGCCTGATACCGAGCGAGCACGGCGAGCTCATCCTCGAGCCGAATGACGCCAACGGCCGGTCGGCGACTTACGTGCCCGGGTTCACGCTGCCGGCGCCGGTGTAGTCGAGCTCTCCGGTCACGACCGCCGAAGTCAGTGGGCTGTGTAGGCGATCGAGGCTGCCACGAACCGGCCCCATTCTGCCGCTGCCGCTCAGCATCCGTCCGAGATCATCCGTTAGGTGGACGGCTTATCCCATCCTGTTCGCGAGGTAGCCCTAGCGTGGCGGCACCTCGCCCGGCAGCGTGAGCGGGGCTCATCTCACCCGGTGTGTGGACTTCGATCCCGAGAACGATCTACGCGGTGCTGGGTCGCTTCAGTCGGCCCGAGCAGCCGGCGGAGGGCCGCTGCCCGCCGTCAGACGGCTACGACACGCAGACCGATACACCGAGGGCACCGATGATCATGTAGGGGCCGAAGGCTATGCGGCCGCGAGTGCGCCCCTGAAGCAGGTTCACTGCGGCGCCGAGGGCGAACATCGTGAAGGTCCCGAGGAAAACGCTGGTCCAGCTGTGCCAGCCGAGCAGGGCTCCAAGGGTGGGGGCGAGTTTCACGTCGCCGAGTCCTAGGCCGCCGAAGGTCATGAGGGCGAAGGCGATGCCGAGCGCGGCCGCGGCAGCGAGGGAGCGTGGAAGGCTGCCATGTTCTCCGGCACCGCCAGCGGCTGCCAGCAGGGTGGTCGTCCCGGCGAACGCGGGGACGGTGAGGATGTTGGGGAGCCGGTGCACCTCTAGGTCAATCAGAATGAGCGCGGTGCCGCAGGCGGTCACCCAGTAGTGCGCGGCGGCCAGCCAGCCGGTCAGGCCGGTGGCGGCGATGAAGGCGAAGGCGACCGCGGTTATGACCTCGGGGAGACCGCGGTCGGTGGACCAGGGGGTCCGGCATACCGCGCATCGGCCGCGGGGCGGGGCGAGCAGCCGAACTGCTGCGCGGGCCGGTGCGTCACAGGCGGGGCAGGAGTGCCGGAGCGGTGCGCCGGCGGGAACGGTCCAGGCGAACAGCAGGGGCCGCGTGGCAGTGCCGGCCAGGAGGCCGGCGAGCAGAGCGACGGTAGTCGTCAGCGCGGTCATCATGGCGGCCCCCGGGCGGTGTTGTTCCATCCCCGGCATATGCCGAGATCTTGGAGCCTAGGCGAGTCGCGCTGTCGGTTCGACCCTGTATCGGCCCGACCGTGAAGACAACGACCAGGTCACAGGGTGCGCCCTGGGGCAAAACGCGGTGGATGGAGAGGGCCCACGCTCCTACCGTTCAGATTCGGAAGCGCGATCGCCGAGAACTGCGAAGGGACGGAATGTCACACGGTCGCCGCTGAGCACACCTCTATGGGCGATGGCGCTGCGCGCACTGGCACGACGAAGGGGGCATGGGTCCATGACGACGACCGCTGATCTCGGCAAGGCGGTGCTGGCCGGGCAATCCGGGCGCCGCCGGGTCGTCTGGACCCGCGGGCGCCGGGTGACGTTCGGGGTCATCGGGTTCGGCTCGCTCCTGATCGCCTTGACGGGCTTCGTCGGCTCCTACACGGCAGTACGCGATCTGGCGGTGGAAAAGGGATTTGGTTGGTTCGCAACTCTCTTTCCGCTTGGCATAGATATCGGCATTATTGTGATGTTGAGCCTCGATCTCGCCCTCACCTGGGTGGACTTGCGGTACCCACTGCTGCGGCACATCGCGTGGCTGCTGACCATCGCCACGGTGGCGTTCAACGCAATGGCCGCATATCCGGACATACTTGCCTCGACCATGCATGCGACGATTCCGCTGTTGTTCATCGCGATCACTGAGGCTGTCCGGCACGCGGTCGAGACCGCGACGGCCCGTGACGCGGGGCGGGAGGACTTCGCGCTCTCGCTGGGCCGCTGGGTACTCGCCCCGTGGTCGACATGGCTGATCTGGCGCAGCAGGAAGCTCTGGCCGAGCACGATTCCCTCGTACGAGGTAGCGCTTGAGCTGTATCAGGAGAAGCTGGAGTACCGCCAGGAGCTGCGCGACGCGTACGGATGGCGTTGGCGCAGGAAGGCGAGGCGTGAAGAGCTCCGGCCGCTGCGCCGCAGCCGTCTTGGGTACGCGGTCCGTCCTGCGGGGGTGCCGGCACCGGCACCTGTGCAGCCGACTGTTCATGAGCTCGTGCCGGACGCCGCACATTCTCCCGAGGGCCTCCTCCCTGGCCGGGCCCTGTCGGCTCCTATGGAGTCCGGCGCTGCGCAGGCGCCGGAGAGTCCCGTCGGCCACTCCCGTTCGCAGTCGCCGGGAGAGTCCGGGGCGGCCGTCACGGAGCCCGAACGGGAGACCGCCCTCGGCCATCCCGGCGAAGACCTGCTCGCGGATGACACTGCCACGTCTGAGGAAGCTGAGGATTCCGCGGACGAACTGGGTGCCGAGACGAACAGCGGTGACGCGGTGGACGACGAAGAAGAGGCCTCCGAGGCCGATGAAGACGCGGACGAAGATGCCGACGAGGAGGACGACGGCCCGGACGATCCCCTGCCGGCGATCGACTTGGGAACCGCCCCGGAGAACGAGAGCAAGCGGCAGCGGGCCGAACGGATCTACCTCGCCCACCAGGACGCGGGTGTCGAGCTCACACGCAAGAACCTCACCCGGTGGGCCGGATATCAGAAGGCGGGCTCAGGCCGCACCGCCTATGTCGAGCTGGAGCGGAAGTACGGGCCGATCGTCGTCCGAGCCGATGAAGCGAACCACGCCCTGCATGAGGAGCTGTCCCCCGCGCACTCCTAGCCGTCGGCCGGTGACGATCTGGCGGCAGGCAGCCTGCGTTCAGTCGTCGTCGGGAGCGGTGCCGAGCCATGCGATGGGCCGGCCGTCCGCGGTCTTGCCCCAGTGCGGGCCGCCGTCGGCGTCGTGCTCCCTGTCCAGCAGGCAGGCCCGGCCGTGAGCGCCGTGCTTACCGGAACAGATCTGGCCGAACAGGTCGGTGTCGCCCTCCCGTAGCGCCCGCTCCCACCGTTCCGCTTCAGCCTGGTACATCTCGCTCATCAGCGTGCCGAGGTGAAACTCGTGTTCCTGGATCTCCTGGCCGAGACGCCGTACGGCGGGATCGGACATCACGAACTCGAGCCGTGCGTGTGCATCGCGGCGGGTCCGGGTCTGGCGCCGCAGGGTCTCCGCACTGCCCGGAGCCGAGGAACTGTGCTGGCTCTCCACCCGTCGTTGCCTCTCTCGCGCCGATCCGGGCCCTCTGGGCCCCGGTTCAGTGTGGCACTCGCCGCCCGGGCCGGCGCCGCGAACAGGTCATCTCGCCGTGCTCGGCCGGGAGCCGGGCTGACGGCCGCGATTGCCGACCACGCACTTCCACGCCACCGCCAACAGGCGTGGAGCGGCCTGAGTGTCTGCGCTGAGCTTCCGCCGGTCGGCGTGCCGCCGTACGGCGGCACGCCAGCGCACTTCCGCCGAAATGATCCAAAGTGCGGCGGTGCGTGTTGTACAGTTTTGTCGGCTGTCCACGCAGCCGTGCTGGGATGCCGCCCCCGGAGGCCGCGGCATCGGGAAGGCAAAAGCCGACGTGGGGAAGGCCTGACCGATCGGCCGGCTCGACTCCTGTTTCCTCTTCTTCTTGTGCATTGGCCGGGCAGTGCAACAGGGAGTCTTCATGTACGAGACGTCGGCCAGTCCCGAATCGGGCGAGATGGTCCGTCTGCGCCAGCTCGCGACCAACGAGACGTACGCCCAGAGTCAGCAGGGCCATTGGGAGAATCCTCGCCCGGAACTGGCTGTGCCGAACCCTTCCCTGGAACAGCAGCGGTGGGAAGTGCAGATCGTCGAACTCCTGGCTGAGGAATTCGGGCGACATCCGGTAGACGCCGACATGGGCCTGTTCGGCATCCGTAGCATCAGCCCCCATTGCGACCGCCTGGTCATCCGCGTGGACCGCCGGGCCTTGCCTCGCTGGGCACGCGCCCTGGTCGGCACCCCGAACCCCCATGGTTCGCAACGGCTTGAGAATCTCCAGTGGAGCGCCGAGGCAAAGGGCGTTCATCTGGTGGACGCGGGCAGCGGCGCAGTAGTGGTCCTCGACCGTGCATTCCCTCGCGAGTGGCAGTCGGCTCTCAACGACCTCAGCGACCGCGCGCCCGACAGGGCCGCGGCACACGTCAGCACGCTCGCTGACTCGCCTTACGGGTTCGAGGCCTCCGTGCTCCTGCGCCGTGCCCATCTGGCGACGCAACTGGCCGGGGCGCAGGATGGAGTTCTGCACCTTACGGTCCGCGACGCAGGAGACGGTCGCGCTCGCCTCTTCGAAGTCTCGGTGGACGAACCGAACCGGGCGGCGTGCTTCTTGGCACTCGAGGACGCCCCGAAGTCCTTGTGGTCGTGGCCGGGAAGCGACCGTCGCGGCCATGTAATCCGGCTCGGGTAGCCGCCGAGCCCGGCGTGCATGCGCGTCGGCTCGTCCGCTACCTGTACCGGTCGCTCCCTCCGCCGCTCAACCGCGTCGCCGTTGAGGTCGGCTTCGTGTTTCGGTCGCTCTCGGGGCCCGAGAGCCGGGGATGTCCGGCCGAGCCCACGGCACAGGCGTGCGGAATCAGATGGTCAGCCAGCGGCGGGCGCGCGCAGCGGGTGGGCGGTCGGCGCCAGGGACGCAGGCAACGGTGTGTGCACCGCGCAGAAGACCCGCAGGCGCAGCGGCGGGTGCGTGCGCAGCGCGCGCAGCGTTCCCCAGATTCGGAAGGCGAGCGGCCGGGAGCGGTCCAGGACGAGGTCGGCGCGCCACAACTCGGCGACCGCTTGCCGACCGCAGGCGCGCACCGCGCGGAGATCGCAGGCCACTTCGACCCACCAGTGGTAGAGCGTGGTGAGCAGCCATGCGCTCAGCGCGGCCAGAGCGAAGGAACCCGTGGGAAGCAGCCCGGCGGCCAGCGCGGTCGCCGTCACGGCGGCTGTCTCGACGACCACCCGCTTGCCGGTGTCGCGGCGTGCCAGGTGGGCGAGCTCGTGTTCCAGGACAGCGGGCAGGTGGCAGGTGTGCTTGGGGCTGAACCAGCGCATCCCGAGCCACAGATGGCCCCGGGCCCGGTAACGGGTGGAGCGCGCGTCACTGTAGCCGCCAAGCTCGCTGGAGGTGGCCATGGTGACGCGCTCCAGGCCGTGGCTGCCGATGGAGGCTCGCACGTGCCGGCCGGTCAGCTCCATCCGGGCGGTCATCTCCCGATACAGCTCGCTCTCGGACGGCGCAGGACGCCGCTTGACGTGAATATCCCACGTCAGCGCCTGGACCATCGAGCCGTCGATGACCGAGGCGCGCTGGGTGGCCCGGCCGTGCCAGGCCCAGACACTGCCGGCGATCAGCGCCGCATAGAGAGCAAAAACAGGATCAGGCCCTCGCAGGAGCGTGACGATGCCCTGCCCGGCGATCGCGGCCGCCACCGTGATGTGGGACCCGTGGCGTCCCAGCGTCTCCCCAATTGCCATGATGATCACCGTAGTCGGGCGGACCGCCGTAGCGCGCCCCCTTTCCCTCCCGCCCGGGGGTGTCCATGTGGTCGCTCGCCCGCCGTGAACGGCGGGCGAGTTCAGGGCAGTTCGCAGCCGTACTTTTCCAGCACCGTGCGGGTGGCACTGTCCCTCGGACCCAGCGGGTGCGTACCCCCGTCCTCGGCCGGCCCGAGCCGCAGCGTCGTGTCCCCGCTGATCGGGCGGACCACCAGTGTCTTGCCCACGGTCACGGACTGGATCTCATCGAGCCGGTAGGGGCTGGCGGCCAGACAACTGCTGGTGAACTGGTGCTCGAACCGGTCGAGAGGATCGGCGAAGAAGTATCCCGCGACAGGGCCCTGGACCTGCATCACCAGGTAGGCCACGGCCGCCGCGGCGAAGCCGGGTATCGCAGCAGTGTTCCCCGGCAGCCGCATCAGGCGCGGACCGAATCGGTACACGACTCCGGCGCCCAGCCCCGCCACCGCGAAGGAGGTGAGCAGGAACGGCGTCGGATGGTCGGTGAGGACCCGTGCCTTCATCGCCACCGACCACGGGATGGCGGCGAGCATGAGCACCAGCCAGCCGAGCCCGCCCACCGTGATGCCTTGAGCCGCACTCAGCTTGTCCGGCCACTGGTCCAAGGACGGCACCGCCTGCTGCTCGCGACCAACCCAGCGGGCCGCTCCCCGCCAAGCTGCCCGCCCTGACGGCGCGGCCACGGGACCATGGTGGTGTTCGAGCAGCCGCAGCACTACGGCGCCGAAGTTCTCCGCGCGTTCGTGTACGGCTCGCTCATCGCTCTCCAGCTGGCGCAGTTCCGTCCCACGCCCCGGCTGCACACGCCGGCCGCTCCCGCGGGCGAAGGACTGGTTGACCCAGTGCCCGGGGTCGGGGAATCCCGGCACCGTCGGCGCGGTCCTCCCGGCGTCAAACTGCGACGACGAGCGGTCCGGGATGTACGCCTCGTAGAGGCGGGGGCGCGTCCGGTGGCCGTGCAGACTCGCCTGCAGCGCCCTGATCGCCTCGGCGACATCGTCCAGCAGGACGTCGGAACCGGCCGCCTCGACCTGGGCGAGCAGCTTGGGTCCGGGCAGTGCCCGCCACACACCACCACTGCGGTCCTGCGCCCGTGCCTTCCAGAGCTGGCGCAGCGGACGCGGCCACACCACGGCGACCGGCATCCGTACCGGCGGCCGGCCCTGGGAGAGGTGCGCGCGCAGCAGCGCGACGGCACACCGAAGGTAGTCCGCTTCGCACACCCGCCAGAGCGCCACGGCCGTGGTCAGCCGGACACGACTCGCTTCACCCGCGACGACGGCCGCCTGGCATTCCTCGACACGCTCATCCGCCGCGCGCACCGCTTCGCCCTGCGCGCGCAGAGCCTCGATCGCCTTCCCCCATCGGGCGTGTGCCATCTGCGACTACCCCTCCCTCACCGTCTGCCAGAGGCTACCCAACGACGCCGACGTGCGTACGGGCAGTTCACGGCCGACCGGCTGAGCAGGCCGGGCGCCGGGATCACGAACCTCCGCGCCGCGGGATCCGGAGCAGGCGCTGCCATCGCCGTACCAACGGGGTCTGGGCGGCGGGCGCCGCGGGGGCAGGAGCGGGCGGCACGAACGGCGGGTTCACGGGGCGCGGAGGGATCACCGTGTACGTCGGGCCGCCGTTCTCGTGCTCGCCGGACGTGGTCTGCCCGGAGTCCACCGGATCCGGCTCCGCCTCCTGTGACACGGAGAAGGCTGTCTCCGGAGCGGGATCCGCGGCCCGGGCGGCTTCTGTGGGCGCCGGTGCGGGTTCGGCTTCCGACACAGCGGGGGGCGGAGCGTGCACGGCGGCGTACACCTCCCGGGCGCGCTGGTTTCGCCAGTTGAAGCGGCTCTCCTGAACGGTGTAGAGCTCGTCCATCACGTGGTGCGCGTCGGCGGGCCGGAAGGTGCCCCGGGTACGCGTGAGAGAGGCGAAGGCGATGGGCACCAGGCCCCAGGTGTCGGCGTCGGGCGCAGGGCGCGGCTTGCTGATCCTCCAGTCCTCCCGCGGATCCGAGCGCCACCGCGGCCAGTTGGTCCAGTCCTGCCCGCTCTGTACCGGGTGACGGAAGCGACGAATGCCGTAAGGGACGAGGACGACCTTCCCGTCCAGCCAGTACACGTGCCCGCCGGCCGCGAGGATGGCCTCCTGCTGCTCGTTGGGAGCCACCTGCTCGTGCGCCACGTCCTTGCCGCGCAGCCACACTGGATGCGGGTCGAGTTGATTGAACTGGGAGAGGTCCCGTTTGAGGAACCACACGTGCTGCGCGCCGGCATGCTCGTCCCGCACCGCTCGGATCCTGCGCCGGATCGCCTCCGTCCCCGGCAGCGCCTGCGTCGGAGCCTCGAAGACCACGGTGATGGTGCCGCACTGGGCGATGACCGCGGGTGGCATCCCGGACGGGTCCGTCGGGTCCTCACCGGGCGACGTGGTGGTGCAGTGCGCGATGCCGGCAAGAGCGCGGATCTGCTCGCGTAGCCGGATCACGACTTCGTCAGCGGCGTCGAGCAAGGCCTCTTCCTCCGGCCTGCTGCAGCCTTCTCCGCCGCGATGGGCGAAGTGCGGCTGGACCTTTGAGTCGGTCTTGGTTCCCTTGAAGATCAGCCACTCCCGGCAGGCCCGGCAACGGTAGCGGCCGCCGGCCAGGCCCGGCGGCAGGCCCTTGATGTCGTCGTCGGCCCAGACGACCTTCTTCGCTTCTTTGTCCCAGGCGCTCCTACCCATGCGGCTGATCATGTACGGCCGCGGTACCCGGCCGCCAGGGTGCCGCCCGCCCGGCGGGCGGGAGCCGGCAACGTGCCCTGTCCGACGGGAAGGACCTGGCCGCATCCTCCCGCCCTGCGGGCCGCGTTCGGGTACCGCGGCGATGCCCGGGTCAGTGTGCCGGTTCGGTGGCCCGGATCCAGCCGGGTTCGGGGTCGGCTGGGTCGGCCAGGACCGCGGTGAGACGCTCGGCGGTGACGTACGGGACGTGGGGGTCGGCGAGGAACGCGGCCGGCTCGATGGTGCGGGTGACCATCAGGGGCAGGACGCGCCAGTCCTGTTCGCCGGTGACGCCGCAGGCCGCGGCTGCCTGGCCGGGGTGGGCGGCGACGGTGGCGGCCTTGGCCAGGAGCTTGTCGCGATAGCGGGTCGTGAACTTCTGGATGTGCTGGAGCAGCGCGTGGGGTGCGACGGCCCCGGTGGGGTTCTTCGCCTCGATCACCCACAGCCGGCCGGTTACCGGATCGGCAACGAGGAGGTCGATCTCCCCGACCAGACCAGGGATGCCGAGTCCAGCGGCTGTCTTCTCCAGGAGACGGAACCGGTGCGGCAGCCCGGCGGTACGGACTGCTTCGCTGATCTCGCGCTCGAGGTGCTGGTCGAGCTGCTGGCGGTGGCGGAGCAGTGCCTGCGTGACCGGGACGGGAAGGTCGGGGTGCGGGAGCCGGCCGTCGTCGAGATAGGCCGCGTACGCCTCGCGGGCGGCGCAGGCGAGCCAGGGCAGGACCAGGAGCGTCTCGCCGGCGTCGATCAGGGGATGGGTCAAGGGCCGGGACCGGCGTTCGACTTCGGCGTAGGCGTGCGGGCCGGTGCCGGCGGCGTTGCCGGGGTGCAGGCGGAGCCGGTCAATGGCCGCGCGGATGTGGTCGGTGGGCAGTGTGGACCAGGTGGCGGTCTCGGCCACCAGGTCCTCGGTGGTGACGGCGGCGGTTCCGTCCGGTCCGGTGGGCCAGTCGGACGCGGTGGCGAGGACGGCGCCGAGCCCGGCGATGCCGCAGCCCCAGTGCTGGTGAAGCAGCCGGTCGGCGTGCGCGAGCTGGCTGCCGGCGGGCAGCTCGGGCGCGGTGAAGGCAGTCTCGGTGCGTGCGGCCGGGGCGGCGAGTACGGAGGCGGCATCGGGGAGTTCAGGCTCCGCGGCGATGGCCTGGGCGATCAGGCGCTGCTGCCGGGCGCGGTGGTAGGCGTGGGCGTCGAAGCCCAGGTGCTCGCCGCTCGCGGTGTCCTGTGCCGGGCCGGCCTCGGTTTCGCCGGGGTCCGGGCCGGAGGTGAGGGTGAAGACGCCGCTGGGGTCGATGTCCAGGTGGAGGTCGTGCAGGCGGCGGGCCGCGGAGACCGCGGTGATGCCGCTGTGCAGCACGAGTTCGGCCAGCGCCACGAGCTCGGCGACAGCGAGGACGTCGACGGGCCGGCCACCGGCGGGCGGACCGGCCAGCGCCTGCTGCAGCAGCAGGTGCAGAGCGGAGGTGGCCCTCGCCCCGTCGACCTGGCGCTGTCCGGCCTCGGGAATCCACTTCGCCGCCCAGGGGGCGGCGAGGTTCACCGCGCTCTGCTGGGCCGAGCGGGTGCGATCGGCCCAGGCGGCGTTCAACTGCCGCGCCAACTCGCCGACCAGAGAGGGCTGGTAGGCGCGGGTCTGCTCGTCGAGTTCACGCTCCAGCGCGTGCAGCAGCTGCTCGGCGGGCCCGCCCCGGCGGTAGGCGTCGGGGCCGCGCCAGGTGCCGGCCGGTACGCCGGCGCGTCGTACGGCGCCGGCCGCGGTGCGCAGGGCCCGGGCGTGCACGTGCCGGGATCGCGGCAGGGTGAAGGCGGGGGCCGTGGCGGGCCACGCGTTGGTGGCGGCGGTCAGGCGCAGGACCGGGAACGCAGAATCCCAGGCCACGGTGAAGGCGTCGGCGTCGGTGCCCGGTCCGGCGCCGCGGCCGCGGCGGACCTGCTCGATCAGATGGTGCAGGAGCCGGCCCAGGATGTGGTGCCCCTGGCTGCCGTCGCCGGTGAACGCGGCGAGCAGCGGCGGGTCGATGTCGATGCTGATCCGCCCGGCCTCCGGGTCCGCACCGGCCCGCAGCAGCAGCCACTCCTCCATCGCCGCGTCGCCGTCCGGATCCGGGCCGTCCGGGTGCGGATGGGCCTGGTGCGCGACGGTCACCTGCACGAGGAGCGGCGCACCGCCGGGAAGCGCGGCGTGGGCGGCGGCCGGCGCGATGGTGGTGAGCGCGGTGCGCAGCGAATCGGCGAGCCCGGCGATACCGGCCGCGTCCAGGACGGCGCCCGGCTCGCGGGAGGGAACGGCGACGATCACCAGCGGCGGGACGGTAGCCGCCCGCACCACCACCGGCCCTCCCGACGTGGCGTCCTCAAGGTCGGCGTGGACGCCGGACACGCCCGCCTCCGGTTCGCTCAGCCGTGCGTGCCGGAAGTCCCCGGCGGGCGGGAGCCCGGCGGCGGCCAGGGCCTCGTCGACGCCCACGCGCGCGGCGGCCCGTTCCCAGACCTCGTCGCGTACGGCCTCGGGGACCATGGCGACGTCGTCGCCGTCGGGGCCGGGCGCCAGCAGCGTCCCGCCGCGGTGCCAGGCCGACCAGGCGTCGAGCGCGTCGCGGTAGAAAACGCCGTGCACGCCGGGATGCTCGGTCAGCTCCAGGACGAACAGCGCCAGCACCGCGAGGTCGCCGTCGGCGTCGTGCAGGATCTCGGCCACCTCCTCCACGTGCAGGAAGAGGGTGTCGCGGATCAGTTCGGGCCCGAGGAACCGGGGGCCGCCGTAGACCACGAGCCGGCCGCGGCCTGCCGGCACGTCGGCGTCGGCGAGCGCGGCCCGGCCTTCCTCGACGCGCGCACCCAGGGCGCCGTCCGCGACAGCGCTGACGACGGCGATGTCGTAGCGATGGCTGGGGGAGGAGAGCAGGCACACCGGGCCCGGCCGGGCGGGAACAGCTTCCAGGCCCAGCAGTTGGGCGAGCCGGGCGACCGTCACCTCCTGCATTCGTGCCTCGGCCGCCTCCACGCCGGCCGGAGGCAGGCAGGTGAGCAGGCGGGCGACGGCCGGGGCGGCGGCCTCCGTCGCGGCGCAGGCCGGTACGGGCAGACGCCGGCCGTGCGCGGTCACCGCCAGGACCGGGCCGAGCAGCGGCATGTCCGGGTGGTAGCGCAGCGGCAGATCCTCGACGCGGCACGTCAGCCACTGCAGTGCCCGCTCGGCGCGTTCCGGGCACCGAGCGGCCTGCACGAGTTCCGCGGGATCCGCGCAGGCGATCGCCGGGGCCGCGCGGACCTCGGCGGGCGTGACCCGGCAGGAGACCTCGCGCCCCTCCTCGCTGTCCGGCGCGGTCCCGGGCTCCGGCCAGGCCTCGGAGAGCGCGGCGAGGCTCCGGTCGGTCAGGCGCAGCACCAGCTCGAGGACGTCCTCCGCCCCGAATCCGAGAACCTCGTGGAGAGCCTCGTCGACGGCCGCCGCGGTCAGTTTCAGGGTGCGCAGGACCAGCAAGGGGTGGGCGAGTTGCCCGGGGTGGACCAGCAGTTGGTCTCCGGCCACGGTGAACCGCACCCGGTCACGGACATCCCCCGGGTCCCGATCGGTCACGACGCCGCGCCCGGGTGCGGCCCTTACGGAGGCCTCCACCAGTACGGGCAGGTCGGCGGCGCCGGCCGGGATGCCACCGCGGGCCGGGGTGCGCAGGACGCGGGTGAACAGCAGCAGCAGATGATCATGAAAGCGGGCGCTGTCCGGCGCGACGAGCGCCGCCTGGAGGAGCACGATCAGCGAGTCGGTCGAGAACCGCGCCATAGCCCGGTCGAGGGCCTTCCACTCCACGCGGCGGTGCTGTGCGGAGGTGAGGTGCCTGGCGGTCATCGTGCGTCCGTTCCCCGAACCGGCTGATCTGGAGTGACAGCCTCGCAGGCAACTCCCCGACTGCGCGCCCGTTTTGCTCCGATGACGCCCCCGGATGCCGGCCGAGGCTGTCCCGCAGGGGCGGGCCGCCCGCCATCACCTGGGTTGCGGGCGCGAAACGGCCCCGGCCGCCACGCACGGGGGGACGCGACGGCCAGGGCGCGTTGTCGCCAGCCTAGCGACGAAATGGTGTGAAGAAGGTGTGATCGAGCAGACTGGGCCGAGTCGTCGACAGCCGATGGTTGGCTCGAATGACGATGTACAACGACGATTCGGCAGCAGTTCGGACTCTGGCTCACTTTCTCTCGTGGTCGTCCATTCCGGGGAACGGCCACTCAGTTCTCCCGACACGTCAGGGAGTCGGGCATCGCGGCGCGGATCCAGTTGGTGGAGTCATCGCAGGGCCTTCGCGAAGACGGATCGGTTGGCAGCTGTGTAGCTGTGTTCGCGCAGGGACCATGCGATGCGGGAGCGGATCTGTTCGTCATCGGCCACGCGCGGTTCGGGCACGTCGAGGTGCTGACGCCACCAGTCGGCGTTGCGGGCCTGGCGGTCGAGCATGGCGTCGAGGAGATCGGCTCGATCAGCTGCGTAGAGCCCGTAGGCGTCGGCGAGGATCCGTACCTGGGCAGCCTGGGTATGGGCATGTGGGGCTTGTGGCTTGGAGGAGACGCACCAGGTCCAGGCCATGTAGCCGAGGTCCTCCAGGGGATGGCCGGGAGCGGCTGTGTCGAAGTCGATGAAGGCTGCGGGCCGGTCGTTTCGGAAGACGACGTTGTTCGGGCCGGGGTCGTGATGGCACACCACCGGGTGGCCGGCAGCGAGGCGGCTGCCACGCGTGGCCTCGTGGAGCGATCGCAGAAGTAAGCCGGCGACGGCAACCTGCTCGTTGCTCCACGTCTGGAATCTCGTCGGAACTCGGCCGGGGAGGTAGCTGAAGGTGTCGCGCCCGCTGTCGTCGAGACCGAGATAGCGCGGTGCGCCGGTACATCCCCTCGCTTCGAGGTGGCCGAGCAGTTCGGCGACAAATGCCGACCTGGCTGTCACCGGCCGCCGGACGGTGTCGCCCACACGAACTACGCCCGGGGTGATCCGTCCACCGGACAGCGGTTCTTCGCCCTCTGTTCCCTGCATGGCTCCAGATTCCCCGATCTCTCGGCTGTTCGGGCCAGTGCACGTTAGCTCCACACCATGCACCTGTGTGCTCGTCATCTTCTCGGTTCGCCCCCTGGTCAGCGCCGCCATCGGTGCCACCGGGCGATCGACGCCCAGGGTCGCGTCAGTCGTCACCTGGTAGATGCCGGCGGCCACCGACGGCTCTCTTCCGACGGCGGCCGCCACCAGCCCCTGGCGTCACATCTACGCGGCCTGCCGCGCGCCGGCATCCGGGTGCGTGAGGTAGGCGGACAACGACCGCTCCAGGTCCAGGATCACGTCCGTCGGGTCACCGGTGACGGGCGGGTCCAGCACGTACCCGTGGGGCGCCCGCCACAACCGCCCGGGCTCTTCCAGCCCAGGGATCGGCTCGACTGCCGGTGCCCCGCCCCACAGGTGGGCCACCTCGGCGGCGACGTGCTCGGGCAGGGACATCAAGGGGCAGGCCAGATCGCTCAGGCAACTGCCAAGGGACTCGCCGTGGGCCGCTTCGAGGAAGGTGAACCATCCGCGGGTGTCCATCCACCCGACCACCCAGCGCCGCGGCTGTTCCTCATCGGCTTCGCGGTCCTCGTAGTCCTCTCCGAGCGTGATGTAGATCCGGCGGTCCTCGTCGACCTGAACGTCCCAGTCGGCGATCCGCCCGCCACGGGCCTCGATCGCGGCGGCGACGGCACAGGCGTAGGCGTCGGCAGTCTGGGAGAAGGGGACCGTCCCCCGGATCTCGGCGGCCTGGTCCTCCAGCATGCCGCGCACGCTGCGGGAGACCGGCAGTTCACCGCCGCTGGGAAAGAGGTCATGAGGATCCTGGCCGCGCGCCATCTCCCAGCCCTCCCAGTACAGGGCGTCGCTCAGACTCCGCACGTTGTGCACGGTCCGTGTCCAGTTGCCGAGCGTCATGTCCAGGGAGCCGCGGCAGCTCGGCACCAGGACCGCGGTGATGGTGTGCGGGCTGCGCTGCTGCCGCAGGGCCGCCGTGTACTTCGCGCCGTGTCGAGCGGCGGTGCGGGACTTCTTGGAGGTGGTGGGCTGCTTCTTCGGCATGACGTACTCCTGGTGCGACGACCCCACGCTGCCGCCGGCAGTCAGCACTCATACCGGGCAGGGGAACAGAGCACGGGCCCCGGGAGACCTTGGCCAACTGAGTCACCGCGCGGCGTGGGCGCGGGCGACGGCAGCGGACGGCAGTACGCGTCTAGCCGTTCACACCGACGCTACCAAGCACCACTGACAACACCCCGTGCAGCAGGAACCGGTCCGCCCAACATCGAGAACAGGCAGGTCAGAACGCTCAGGCCCGTGAGGAGCGCTCGGTGGCACGGGAGGGAGGAGGGTTCACGGCCGGGATCTCGGACGACGGCCGCGGAGGCAGCGAACTGCTCAGCTCTGAACGGCCGTTGGGCCGCTGCGCTCGCGGGAAGAGGACCGCCAGATCCTCGGCATCCGCCCGGCCGTGCGCGAGCAGATGGCCGGCCACCGAAGCGATGTACGGCCAGTACCGCTCGACCAGGCCATCCACCCGGGCGTAGACCGTAGCGAGCTCCACATGGTCCCAGCCGTCCGGCACCTGCTGCGGACGTCCCGTCCCGTAGGTGAACAGCACCGGCTGCGCGGCATCGACCGACCGGAGCTTGGCCTGATCGCCTACGCCCGCGACCACGTCGTTGAGGAACGCCGTCGCCGGGGTCAACAACTGCTCCTGGTCCAGCCAGCGGTGCGCGGCACGCACTCCCGCAACGTGGAAGGCGAGCACGCTGTCGAGGGGCGCCACCGCGAACGGGCCGACCGAGACGTTCCCGGATTCGGCGTACGCACCCGGCGGGGTAGGGTTTTCCGCCGAGCCAGCACCAAGGACCGCGAGGGACACCGGCAGGCCTTCGGCCATGCCGATGACCGCGTGCCCGGCTTCGTGGTGCGCGTCGCGTGTCCGCACCTGCGCGGCGTCCAGGCCGCCGGTCAGCACGTCGGGCTGCAGCGGGCCGGGGGAGAACGGGCTCGGATACTGCGTGAAGACGTCCAGGCCGTTGATCTGGACCTGCGTCCACATGCGGGTCAGCTGGTCCAGCTCTTGAGCTGGGCGGCGATCTGCCGGACATCGACGGTCCCGGCGAGCGTCGCCTCGACGAGGTCCCCGACCTCGTCGGCCTTCGCCGACACGGTCAACCCGCACATGTTCAAGAAACCGTAGGCCACGGAGAGGGCGAAGATCTCGTTGGAGTGAGCGAGCGCGGGGATCCTCAGCAGACACTGGAGCAAGGCCGCAGCCCGGTGATGCGGCTCCGGGTAGACGACCTGATCCATGATCGTGTCGCTGTGCCGGGCCACGGCCGCGGCTGTCGCACCCCAGTCAGTGATGTCCGGATGGTCACCGAGGCGCTGCTCGATGATTTCCAACAGCCAACGGCGATCGATCGACAGCTGCACGAGGGTCTTTCTGCTCAGGCGACCTGGCGGCCGGGGCGGCTCGGGCCGAACCGGACGGCGAAGGACTCTCCGAGCTCGTCGATGCACGCCTGTGCGCCGGTGAGGAACAGATGCCGGGGCATGTTCGCCTCGACGAGGGCAGTCGCGAACGTGTCGGGGTCGACACCTTCGGCCGCGGCGGCGCGCCGGAGCCTGCCGCCTGACTCGTCGCTCATCTCGACCTGGAACCTCGTCATGAGACCACGGTAGCGGTCCGGGGCCGGGCGGGGGAAGCCGATCCGGTTCTTCCCGTGACCCCGGTCTTCAAAGCGGCCCCTGGCCGGTGGGTGGATCGGACGGTTCACGCGCGGGTCGGCGGGCCGCCGGACAGGTCCCCGACAGCGGCGGCCATCTGCTCCTGGATGAAGCTGCCCAGCTCGCGTACGGCCTCGGGGCCGGGATCAGATCAGACGTGCCGACCCTGCGCTGCTTCCCGCACGCCCAGTGCCAGGCGGTCGTGCTTGTCGGCCAGCGTCTTGAGCTGGTCCGCGAAGCAGACCCAGTCCGCGGGCGGCTGGAGTTCGACGACGGCTGTCCCGTTCCAGACCGGGCCCGGGACATGCAGCTCCCGCATCTTGCGGACCAGGTCGCGCTCCTCGTCGTCCATGGCGCGCATCCGCGACCACGGGCGCCTCCACTCGCCTCCGACAGGGGTGACGAGGTCGTGCTGCAGCAGGTGTCCCATGCGCGACTGCCACCAGTCACGCTTCCGGTAGAGCTCCTGCGCGTGGTCGATACGGTCCATGTCGGCTGCCGAGATGACGCCGTTGACGGTGATGGCTTCGAGGATCTGCTGGTGGAACGCGGTCAGGCGCGGGAGCCTCCGCTTCCTCGTCGGCACCGTGAACGGCTCGAGCCCTGCCTCTTCGCGCAGGATCGCGTGCATCCCCGTCAGGCAGGCGGACTGGTGGAGCTCCCTCCACTCCTGCTCACGCTCGCGCCGGTCGGCCAGACCCAGCAGGCCCGGACAGACCTGGCAAAGCCTCAGGACTGCATCGGGTTCTTCGCTTCCGCTCCACTGCTCCCACCACTGGTGCCCTGTGGCGGGCAGGCGCCCGCAGAGCGCGCACCCCGTGCCGTGGAACGCACCTCCTTCCCGCAGTTCCTTCAGCGCCTTGTAGCTCGCGTGGGGGTAGACCTCCTGGTAGTCGTCGGCGCGGCCGGACACCCCGCCCAGGCCCCGGCAGTCCTCGCACAGGGCGATCGGCGAGGACTTGCGCGGCTCGCCGGGCCGCGAGATCCGGGTGGCCGGCACCTCGCGCCGGCACCAGGAGCAACGGCCGACGGTGCCGGGCTCGGGCTTGCGGTACCGCGGCGTGGTGCGGCTGACGGTCAGGTCGCGGTCCTCCCGGAACAAGACCGTTCCCTCCTCGGAGTACAGGGGGAGCATGAACAACCGCACGGTGGTGCCCTTGCCGGCCAGGGCGAGCCTGGTGCGCCAGTGGCCGTAGCCGACCATGTCGCGGACCAGGCCGGTCATGCCCGCGTCCCTGGCGTCGTCCTCCATCCGGGCCTCGGCCTTGGCCTGCTCGGTCTGGTCCGACAGCCGCGGAGACAGGTGGACGGCGAGGTCGACGTGCAGGAGCTGCTCACGGCCGGGGTCGGAGTAGGGGCCGGCGGCCCGGATCTCCTTGACCCACCAAAGCGAGTCGGGGTCGGCGTTGATGTCGCGTGCCGCAGTGACGACCTTGGCGGCCAGGGCGTCGGCCCTGGCGCGGGTGACCACCTTGCGGCCGGTGCCGCGGCCGAGCCCCACACCGTCTGCTGTGATCTTCCAGCGTCCACCGTCCCGGTCGGCGGCGGTGCCGGAACCGGGTGCGATCAGCAGCCCCTGGCCGGCCATCGCGCCGAGGTAGGCCAGAGCCTGGGGATCGTCCATCGCGAGGTGTTCGCGGACCTCGCGCAGGGTCAGGCCCCAGGTCCCGGCGCGCTTGAGGAGGTCCCTGGTCTGCCGGGTCGGGTGGCCGAGGAACGGTGCGTCGAGGTCGAGGGCCACCTCGCCGCCGCCCATCCCCACGCCGCCGAGCGGCACCAGTGCGGGGCGGTCGGGGTGCGCCGAGGCGCGCAGCAGGTTCTCCTCGTCCTTCCATGCCCGGTAAAGGGCGCCGCGGCGGGCACCGTCGACCCGTTCGAGGTCGGGGTTCTGCACGCTGGCCGCGAGGGCCTTCGCCCGGTCGTCGGGATCGACGGGGGCGGTCTCGTCGTCGTCACCAGGCAGGCTGAGGGCGGCGATGTCGGCCAGCATCAGCGCGAAGTGGTCCCGGCCGTCGTACGCGCTCAGCCAGGGCAGGTCCCGCAGGCCGGCGCTGCGCGGGTGCACGCTGGTGACGTCGACGTTGATCCACTCGGGCTCGGCGAACGGCGCACCGGGCCGGGCCCACAGGATGCGGACCTGCGTCCATCCCCTGTCGCCGAGGTACTGCTGGGCCTGGCGGACGGCGTGAGCGGCGTGGTCCGACGGGATCCAGTGACCAAGCTCCCAGCAGTGGTCCGCATCGGCGCGCCGGGCTCCGGCGCGGTCGATCAGGAACTTCGCCATGTCCTGGCGCAGCCGGTCGCGGACCGCGGCCACGTAGTGGTTCGAGGGAGCGGTGCTGCCCAGAGTCCCGGCGTCCGGCCACGTCACAGCTGCTCCGTCCCATAGCGGGAAGGCCGGCGAAGCGACGGGGGCGGCCTCGCCGACCCCCTGGGTGATGCGCGCAGCTTTGCGGTCGGCCGGCTGGGGTCCGGTCGGGGCGGAGAGGATCCGGACGGCCTCCGCACGGCCGGCCGCGTCCAGCACGGCTGGGAGAAGGCCCTTCTCGGCGGCGTCGACTACGCGCTCCAGGGCACGCTGGTACCCCATCCGCGTCTCGGCGTTGAGAGCCCTGGCGATGTCCTGGCGGTTGCTGATGTTCGTGCTGTTCTTCGGCGACACGACGGCTCCTGCACATTCCGGCCCGGGCCGTCCCACCACGACCGGCGCCGGAGTGCATACAGGGCGGTCAAAGAAAGGCGGGAGCGCCAACGGTCACCACTGCATCACGCTCCCAGCGGCAGCTGGATTCACCACAGCCCGGAGGTGGGTCCGGACACGGCACGCCCGGTGACAGACGCAGCCCCGATCCTATCGCCCGCCCGGCCGCCAGTCCGCGTGGTCCAGCACGTTGTGCACCGACCGAACTCTGCGAGCAGTGGTTATTCACCCCGCTGCCGGGAGCGTCTCCCATCCTGTCGGAGATCCGTTCCCGCTGGACCAAGTGCCCGATTCGTCGACCGGTCCGCCTCGGTGACGTTTCGGCGGTGACGCTTCGGAGCCGTCGGTGCACCCAGCTGCTTCGGGGAAAATTCCCGGCACCCACCCGCCCGCACCTCGCCGCTACGGACGCATCCGAGCCAGCCTGGTTCGCCGAGGTGCGGGCAAGCATCTCGCGGTCCGCGACCGGCGCCTTGGCCTGCCCTTCGGACGTGGGAGGAGCGGGCTCGGCGGCGGGAGCGGAGTGACGACGTCGGCGGAACTTAGCGAACATCCCTTGATCATGCAGAGCCGCCCTGGCCTGCGGCTATCGCCGGCTGGAGCGGCCCGTCTCGTGTCCGCCACACACCGCTCGGGTGAGGGCCTACGCTGGCGGTGTGCCGTCCTTCGCGAAAGATCCCCGCTGCGTCGCCATGGCCGAGGTCCTGATGCCGCTGCTCCAGCGCAGCTGCCCCGACGGCGGCGGCGGGTACGGCGGCGGGTACCAGATGAACCTGGACGATGAGGAAGCGGTCGGGCTGGGTGGAGTGGAGCTGATCCGGGCCGCGATGCGCAAGGCCGCGCGCACGCTCGGCTGGAAGGTGAACACGCTCGGGATGATCGGCACCCGGCACGGCACGATCGTCGTGATCCAGGATCTGCGCGAAGCACCCGAGGAGTTCGCGAAGGCAGTGAACGACGACATGAACGAGCGGTTGATGGCAGCCCTGCACCGGGTCTGGGGTGAGGACGGCGAACCGCCCGCCCAGCGCCGTACGGTCGCTCTGCAGACCCAGGAGTTCCGCGCCGCCGTCGCCGCCCTGACCAGGTAGGCCGTCCGGCGGCCGTGACGGAGGCGCTGCGAGCGACCGTACGGCGGCGCCCCTGCCGCACCGCTGCGGGGCGCGGCGCAGCATGCGCTTCTGCTTCAGGTGCCGGTTGCGATCTGATCCGGATCGGCCTGGGGCAGCGGCCAGTAGTAGCGGTCACGGCCGCTGCCAAGGCATGCGAGAAGCACGTCTTCGGGCATCTGCAGCACCGGGGCGCAGCGGACGAGCTGGGCGGGCGAGATGGTGCCCGTGCCGTCGAGCCATGCGGCGACCAGTGTCTCGGGCAGGATCGCCGCGTCGGCCAGGTCGGCGCAGGTCATCTTGTGTGCGGCCAGCTGGTGGCGCAGGGTGCCGCGTGCGGTGTCCGGCTCGGCGAGTTCGTTCAGCCGCGCGGTGATCTTGCCGGGCAACTGCGGGTCGGGCGCGGGGCGCGCGGGCTCGCGGTGCGCCAGGTAGGACGGGACCGGGGCCGCGAGGGCCCGCAGCGCGTAGGCGGAGCAGTCGTCGAGGAGCTTCAGGGCCCAGGTGCGGGCGTGACGCTCATTCTGGTCCGCGTGCAGCCTCCAGACGTGGGTGCGGCCGGCAAGGCAGAAGTCGCGGTCGACCAGAAGCGGTCCGGCCTGCTCGGCCTGAGCTCGGTCGTGACGCGGCCATACGTCGAGACCGAGAACGGGGGTCGCCAGGAGAAGGGTGAGAAGCCGGTCGAGGCTGGCGGCCATGGCTACCGCGGTGGGTTCGTCGAAGAAACGCCGCTGCGCATAGCCGATGAAGGTCTCGAACTCGTCGCGCAAGTCCGGTGCGGTGGAGGGGCTTTCGGGCACGGTGGCGGTCAGGGCGGGGGTGCTCGCGAAGAACGCGTCCGGGTCGGCGGTGCGCAGCTGGTCAAGGACGTCCGGATTGAAGCCGCGGGCCGCGTCGCGGGCCCGCAGATTGCCGAAGGTGACGAACCAGGCGTTGGGGCGCAGGTCTCCGGTGCCCAGCTGCTGGCTGGCGGGATGGTCGGGATCGGCTGCGACGTGAGCGAGGCCCTCGTCGTAGTGGAACAGCACGTCCTCGTCCTGGAGGAAGGCCTCGCGCCAGAGGCCGAACTGCCGGTGCCGGGCGGTGAACTCCTCGGCTGGCGGGAGCCCGTAGCCCTCGGCGAAGTCCTCGTCGTCTTCGAGGAAGTCGAACAGCACTTCGGCTTCGCGCAGCATCAGGTGGAAGGCGAGTTCCTCGGCGGTGCAGCGCGGCAGGGGTGCGCGGCCGGCCCGCAGGTCGTCGGCGAGGTCGTCGAGCGCGCGGACCATGGCCAGGCGCCAGCTGGCTCCCTGTCCGTCGCAGATCCGGGGCAGCTCCAGCAGGAACGAGTCGTGGAGCCGCCATTCGTCTTCCTCGGATGGCCGGTCGAAGACGCGGTCACCGTAGTGGAGGAGGTCGTGGTAGCCGCGCTCGGCGACGATGCCGGCGGCCACCGCCAGGACCTGGGCCGCCTGCGGGGTGAGGACCTCGGCGAGCTCCTCGTACTCCGCTTGGCCCTCGTAGGCGTCCCACGCCGTGGTCCGGGACCCGAGCCGCAAGAGCTCGGCGCTGCGTTCGGCGGACAGCGGGCCGACAGGGACCAGGGGTGCGCCGTCGAGGTGGGCCTGCGCCCATGCGGGATGCCCACGGTGCGGGTCGCGGGGCGTGGTGATGGAGTAGGGCGAGAACCAGTAGTCGGGCCCGTCCCAGCCTCCCTCGGGCTCGGGAACCGTCTCGTCCTCGATGTCCTCCGCGTCCTCACCGGTGTCCGCGGGCTGGGCTTCGGGGATGGAGTACTTCGCGCCCTCGACGATGAACTGCCAGGCGTCCTCCCAGTACGGTGGACGGTACGAACCCTCCTTGCGCTCCTCGGGCAGGGGGACGCCCAGGGCGCGAAGTT
The DNA here is from genome assembly GCF_036227565.1 of Streptomyces sp. NBC_01454. Classification (NCBI taxonomy): domain Bacteria; kingdom Bacillati; phylum Actinomycetota; class Actinomycetes; order Kitasatosporales; family Streptomycetaceae; genus Streptomyces; species Streptomyces sp. NBC_01454. Next base: position 267,512 of record NZ_CP109462.1, read on the forward strand.
CCCCGTCGGTGGCCGCGCACGCGCGTGATGCCAGGGTGAGCATCTGAGCGAGGGCCCAGTCCTCCGCCGCACAGCGCGGCAGCGGGGCCTTTCCGGCGTCGAGATCCTCGGCCAGATCGTGGAAGGCGCGGGCCGCCCCGGCCCGGAAGGCGCGGTCGCGGGTGTCGCAGGCTTCGGGCGCCAGGTGCAGAACGGTGCCGGTTGCCTTCGGGGCGGAGCGATCGAAGGACCGGTCTCCGTAGGTGGCGGCGTCACGGTAGGCGAGGGTGGCGAGCATGCGGCCGGCCGCCGTCAGAAGACCACGGGAGAACGCGGGCAGTGATCTGTCCAGGTCCTCTTCCGGGAGCTCGTAGTACTGGGCGTCCTCGGCGTAGGCACTGAACGCGTCGGTGTCTTCGGGCCTGCTCAATTCGTCTCTCCACCCCGTCCCGCCCGGGGCGGTAGGGCGGCGACCGGTTCAGTCTTCCACGCCGAGTCGGGCAGCGGCGCCGCGTGCGGGCGACAGCCGGACGCCCGGCGCCAGCGTGGCGTGCCTGCAGCTCCGGACGTGGTCAGGAACAACCGCATGGCTGCCTCAGCGGCTGAAGATGACGGTGAGCACCGCGACTTTCGACAGCGCATCGGCGACACCCCGCTCGGCCGCGGCCTCCAGGTCCGACGAAGGGGGCTCTTGGCCGAGCGAGTGCAGCAGGCGGGCGTGCTGGTAGGCAAAACCCAGCTCCGCGGCTGTTTCCAGGGCCGCTGCGACGGCCTGACCGTCGGGACGAGTACCCCGTTGACGCGCCGCGACCTGCCGGGTCGCGTGATCGCCGAGCGGACCGCTCGTCTCAAGGAGGAACATCGCCCAGTCCGACCGGTGCATGAGCGCCGACAGTGACACCGGCCCGAGCACGCTTCCGGATTCGGGGGCGGACCTGGGGATCGTGCTGGGACCCGACCGCCGGCGCCGGGCGCCAGCGTCATCGGTGTCGTCCTCGTCCTGGAGGATGTCGATGAACCATCCCCCGATTCCGGGCAGGCCGTCGACGTCGTCCTGCCAGACGGGGTACGCACCCAGCCGGGGTGCCTCCTGGGTGACCCGGCGCTTCTGCACATCGCAGTCGTCATGCGGTACGTCGACCCGGTCGGAGGCAGCACCAGGGTCGGGTTCGGCGGGTTCGCGGGAGGGTGCGCCACGGCGCTCGGGCGGTCCGGTGCGGTCGAGGAATCGTACGAACTCCTCTTGCGTGAAGCCGTAGGCGTCGCACAGTCCGGGCCAGTCGTGACGGTGGGGGATCGTACGCCCTGACTCCCAGTTGCTCACCGTGCTCACGGACGACACGTTGGCGGTGGCGGCGATCTCGGAGCGGCTCTTTCCCGCACGAACCCGACGTGTCATCAACTCGCGGGCCAGGGGCGGCGCGTCCACGGCCCAGGTGAGCAGGTCACGGGCGGCCGTCAGGTGCTTCTCCTCGCCGGTCACCTGCTGCAGGATGCGCAGCACCATACGCGCGACCAGCCGCCGCGGATTGGTCTCGGGATCTTCCGGGGCCCCGGCGTAGGGGCCGCGGCGGCTGTCCGGGATCTGGTAGTAGGCGCCGTCGATCAGGAGTTCGCCGTCGAAGATCTCGTCGGTCTCGCGGTAGCCGTGGTCGTTGGACTGGCTCATCATCCCGGCGAAGGCGAGGACTCGCAGGTCATCGTCGCTGGGCGTGCTGGTCGGGCCGTTCGGCAGGCAGATCCGGGCGAGATCGGCCAGGCACACCAGGAACGCCCGCTGGTCAGGGGTAGTGGGCGTAGGACGGTGTTCGAGCGCGGCGGCCATGGCGAGCACGGCGGCGCTACGGCGCTTGCGTACGTCGGGGTGGAGCGGACGCGATTCCTGTCGTTGTGCGGTCACGGAACACAGCGTGAAGGGCCTCGACCAGCGAAAACAAGGCGCTCCGGAAACGTTGACATCAACGGTTTCGGCCGCCGGACGCGTCTGCGCGGACGGGCTTTCCGCGGCCGGTGAAGCCGGTGGCGCTGCCGCCCAGGACCTCCGGAGCCGCAAGCGAGGCTCCATAGGGGAGCCGGATCCTCGGCGGCTTCACCAGGCGAGTGAGTCCGCTGTCCCGCGCCAGAATGAGAGACTCCTCGACCCCCACGACGCTCGCCATCGGAGAGTCCCCGCTGGGCAAACATCGCATCGAGTCATGGTCACTCCCTCTCCTTGGACCGGGGCATCTTCCAACGGTCAGCTCGATAGCTGGCCGGCTCATTGTTGCCCGGCCGCGGTGGGTTGAGGCTGCGGACCATGGCACAGTCAGGCGTCAGCGTGAAGGTCACCTTCTGCCCGGTGACGGTGATGCACTCCGGGCCGAGGACCACCTGACCTTTGGTCGGGGCCCGCAGCAGCTTGTCGACGACCTTGCGGATCGCCTCGTGTCGCTTTTCCGGAGCAACGTTCCGGAAAAATGGCGAGTTGAGGGCGTCTGCGTGACACAGGACGTAGGAGCGGCGGCCAACGCGACGGATGGTGCTCTCGTCCCTGATGGGGCGCCGGGGGGTCGGCAGAGGAACGGACTGACCATTCTCGTCGTATGCCTGACCAGCGGGAAGCAGGGGCCAGGCTGGTGCGGGGATCGCCGCGGCACGACGGGCCTCCGCCTCCGCGCGTTGCGTGCGCATGCGCTGCTCGTGCGCCTCCTGCCGCTGCTCCTGCGCCTCTCGCTGGTGTTCCTTTCGGCGCTCGGCTTCGAGTTCCTTGCGGCGTCGTTCGTCCAACATCGCGAGCAGGTCACCGACCGGGACGTGGATCTCCTTGTCGAACCAGGAGGTTGGCGGTCCGGAGTACTTGATGACTCGTCGGCACCCGCGGTCCAGGATGAAGGTGTACGAGTCATCTCCCTCACCGTCGGCCTTGTGACTGCGGGCACGGCACCCCGACTGTTTAAGGGCGAGCCTGCCGGTCTGGAGGATACGCGCGAGGAGTTGCCGGATCTGCTGCTCAGCGGTCGCGTCTGAGACGACGTGCGCGGCGATGTACGCACTCCGTGCGCTCTGGGCGATCTCGACTTTCTGCGCGAGCGCGTTCGCCTGCTCCGGGGAGAAGCGGTCGGTGGCAGTCCAGGCTTCAGGCCTCCCACCAGGCTGGGGCGGCGGTTGATGACTCATGCCCCGAGGGTAACGACGCGCCCTCGGCGTGTGGCAGTCCGTGGCCTTTTGGGCGGTCATCGTGGCGCCCGGCGGTCATTCGGGGCTCCCCTTTGTGGATAGCTCAGGGTGACATTCACCGCCGGCCCGCGCTCACGAACGGCTCGGAGCAGCTCATGGAGCTCTTCATGCGCTGGGTACTGGGCGAGGAGCCGGTCCGCCTCGATCCACAGGACACGGTGTCCTTCATATGTGTCCGCGAACGGGCCGAACCGCACTTCGGTCGCTGCCGAACCCAGCTCTCGGCACTCGATCGTGTGGAGGGCTCGCTTCAGCTGATTGACGAACAGCCGAACGTCGGAGTCGGGCGGCAGGTTTGCCTTCCCGAGAGTGACCGGCCCGATGAGGATGCGCTGTCCCTCCTCCAAGGCAACGGCGGAACGCTTCGCGGCTGGCCACAGACGCAGGTTCAACCTTCTCCACCTTTCCCGGTTCCAAGGCCGTCGTGACTCGGATGCTCGGATGTCGTGTCGTCATTCGCCGGCCCGATCCCGAACACAGCACGCATGTGGGTTGTGCGGCGCCGCAGTTCGGACCATTCCTCGTGGCTGCGCTGGTCCGGGGCCATGGCGGCGAGCAGCTCGTCGAGCGCCTTGAGGGCGTCTCGGCCGCGGCGGCGACGCAGGGCTTCTCGTGCCTGGACGAGCAGGGCCGCGCGATCGTCGGCGCCGGCGGTACGCCGGTGCAGCGCGGTGAACTGGGTCATCAGGGGAGAGAGGAAGTCGGTGAGCATCCGGTCGGCCCACGCGCGTTGCTGGCTGAGCCGGCCTCGGCGGACGGCGAGAACCACTCCGGCCAGCCACAGCGGCTGCATCACGATCCGTACGAGCGGTGAGTCGGCCTGCGGTATCAGCCCGGTCATCAGCAGCACGCTGTAGAGCACGAGCGCGCCGCCCAGGACCATCATCCAGCCCAGCATCGACCGGGGTTGAACAACCAGGTAAGGACGCCGCTGTGCTGCGGCTGCGAGCAGCATGGTCCGTTCGACGGCGAGGCCGGCGAGGACGAGCCAGGCGGCCTCTGCGGCGAGCGGCGCAGCACCAGGGGGCACAGGTCTCTCCTACTCGGGGCGCGGACAAGGCGGGCGGGCCGCTCAGAACAGCCGAGGTAGTAGCCAGATGCGGGCTGTGACCGCCGAGATCACGGCGAGGACCAACGTACAAGAGGCGATCAACAGGCCTCTTTTCTGAAGCTGGTCCGTGCTCTCGCAGCCTGGTGAGTAGGTCGTTTCTCACGCACTTGCGGCCCCCAGCGAGTTGGCGGCCAGCAGCGTGTTGAGGAGGGCCACGGTCTCGGGCGAGCTGTCGAGCCCGGTCTCGGTGGAGATCCTGTTGAGCTGGTGGGCGGTGCGCTCGAGTCCGGCCCGGTCGCCGGTCGCGCTGTAGATCTGGAAGAGGTCGCGGTAGAGCAGTTCGGCCTGGATGTCGCAGGTGAGTCCGACGGATGCGGCGTTCGCCGCGGCCCGGAAGTCACGGACAGCCATCCGGCGTGCGGCGAGTTCGTGGGCGACGTCGACGGTGGCGGAGATCATCTCCTGGATGTCGTGTTCGGCCCATACGTAGCGGCTCTGGTCGATGTCGGCGAAAGGGCGGCCGCGGACCAGGGCGAGGGCGTGGGCGAGGGCGGTGTCGGCGTCCTCGCCCTGGTGGTGCATGCCCCTGAGGTAGAGGTCTTTGAACTGGTGCCAGTCGGCGGTGACGTCCTGGTTGAAGGCGTAGACGCCGTTGTTGATGGGCGGCAGGTAGGAGCTGTCGGGGGCGTCTGCGGCCAGGCGCGGGTCGCGCCCGAGCCAGGTCCGCAGCTTGCTGATGGCGGTGTTGCGGGTGCCTGCGTACACGCGCTGGCCGGGCCAGACCGCTTCGTCGAGCTCGTGGCGGTTGCGGCCGGGGTGCAGCACCAGCCACGCCGCGATCTCGGTGAGGGAGTTGCGGCGGTTGGACTCGACGCGGCCCAGGGCACCGACCACGTCGACCGGGCCCAGGACGCGGATCTGCGGAGCGGCCGGCGGGTCGGGCGGTGTGTTCAGGGCCGCGAGAACGCTGGAGGTGACGGCGGTGACCCGGGCGAGGAGCGGCTCGGGTGCCTGCACCTTCGGGGCGGCCTCGGATGCCGGCTCGGGGCCGGCGTCCGTGTCGTCGGCGAGGCCGTCGGCGCCGGCGTCGGGTGCCGGACCGACCGGGCTGTCATCGTCGGCGCCGAGGTCTTCAGGCACATCGAACGGGGAACGGTCGCGCTGCTCGCTGAGAACTTCGGCGAAGACGTCGTCGAAGTCCGCCGTGGATCCGTTGTCAGGATCGTGAGGGGCGGCCGGCTCGTCGAGGTCTGCGGGGACGGAAGGGGCGTTGCTGACGGCAGGGCTCAGGGCGCTGTCCTCGTCCGGCGCCCACGGCTCCGGCCCGTCGGTGTACGGCGGGTACGCCGTGGAGGCTGGGTCTTCATCGTCGACCGGCGTGTCCGTCGGCGGCAGTTCGGCCTCCGGGGACTGTTCCACCGGGAATTCGGGCCCGTCCTGCGGGCCGTATCCGGCGGCTTCCGGCGACAGACCACTGTCGAAGTCCGATTCCGGGTGGGCCTCCAGTCCGGCTTCGGGCGCGGTGCCGGTTGTTGCCGGGGCGAGAGCGCTGAAGTCGGGGAGAGCCACGGCGGAGTCGCTCGCGGACGTCGTGGTGACGTGGACCTGGACGGGTGCCGGCTGGCTGCCGGTTGCCTGCGGGGCGAGCGCCGAGCCGTCGTCGTCCCAGAGGTCGAGGTGAGATGCGGCGTCGGGTTCCGCGGTCCACGGCGGTGCGGGGACGTCGTCGGTGCGGTTGGCCGTCGACAGCAGGTCCAGCAGCGGCGCGTACGCCTCGGCCTCCAGGCGCTGCAACGTGACGGTCAGGTCTAGGCCCGGGAGTTCGACTTCGGCGCCGGGTGCGGCGGGCACGAGCCAGGTGCCCGGCAGCTGGAGAGCCCCGTCGGCGGCGGTGATCACGGCGAGCGCGGTGCGGGGCCGGGAGGAGAGCAGGTCGGCCAGGTCCTCGGCGTGCTGTTCGGTCGGCACGTTCGGGCACATGAGGACCTGGGGGATCCAGGTGTCGCCGCCGTCGGCGCCAAGGCGTGCGGCAAGGAGGCTGTCGGCGCCGGCTGCGTCCAGGGCGCCGCGCTGGAGGGCGTCGTGCGCGCGCACTTCGTCCAGGGCGGAGCTGAGCGCCGGATGATGCTGGACACGGGCGGGGAAGACGTCCTGGAGTTCGGCGCCGAGGCCGGACAGCTGCAGGGAGGTGTCGTCGGTGAGCGCGGAGGAGGCGAGTTCCACCGCCATCCCGAGCATGACCGCGGTCACGTCCTGCGTGCTGCCGTGCAGCTGGAGCAGGCCGATGGTCTCGAGGTTGATCAGGACAGGGTCGCCGTCGGGTGTCTCGCCGATGCTGACCAGGGCCGGGTAGGGGGCGTTGGTGTCGCGGGCCTCGTCGGAGGACAGCAGTGCCGCGCCGCGGCCGGGGCACCACCACACCGCCGGGTTGGACTCGCTCTCGGTGAAGGGGGCGAGGGCCGGGGCCGGTGCCGAGAGGTGAACTTCGAGTCCACGCGCATCGAGCCGGGCCGCTTCGATCTCGGGCAGAGGCCGGCCGGTGCGGGCGCAGTTGGCCGCCAGGGCACGCAGGGCCTGGTGCAGCAGGTCGAGTCCGTCGGCAGAGGCGTTGTTGCGCATCTCCTGCTCGAGGTCGGCGCTGGCCGTGTTCTCGTCGGGCATCGGGATACGCCGCTTGTGGCGACGGCGGCGCTGCTGGTGGGCGCGGCGCGCGCCGAGCACGGCCAGTACGGCCGCCGCGAACAGGCTCGTGACCGCGGCCGCGGTGACGGCGACGCTCGGGCCGTCGTCCTCGCCGGCGGTCTCGGCCGCAGGCGTGTGCTGGTCGGGGGCCGCCGGGGAGGAGCGTTCGGGCGCGGGGGTGGCGGGCGCGGACGGCTCGGAGGCAGAGGGCATGGGGTCCCGGTTGGTGTCGGAGCCGGCGGCATCACGGTCAGGGGTGTCGGGCTTCTGGGGCGGAGCGGTGGGCGACGTCTCCTTCTCACCGGTGTCCTTGCCCGTGGAGGAGTCCTGATCGGCGCTGGGGTGCTCGTCGGCGGGCTTGTCCTGGGAAGGCGCGGAGGCGGCGCCGGGCAGGACGAGCTTCCACCCGGGGTAGATCTCGTCCGGGTCAGTGAATGTGCGGCCGTCGTCCTGCTTCTTGCCCTGGTTGAGGCGGGCGATGTCCATGTAGTCGCCGGCGTCGCCGAGTTCGTCTTCGGCGATCGTCGACAGGTTCTCGCCGGAGCGCACCGTGTGCTCGCTGTGGCGGGCGCCGGAGGGCTCCGCAGTCTGGTCCTGCTGCTTCCAGTCCTTGGGCATGGACAGTTTCCAGCCCGGCTGGAGGACGCCGCGGGCGGAGAACTTCGTGCCGTCGGTCATGGTGTGCCCGTCGTTGGCCTGGGCGATCTCTGTCCAGCGCGCGGCGTCGCCGAGTTCCTGCTGCGCGATCTTGCTAAGGCTGTCGCGGGGCTGGACGGTGTAGTGGGTGGTGGTCGCCGCCGCGGGCGCGGAGCGGGGTGCGCTGGCGGGTGCGGCCTGCGGCGCCGCGGCCGCGGAGACGTGGGTGGGGGCGTGCGCGGGGGCCGCGTGGGAGGGGGCGGCCATGGCGGTGCCGGCGGGCAGCAGGAGCAGTACCCCGCCGACGAGGGTGGCGGCCAGACGCTGGACGCCCATCGACGGCATGGACAGGCTCGGCCGGCCGCGCAGCTGGGCGGGGATCTCCAGCACGGTGCACACGGCGAAGACGGCCCAGCCGATCCATCCGCCGGCCATGACGACGGCGAAGAACGGTGCGCCGAGGTTACGGGAGGTCAGCAGCGTGGTGACCTCGTCCAGGGAGACCCCGTGGGGCAGCAGCACGCCGGTGAGGAACCACAGCAGTGCGGGCAGCCCGGCCAGCAGCGCGAGCAGGATCAGGAGGCTGGCCAAGCCGCGCAGGAGGTTGACGGCGGGGCGGCGGGAGCGGCGGGGTGTCATGGCGGGATTCACTCCTCAGGAGCGCCGACGCCGTGGAGCAGCTCGGCGGAGGCGTGGCCTTCGACGTCCAGCGAGGGCTGGCCGATGACCTGCAGGAAGACGGTGGGGCGCCGGGTGGTGACGTCGACGGTGATGGTGGTGCCGTTGCCGTCGACGGTGACGGTGCCGTCCACTCCGGCGGCCGTCAGGTAGCGGCGGGCCTCGGCCGCGGCCTGGGCCGGATCGAGGACGACGGCGTCGCCCGGTACGGCCTGCGCGGGGTCGATGGCCTGCGCGCCGGCCCGGGCGGCTTCGGCGGCGATCGCGTCGGCGTGCTCGATGTCGCGGAGCTTGCCGCCCAGGTCGTAGGTGATCCCGAGCATGATCAGCAAGGGGATCACCATGAGGATCCACCACAGGGACAGGGAGCCGCGGTCGTCGCGCAGCGGGGTGAGGAGCGTGCGAAGACGCGTCAGTGGGTTCATCGCTGCCGGTACCTGTCGATGACGGAGGTGAAGGACGACTCGACGGTCTTGGATCCGAACCCGGCGCCCAGGTCGGCGAGCGAGACGGTGCAGCGGACGCGCGCGGTGACCGCCCCGTACTGGCCCAGCGGTGCGGAGAAGCCGGAGGTGTCCACGGTGACCGACGTGCTCGCGCAGTGCAGTTTGCTGTCGTCGAACGCCGACTGGGCCGCCGCCTTGGCTCGCGGGTAGGCCTCGTTTGCGGTGCGTGCGAGGGAGGCCTCGCGGGCGGCGTCGGCGGCCGCGGCGTCGACCGCGTTGCTCGCGGTGATGACGCGCCCGGCGACCATGGCCAGCGCGAAGAACAGCAGGACGGCCGGCACCCACATGACGAACTCGACCGCGATGCGGCCCTCGTCGTCGTCCGGGTTCCAGCGCGCGGGCAGGGTCACGGGTTGGACCACCTTTCCACCGGGCCGCTGGCGTGCTCGGTCACGGTGATGTTCAGGCCGAGCACGGACTGGGCCTTGCCGGTCACGGTGTACTCGATGCGTTCGGCGCTGCTGTGGGCGCTCACCCGGGGGGCGAGCAACGTGGAGCCGACGCGGTCGAAGACCGCGTCGGCCCGCTGGACGCCCTCGCCGGGGGTGCTGCCGTAACCGCGGGCGCCGGCGATCGCCTCGCGGGCGGCGGTGGTCGCCGCGGTCTTGGCGAAGTAGATGTTGCAGGCGTCCACCACCAGGAAGACGAGCAGGAGGGCGGCGGGAAAGCACATCAGCATCTCCAGCGACGCGTCTCCGTCGTCCTCGCGCAGCCGTCTTCCCAGGCGGCGGGCCCAGTCGGGGCAGCGCATCACAGGCCCTTCATGCCATCGAGCTTGTTCTGGCCCAGGACCTTGAACGCGGCGATGGCGATGGCGGCGAAGGCCACGACCCCCACGATCCACATGATCATCGAGATGTTGTTGTCGCCCCGGTCGTCCTCCTCGCGCAGTGTGTCCAGGTGGCCGTGGACGAGCGCGGTCAGTCGGAGCACGGCGGCGTGGGCGGTGGCGGCTATGCGCAGGTTCAGGTCGTTCACGGTGGTGCTCCCTTGGGTGCTGTTCAGACGGAGAAGATGCGCGCCACGGCCGGGAACCCGAAGAACACGAGCAGCACCATGGACAGCAGGGTCACGGGCACTACGAGGCTTTCGGAGGCGGCGTTGGCGCGGGCCTGGTCATCGGCGGCCTGTTCGTCGGCGAGGCTTTCGGCGCGGCTGCGCAGCGTGGCGTAGATGGCGGCGCCGTCGGTGCCGGCGCTGCTGACGATGTCGGCGATGTCGGCGGCGGCCGGCACGTCGAGTTCGTCGGAGATCTGGCGCAGTGCCTCCCAGGCGGGGGCACGGTCGAGGCGGGCACGCAGCAGGGCGGCCTGGATGCGCTGGAAGACCCAGCCGCTGCCGACCTCGGCGGGCCGTTCCAGGGTGTCCTGGGCGCCGGCGCTGGAGACCCGCTCCATCGCGGCGAGTTCGGCGTACGCCATGACCGCCTGCGTGGCCTCGGCGCGGGCGCGGGCGGCGCGCTTGGCGAGCTGGGCGTCGGGCACGAACCACATCCCCGCGCCGGCCAGCAGGCCGACGAGACCGGACAGGACGATCGGGAACTGGACGCCGGCCATCGCGACGATCAGCGTGAACAGGGAGGGCAGCAGCAGCCCGACGGCGAAGTGCAGCAGCTTCGCCCCGAACAGCTCCCCGACCGATTCGCCGACCAGGTTCAGGTTCTTGACCGGGATGGTGATGCCCGGCCAGTGGCGCACGCGCTCGGCGACCGCGTCCCCGGCGCGCGTCAGGGCAGGGGGTTCGTCGTCGGTCTTGTGGGACCGGGGAGCGGCGGCGGTGCCGTGCAGGCGCTCCAGGGCGGGGCCCAGGGCGGGCCCGGAGGGGAAGAGCTCGCGCACGAGCAGGAACAGGCCGGCGCCCATGCCGGCACCGATGAGCAGGGCCAGAGCGAGCGGTGTCATCGGACCCCCTCCATCTGCTCGGCCGGCTTGGCCGCGGGTGAGGCGGGAGCGCTGTTGCCCATGAAGCCGGGCAGCGTGACGGTGGCGCCGAGCCGGTTCATCCACCAGAACAAGGCGACCACGGCGGCCATCAGGACCAGCATGACGATCATCCCCAGGGGTGTTCCGTACGGCTCGACCTGCTCCTTGTTGAAGGAGGTGGCGATGACGACGACGACGGTGATGGCACAGATCCAGCGGACCGTGGTGCGGTGCTTGGCCCGGTAGGCCTCGGTGTCGCGGCGGCGCCGGACGATGTCCTTGGTGCGGTTGCCCAGGTCGGACAGGACGTCGGCAAGGCCGGGGCCGCGGTCGCGGATGCGCAGGAGGAGCGCGGCGGCGACCAGGTCGGCCCGCGGGTCGCCCAGGGCCCTGGCGAACGCGGTCAGGGCCTCGCGCGGCTCCATCCGCGAGTGCAGCCGCACGGCAAGGTCGGCGACCTCCCGCTCGATCGGCTTGGGCGCGGTACGCACCGAGGTGGCGATCGCGTCCTCGATCCCGATGCCGGTCTTCACCAGGTCGGACAGGCGCTTGGTCCACTGGGCGAGCGCTTCGAGGCGCTCGATCTGCTCGGTCGCGCTCTTGTTGGGGTTCAGCAGCCACGGCAGGAAGAAGACGGTGAGGGCCATGAGCAGCGCGGAGGGCAGCCACCCGGTGACGGCCCAGATCAGCATGGCGCCCGCGGCCGCGCCGCCGATCTGCAGGCGCAGCATGCGGCGGGCCCTGGGCGGCCGGGCCTGGCGGACTTTCACCGGGCGGGCGGAGGCCGGGGCGGCGGAGCCGCGGAATCCGGCGAAGACCAGCAGCAGGCCAGCCACCATGCCCGCCGTGACGAATCCGGCGATCAGCATCCCCATGGTCAGGCCACCTTGCCGCTCGGGCGGGACATCCAGGTCCCGACGTTCTGGTACGTGGACAGCCACTCCGGGTTGAAGCCGGCGCGGAGCAGGTCGTCGAGGCAAGCGGGCTGGGTGCCCGTGGGCACGGCCCGGCCGTCGGGGCCGGGGGTGAAGATCCGGTTGAACGCCGGGGCTCCGCTCAACTCGCTGAACTCGCCGGTGACTTCCAGGACCTGGTGGACGAACCGCTCCTTGGTCCCGCCGTGTTCGGTGCGGTCGTCCATGTGGATGTGCACGACGAAGTCGAGCGCCATGCCAGAGGTGAGGTAGGCGAGTTCCTGCGTCATGCCGCCGCCGTGCTGGATGCACAGCTGGGCGATGCGGGCGAACACCGCGTCGGCGCGCTTGACGTGGATGGTGCACATCGAGCCGCCCTCGCCGGCGCTCATGGCCTGCAGCATCGGCACGATCTCCCGCGACCGGACCTCGCCGACGATCATGCGGCGCAGCATCATGCGAAGCGACGGCGCGATCAGGTCGGCGAGCTCGATCTCGCCGGCATCCCGTCCGTCGACCCGCTCGCCGTTGCCCTCGCGGGCCTCCATGGGCACGACCTGCTCCAGGTGCCCGACCTCGTGGAGGAAGAGTTCGAATTCGGTTTCCAGGGTGCCGACCCGCTCCTGGGGGTCGATCTCCCGGGCGAGCGCGATGAGCATGGTGGTCTTCCCCACGCCCTGCGTGCCGCTGATCATGATGTTCTTGCGGGCGGCCATCGCAGCCTTGAGGAAGTGCATCAGGCTCGCGTCGATGGTGCCGAACTCCACGAGCTTTTCCAGGCTGGCGTCGCGCACCCGCTGCTTGCGGATCACGACGTACGGACGGGGCGTGACCTCGATCATGGCCTGCAGACGCGAGGTGTCCGACAGCCGCAGGGCCAGGGTGGGAGAGGCCTTGGACAGGCTCCGCTCACCAGCACCGTGGCGCCGGGCGAGCATCTGCAGCAGCTCGACGAGTTCCTCGTCGGACTCGGCGATCGGCGCGACCCTGCGGTTGGGCTGGCTCGCGTAATCCACCCACACGTTGTCGCAGCCGTTGATCAGGATGTTCTCGACCTGGTCGTCGTCCAGGTAGGGCTGGAGACGGCCGTGCGCGAACTGCAGGTCGAAGACGGCCTGCGCCAGGCCGGTCTCATCGGCGGAGGTCGGAGAGATCTGCCGAGATGCGGAGAAATCGGCCGCCCAGCGGGCCACGAGGTCCTGGATGATCTCCCAGCCGCGCTGCTCGGCCTCCTCGGCCGTCATCTCCTTGCCGGCCGACTCCTTGTATGCCTGGTACTCCGGCGCCATCAGCGAGCTGAGCTCGTCGCGCAGGGCGCGCACGGTGCCCCACTCCCACAGGGCCGCGCGGCCGGCGGCCGAGGGCGCGCCCGGCAGCGCCGCCGTGCCGGGGGCAGGGCTGCCGGAACCCTCGGCGCGCGGTGCGGCGGCCGGTGGAAGGGGCTGGAACTTCCCCGGGCCGGAAGAGTCGGGCCCGGGGAAGAGCGGCCTACCTCGCGTCATGAGCGGCTCCCGTCTTCAGACGGCGCAACAGGGTGGTGGGGCGGTGCTCCGCCGGGGCATTCAGCCGCAGTTGCTCCTGTACAGCGAGGGTCTGGAGGGTGCGGGACATCTCCGCGGCCTTGCGCATCAGCGGCGTACCGCCGAAGCCCCGGCCGCCATCGCCGCCGTGGGTGAGGACGCGGGCGGTCTTCTCGTCGAAGGGCAGCTCCGCGAAGATCGGCAGCTGGAGTTCCTCGGCGAGATCGCGGGGGCGGAACGGGCCTTCTCCGACCACGACGAGCCCGATGCGGCTGCTGTCACGTCCGTGCATCTGCAGCGCGGCACGCAGGGCTTCCACCCGCGGTTTGGCCGCGTGGGCGGCCCGCAGCGTGCCGCGGACGACGACGGCGGTCAGATCCGCGCTGCGGGCCAGGGCGCTGGCCGCGCCCGCGGCCCCGGAGCGGCCGAGGTCGACGAGGATGTCGTAGCCGCTCTCGCGCTGTTCGAGGTCGCTGAACAGCTGGCTGAGCCGGGGCCAGGTCTGGTGCAGGCCGGCCGCCTGGGCGGGGCTGATCAGTCCGGGGAGCAGCAGCCGGTTGGCGTCGGCCTCCGGTTCGGACAGGTTCAACAGCTGCTGCCAGAACACCTCTTCGAGGTGGCCGCGCCGGTCGGCGATCTGCAGGTGGTGCAGGCCGCGGTCGCCGAAGACCCTCGACTCGAGGTAGCCGGCGGCCACCGACCCGCCGTCGGGGTCGCACTCGGCCAGCACGACCCGCCGTCCGCCGGCCAGCGGCCACGTCAGCAGGGCCGCGAGCGCGGTGGTGGTGGCGCCGGGACCGCCGCTGGCGCCGCAGAACGCGATGACAGCCATCTCAGCCCTCCGCCGGAACGATCACCAGGGAGACATCGCCGGACGCGGCCCACGTGGCCAGCCGGGTTCCGTCGAGCTGAGTGACGGCGAGGTCGACCACGCGGTCGCCGGAGTTGTCCGGCCCGCCGACCTCGATGACCGTGGCCTGCAGCGTCTGCCCGGCCGTGTTGTCGTCGGACCCGGTCGCCGACTCCTTGGGCGTGTGGATCACCTTGACCTTCTGCCCGGGGGTCAGCCGGGTCGCCGGCAGCCGGGCGGGCGTGAGCGAGACCCCCACGAGCTGCTCGCCGGCCTTGACCAGAGGCTCGTCGGTGACCGACGAACGGGTCAGCAGGCTGCCGCGGGACAGGCCCACCGTGGTGCGCTTGCCGATCAGCTTCTTCAGGTCCCCGGCCGGAACCGGCTTGAGAGCCGGATCGGTGGCGATCTGCGCCTCGATGAGGTCCTCGGCCTTCAACTCGGCGCCCATGGGCACGTCCCGGGCGACCGCGATGACCGGCTCACGGTGACTGGTCACCGTGTACAGCCAGCCGCCTGCTGCTCCGCACACGCAGATCACGGCCGTGCCCAGCGCGATCCAGCTGGACCTGCGCCGGCGGACAACAGGCTGGCGCACCAGCGGCTGCGGAGCCGGGGCCGGGTGCGCGGTGTCAGGGGCTGAGGGGCTGGGTGCGGTGGTCATGAACGGCTTCCTTCGCGGTGCGGGAGCATCAGGGCTTGGCGACGGCCTGGGCCTCGCCGATGGTGATCTGGGCGGGCTCGGCCTCCCGCGTGGTGGTGATGTCGCCCTCCTGGCCGCCACCGGTCCAGTGGACGGTCCAGGTCGTGACGGCCGTGACGGTGAACGCCTTGCCGGGCAGGGAGTTGGATGTCTTGGTGTAGCGGTAGCCGCAGTCGGGACTGGGCTGCCCGCCGAAACGTTTCTCGTACGGCGTGCCCGCGGTGGTGCACACCTCGGAGCCGCCGTCGCCCATCGTGTACGCGATCTTCTTCACGTTGGCGGTCGCGGTGACGGTGATCCCCGGTGCGGACGCGCTGGCGGTCACCGGGCCCCAGGTTCGAGGGGCCTTGTTGTTCCAGATCCACACCGGCATGCCGACCAGGCCGGTCTTGCCCGCCTTGGGGGCGCTGCCGATGTCGGCGCCCAGGAGCCGCATCTTCTTGATCGCTTCCTGCGCGAGCTCCTCGGCCGTCGGGCCGCCGCCGAAGCCCGGCGGCGGGTTCAGGCTCCAGGTTGAGCCGCCCATGAGTTCACGGCCTGCGCCGGGGCAGGTCACGTTGTAGACCTTGCCCTTGGCGCGCTCGGCGTCGGTGGCGGGTGCCGCGGTGCCCCATTCCCAGTCGGCGGCGTCCTTGGCCGGCTGCGGCTCAAGGATCTCCCAGTAGCACTGGCCGGCCGGGTTGAACCAGCCCATGTCCGCGTCGTAGCAGGGGACTTCGCCGATGTTGTCCCACTCGATGTAGCACTTCGCGGAGCCGCCCCCGCCCCCGCCGTCCGGCTTCCCGCCGGGCTTCGGCTTCTCGCCGTTGTCGCCACCCCCGCCACCGCCCGCGTTGATGTCACAGTCGGGGACGAGCTCGGGGCACGTGACGCCCCCGCCGGGCTTGCCGCCACCGCTGGCGGCGGCCGGAGCGGCGGAGAGACCCAGGTGAAGAGGAACGGCCACGGCCGCGGCCGCGAGGAGAGCCCCGCGGCCGCGCAGGCTCAGCATGTTGACCCCTTGTCTATCGTGGAATCGGTGATCATCCACCGGCCGCTGCCGAACTGGGCCTTGGACGTCTGCACCTTGCGCCGGTTGTCACCGTCGAGCTGGGACTTCTTGCCCGTCTTGCGGTTCTCGGGGACGAAGGTGCTGCTGTCGACGCAGTCGACGATCGTGGCGCTCTTCGACTCGCCGCCCAACGACAGCGTGACCGTCGGGTTGTCCTTCAGCTTCGGCTCGCCCTTCACCACCAGGTCGTTGTTCTGGTAGTAGAAGGCGGCCGCCCGGACCTTCGCCAAGGCCTTGTCGGCGGCGTACTTCTCCAGCTCGGAGCCCTTGAACGAGCCGCTTCCGTAGATCTTGACCTGTTCCTTCCACATGCCGTGGTAGGCCGCCAGCACCTGCTCCCGGGCGACCTGCTCCGGGCCGGCAGACGGTGATGCGCTGGTGGTCGCGGGAGCGGACGGCTTCTTCGCGGCCGAGTCGCCCCCGCCTCCGCAGCCGGCCATGAGCACGACGGCGCTCAGACTCACTGCCACCGCGCTCGCGCCGGTCTTGGTGATCTTCGGAACGGTTACCTTGACGGACAGTGCCATGGGCATATCCCCCTCAATCGTGGTCGTGACGGTGCACCGTCCGGCACACCCGGCTGCAGTCCGGGCCTACCCAGTCAGGCGCGTGCGAGCTAAGGAGCGTACGTGGTCAACCTGCGTACCGGCATGGTCATTTCCCGCCGCCGGCCCCGTCCGGGAGGCGCCGAGAGAGCGGTACGCCGCGTATGGACCGCCGACCGGGCCACCACCTCGTACGGCTTGCGGAGTGCTTCGGCGGCCTGCCGAAGGACCCGGGCCTCCGCGGCGGCGAGCCCCCGCTCGGTTCTGGACCAACGGGCCTGCGGCAGTCCCAGGATCCGTGCGAGGTCGCCCTGCCTGAGGCCGGCCTCCACCCGGAGGCGAGCCAGATCCGCAGTGTCGACCGGGACGAGCAGCACGCGGACCTCGACACCGAGCGCTCTCGCCAGCGCCGCCACCGTGCTCAACTGCGGAGTGCGGCGTCCGAGTTCGTACAAGCTGATGTGCGCCGCGCTCAGGCAGGGCTCGTGCCGGGATGCGGCCTGCGCCAGCCTCTCCCTCGACAGATTCGCACCTGTCCGTTCGCTCAGCAGTGAGGCCGGAGCAAAGTCGGTCACCCCACGACCGGCCACCGTCACGTCCTTCCCGCGCGAACACGGCTCCGGGAGCCCTCGCGCTCCCCATCACCGCGGCCGACACGGACGCATTTGAACGCATGTGACACCCCCTCCGCACGCAACAGCACAGCCTTCAACCACCACCGCCCTGCCGTGAATCTGAGCGGTGATCACCCCGAATCTGACACCGGACCCCAAACCCGTCAAGATCGTTTTGTGATGCTTTCTCCGTTTTGTTTCATTGAGTATTTGCAGGCCGGCAACAGCCCCTGAATCGTGCGGACGTCACTTCGGAGCTGCCGACGTCCGGGCCTCCCCGCGGCGCGCCGCGTGCCGCTTCACCGCGGAACCGGCCGCCGCGGCACGCCGGTGTGCCGCCTCGACGACGGCGAACGAGGCGAGGAACGCGTAGAGGCACGCGGCGACACCCGCGCAGAAGGCGCCGAGCGCGGCGGGCAGCACCACCAGGCGACCCCACGGCGCCGGCAGGTAGATCGTCGTCATCAGCGTGCCGACGAGGCTGACGGCGAGCAGAGTGAAGAGCATGGCCCGCCCGACGGCGCGCGCCGTGGTCATCTCGGCGGACGGCCCTCCTGCGCCGGCCCCGCGCCACAGCAGTCGGCGCACGCGTGCGACCCGGCCCCGCGCTGCGGAGACGACGACCTCAGAAAATGGCTTCATGTGAATCCCTCGGACGGTGGGTGGGTGCCCGCCCCCTGCCAGGAGCCAGGGACGTGGGCGTGGGTGAGCGGACCGGTCAGGACGGCACCTATACGGCGATGGCCTCGGGGTAGCCCGCGGGCAGCGTGGGGTACCGGGACTGGACCAGGGCGAGCGCCGCCAGCGTCACGCCGCAGGCGATCCGGCCATCGGCCAGCCACCGGGGCATCTCCTCAGGTGCGATCCAGACGGGCTCGCTGACGGACTCCATGGCCTCCGGCCGGGCTGACTGCGCCGCCGTCGTGTCCACCGGCGCGACGAAGACATGGATCGAGGAGGCGATGATCCCGGTGTCGGCATGAATGAGGCCGAGCCGGCGCGGCGCCTGGCAGATCAGGCCTGTCTCCTCGCGCAGCTCGCGAGAGGCGGCTGCAGCGAGTTCCTCGTCGCCCTCGACTCCGCCCCGCGGGAACTCGAGAGACGCGGCATGGACGGGGTAACGGTAGGCGGGCACGAGGGCGTACCCCTCCGGGCCGACCGGAACGACGACGACGCCCTCCTGATTCCACTGCCACCGCAGGTACTGGCCGGCGGCGCCCGACGGCGCGACCACGTCGTCGTTGAACAGGGTGCCGAAGCGGTTGCGGAAGACAGCGACCTCCCGGACACGTCGTATGGGCGCCGGAACGTCGACGGGCTGTGCGGACCTGGGCCCGGTCACTGTGGTCACTTTGGCCTCCTTCGGGGGATCTTCAACGCCTATAGAGGTGCCGAGATCAGGCGGCGTGTGACATACCTGGCGGAACTTTTTCCCGCGCGCGGCGCCCAGGGGGCGGCCGCCGGCCGGGTACCTGGACACGGGCCAGCCGGACTCCGGCCCAGCTCGAAGGCGGCACCCGGTGTTCCCCGACCGCACCGAATCAAGGGCGGCGCCCTCCGGCTCGGTACCGACGCACCCGGCTGCCCCGCCCGCTCGGCACCGGGACTGAGCAAGCCGACAAGGGAGACGAGAACAACTTGGCCAAGGGCTTCCGCCGAACCACACCCCTGATCCGCCAAGGTCATCGCACTGGCTCTTTTGGCTCAGCTTGACTGGAGATTCACGGGGCGGGCTGGTCGAGGGGCGCGAGGGTTCGATATCCGTGGGCGTGGCTGAGCAGGTACAGCGCTGCCTGGAGGATGAGCGCGACGCGGTGCCTGGGCGGGGTGTCGATCAAGCCGTGGCAGACGTTGTTGCGCAGGTTCATGCCGCGGTCGGGGTCGACGAGGACAAGCTCCAGGGCGCGGCTCCAGTCTGCGGGATACCCGGCGGCCGGCATGCGGCGGATGAGTCCGCCCAGTTGGTCCACGGTGCCGGGTGTCTGCCCTTTGGCCACGGACACCATCGGGACTCGGGGGCGCAGGAGCTGTCGGAGGATCTGCTCAACCTGTGGCAGGGCGACGCACGCCGCCGCGTCGAACTCCCCCAGCCAGAAGTACCGGAAGGCGTAGGCGAGGGTTCGGGCGCGAGGCTCGGGCAGCACGCTGTCGTGGGCCAGGGCGGAGATCAGCTCGGACTCGTCGGGTACGAAACGCTCGTGGATACGGTCGAGCTGGTGGGCGGCGAGGTGCCCGAGGAAGTCCAACGCGAGGACCTGCAGTTCGACGGCATGGTCGTCGTCGGCGTCGACGGGCGGGGCGACCTGGACAGGTCCGGCGATGTTGATGCGCGTGCGCGGAATCCGCAGCAGGCCTTCCTGTGAGCGGGCGTCGTCAGCGTGCTCGCGCATCGCCGGATGGACGTCTACCGCAGTGCGCCACAGGGCGCTTCGCAGGTCTACAGCGGCGTCGATGTGCGCCCGCGCGCCGTTGAACAGTGCACGCGGGGGAGCGATTCCGCGACGGAGGCGGGTCCATCCCAGGGAGTCCGGATCGGTGTTCTGCAGGGCCATCTCGGCACGCACCCGCAGCTCGGACAGACCTCGATCCCGTGCTTCGGTCGCGGCCTGGGTCAGCAGGAGGTGGCGACGGAGGCCAGCGTTGATGTCGGCGTCGGCGGCATCGAGCAGGGCCTCGACGATCGCGGTCTCGATGTCGGTTCGGCGGGACCCGGGCGCCACCTCCCGCAGCAGCAGCTTGAGAAAACCGACATGGGCGTGCACATCGCCGGCATAGCGACGTGCGGCGCGTTCCGCGAAGTCCGTGATGTCGTAGCGCTGAACGCGCAGTCCTTCCAGAAGGCTGTCCACGATCGCCGGCTCGTCCTCGGGGTCGGCCAGGACCCGTTCGATCAGGGCGACCACGTCCTCAGTGACGCGCTTCTGCAGATCGGTCTGGTTGAAGGACCGGGCGAGCTCTCCGGCCCAGCGCAGGCACTCGGTCGCGAGCACCAGCCCGGGGACACGCTCGGGGGCGGCGAGCAGACGCGGTGCCGCGTCCAGGTACCCGGTGGCCGCGCCCCGGGCATGATCGGGCTTGCGGCCGTGTCCTGCGGCCAACAGCAGATGATGAAGGCGACCCCGGAGGAACGGGTCGCCCACGGCATCGGCGTACGCGCTCCAGATCTCCAACTGGTCGGCGGTGACCTCGGCCAGGCTCACAGACCACGACCTGAGCGGGCCGCCGAAGAACATCCCGGTGAAGTCCTGCGTCTTCCCGGTCCCAGACAGCCGGACCCGCAGCGCAGCGAGCAGCGCATCGCGCTGCTGCTCGACGGCCGTGTTCGTGCCGATGTCCGCGGCTGCGAGCACGATGGCCATGGCCTCATAGGAAACGGTGTCCTTCGCCGCTTCCGTGAGCGCGCCGAGAACACTCGGCTCGACCTGCGGCATGGGAGCCTCACTTCCGTCGTTGCCAGTATCGGCACGGGCTCCGGGCCGGCCCCACCGATTTTCTCTGGTCCGGTTCTACTCGGCTTCCGGGGCGCCTTCGCCGAGTCACCTGCCTCCCCGCCGTCCGAGCTCAGCGAGGCCGCCGTCCTTGCCGTGGCCGAGCAGGACTCCTGCGCGATCTCTCCTACTGGCTCGGGGCACGCAGCAGGCCCGCCGGCAGGTAGCCGGAGCGAACATTCAGCTCCCAGCCGTGTGCGTGCACGGCGAGGGCGGCCAGAGCGACGGCTTCGACCGGTAGCAGCGTCTTCGGTGCGGGATCTGCACCGGCCCTGTCGCGGTGTTCCAGGAGACGGCGGGTCAGGGCCCGCTCGAACGTGGCCTGGTCGTCGTCGAGGAGGACGCGCAGCAGCCGCTGGTCGGGGGTCAGCGTGCCCGCCTCATCGAGCCGCGCGGCGGCCGTGGCGCGCTCCTCAGCCTCCGGTTTGCGCACGGGCGGCACCCCAGGAGCGACCCAGGGCGACCGGGACGTCTCCACCAGGTGGAGGTAGAAGCCGAGGGCGTCCATCTCGGCCAGTTCGGCCGGGTCCGAGACCGAGTTCAGGGGCGAGTACGGCAGGCCGGAGTGGAACATCGGAGCGTAGTCCTCTTTCAGCAGAGGGCCGATCATCCGCTCCTGTTCCCAGATCAGTCCGGTGATCACGCTCAGCGCGAAGGTATCCACCCATGTCCCCGCCGTGGGCGCCTGGTCCACCGCGTCGCCGAAGGCGAAATCTTCGCTGCTGAGCTCCCTACCGATGAGGGGGAAGAAGACCTCGAAGTCCCCGTTGGGGCAGGTCCCAAGTGTTAGGACACCGAGCGCGCACTCCGCCGCCGTCCGCAGAGCCAGTCGGCCCGGCACGCTCTCCAGCGCGGGATCCTGGAGGGTGAGGGCGCCGACGTAATCGAGGAGCTCGTCACCCATCGCCTGAATTTCCTTGATGGACAGACTGTCGTAGCGCAGTCCGTGCCAGCGGCCGAAGGTCCGCCCGTCGATGTCCTCCAGGGCCTGACCGGTTCGGTCCTCGCCGACCTCGTGTCGCGTCACTTCCTGCACAGCTGCCGTCCTCCCCGTCAACAAGGGCAGCAGGGATCCTGCCGTCGCATGTCGCTGATCTTCAAGGCTTCATCTTCTCCGATGCGGCGGTCCGTTGTGCTGCAGTCCCCGCCCAGCGGGCCCTTGGCGTCCCCCCGCAGTCAGTGTCGGGTCGCAGCCGGGCGCTGACGGTCCAGGCGTCAACGTCGCAGCGGGTGAACCCGGTGGTCCTGCGCTGGGCATGGCTCGCCTTCCCCTAGGCTGTCCGACGTGCCCGATTTGACTGAACAGCAGGCGAGTGAACTGGCCGTTGCCGCTGCTGCTGCCGCCGTATTTCCCGTGCAGCGTGCCGTGAGTCCGCTGCTGTGCCGTATGGCCTCCGTGGACCCGGTGACGGGGCGGGCCGCCAACACCGCGGTGCTGCTGGACCTGGTGCGCGGCGACGAGGTCCACTTGCGTGCCGCGTTCGAGGTCGCCGGCCGCATGCTGGCCGGTGACGTCCGACCCGACGGCCAGGTCGTCTCGGTGGGCAACGCCGCCGACGATCCGATGATGCTGTTGGCCAGCGGCATCGTCCAACTGTGCATGCGCGGAGAGCCAGATCAGGCCTGGGCTCAGGTCGAACCACTCCATCCCGCCAAGCGGGCCGCTGTCCTGTCCATCCTGGCCGCCTTCCTCAACTACCAGTTCGCCGGTCTCGACCCGCTCGTCCTGGCAGCCGGAGAGTAGAACCGCGCCCATCCCACGCTCCGGCCACCGAGTGCCGCACGTGGCTCGTGTTCCGCCCGCGTGCCCGGACAGGCTCGAAGGCACCCCGGATGATCCAGGTCCCTGACAATGCCGGTATGGGCGAACTCCACGATGATGACCCGTCCGCCATGGAGGACACCGTCCTCGCCGTCCGGGTCAGGGTGTGCACGCAGGCTCGGGGCCATGACGCTGAGGATGTCGGGAGGGCGCTGCGCACTGCCGAATACAACGCGGGCTGGGCGCGCCACGGCGTCTCCGCGGCCCCCGACGGGTCGGCCGCGGAGACCGAGTGGGATGTCGAAGGGCGGGAGTGGCAGCGTCTCTTGGGCATGGTTGCTTCGGTCAGCAGGTATGACCCGGCCTGTGATCCCGTGGCGGTGGCAGCCCTGGAGGAGACGGCGCGGCGCGAGCGGGCGGCGCGGCGCGCCCGCGAGGCAGCCGACCAGGAAGCGCGGGATCGGCGCGACCGTGCCCTGAGGCGCGCGGACGAGCTGCTGGATCTGGCAAGGGCCGGAGCGCTGGACGACCGTGTTCCGAGCGCACCGGAGGACGCAGCCGTCTGGCGGTGGCTGCGCGGGCACCCGCGGAACACTGTTGCCCGCGTGGACGCCTGGATGGCACGTGCTGTGGCCAGCCGCGCCGGGGCGATGGCTGACCCGCTCACCCGGGCGGCGGCGCTCGATGTGCTGCCGCGGCGCGTGACTGCGCACGCCGCCCTTCTTGAGGCGTTGGCGGCCGCAGGCTGTCCGGCAGGGCAGGACTCGGCCTTTCCCGGTGTCCTCGCCGAGGCGGCGACGGAAGCGACCGTCGAGCTCGCTGCGTGGCTGACAGCCCGCAGGTCGCGGGGGGCAGCGCGGCGCCGCCTGGGTGAGCAGTGGTGTTCACGCCACGAGCCGGCGAAGCCCCTCCATTACGCCGGGGTCAGCGCCGTCGAGGAGGATGGCCAGCTGAGGGAACAGCAGCAGGGCCACGACTTCGGTCGGGGCATAGAACCAGGCGCCGTCCGAAGGAAGTTCGGTGAATGCGGGCGCCTGGAGGGTCAGCCGTCCGTGCCAGTCGGAGTACACGGTCGGAGCCGCAGGGAGGGTGACGGTGCCGGCGCGACCGATCGCCTCGACGATCCGTCCGCCGCGACCGCAACCCAGCGCGGTGGTCTTGCCCGCGGCGATCTGCCGTTGAAGGGTCTCGTGGGCGAACCCGTTGAGGGGGAAGGGGTACAGCCGTATTCGCTCGAACAGTGCGGCGTTCACCGTCCCGGTGATCTCCGGGGCGGTGTCGAGCAGGGTGACCGGCTTGACCGCGACGCTGGCGCCGGCCTTCGCCAGCACGACATCGCTGTCCAGCGCGCGCCGCACCACGGCCACCACGTCCGTGCGGACCGCGGACTCGGAGGGCTTCGTTCCCGAGGCCTGCGCCCAGTTCGCGGAGCCGACGGTGACGGTGACCTGGGCGGAGGCCTGGATGCGCTTGTGCGGTGCGGGGTTCACCTCTCCATGATCAGCTGTCCCGCTGACATTGTGGCGACCGGGCGCCTCTTCGTAAGACCCCTGGCCCGGGGTCCGTTCGGCGGTGCGGGGAGCCAGGGCCGCGGGTCGTGGTGTGGTGATCACTTCAGGGTTCCCTCGAACATGAGCTGGGACCCGCCCCGCTGTTCTGCCTGGACGGTCACGGGGCCCGGGACGGCGCGGGAGGGCACCGAGACGCGAACGGTGTCGGTAGCGGTCCGGTGCGGCGCGATGGGCGCGTCCTGGTACCCGAGGCCCGCGGAGACGGTGTCAGCGGTGGTGAGGTCTGCGCCGACGAGTACGCGCAAGGTCACGCCCATGCCGGAGCGGGGATCGTCGTCGGTGTTGCGTACGGACAGCTCGAGGGTGGCGTCGCGCCGGCCGCCCTTGTCTCCGGCCAGCTGCAGCGGGGAGACCCGGACACCGTCGGGTGACCACTGGCCCAGTGCGACCGCCGAGCCGGTGGCCGCGGTGCCCGCCGGCGTGGGGGTGGCGCGGGTGGGGGAGCCGGGCAGCGTGCCCTCGAAGAACACGGTGTCGGCCTCGGCCAGTCCGGCCTGGGTCGCTTCCAGGGTGACGGTGGCCCGCTGGCCTGCGGTCTGCGGCGGAACGGCCACGCCGAGGTTGGCGGTGAAGGTGGCGCCCGGCTTGACCTTGGTGCCGGCGTCCGGCTTGGGGAAGCCGACCAGGTTCTGGTCGGTGAACGGCTTCGTCTCGAGGCCGAGCTCGCCGACGCGGACGGTCACCGCGGTCTCGGGCAGCAGCGCGATGTCGGATCCGGTGTTGGTCAGGTCCACCTGTACGCGAGCGGCGGACCAGCCGGCGGGCAGCGAGCCGTCCGCCGGGGGAGTCGCCGTGTCCAGAGGGCGCACGGTTGCCTTCCACGCCTCGTCTCCGAGCTGCTGCTGGGAGCCGAGGGCGGCGATCCCGTCGGGCAGTCCGGCCGGGCTGGCCGTGGTCGGCCGGGAGGGTCCTGCATGGTCGCCGACTGCTGCTGTGCCGTCCTGGCTGCATCCGGTGAGGACGAGGGCCAGGAGCGCCGCGGCGCATGTGCCGGCCAGGGTGGCGGTCTTCATTGCGAGCTCCGTTGATGTGGGCGGGGTTGGGGCTGTGGAAGGGATCATGCCAAAGCACGGGATCCGCTCGACAGGCCGTCCGCCCTGCATCAGTGCCGCACCGGCGAATGTGGCCGGAATCGGCCTACGGGGTGCGTGGCGGGACGGAGACGTCGGGTGGAGTGCCGGAGGACTTGCTGGAGATGGTGGCTCCTGTGGTGCGTGTGGTCCGGTTTTCCGTGAACAAGCGGCCGTGGGGGAGGTTGCGTGTCGTCTGCTTCCTCCCCCGCTCGGCCGGTGGCTGAAGGGTCAGGGGGTGGCCGGGATGGCGACCAGGTAGTACTCGTTGCCGTCGTCGTCCGATACGAGCACCGGGTGCCCTTGGCCGACGGCGGCGAATACGCGGTCCTTGACGACGTCGGCGTGGTCGGCGGTCGTGAGAGGAGCCTTGAGACCGGACCGGACCGCCTCGTAGGTGGCGGGCTGGGGCCGGTATCGGTATCGCCCGCCCTTCACCTCGGTGATGGTCGCGATGATCTCTTCGTCGCTGATCGTGTCGTCGTAGCCGCGGAACCGGGCGAGCTGGCACGTGTTGACAGCGAGGATCTGGCGGTTGTGGTTGTTGCACAGCCTCCCGGGGGTCCCCGGGGGGTGGAAGTGAACAGCGGTGTCGATCGACGTGGGCAACGCAATCCTCCGTTGTCGGCGGCCAGTTGGTGCGCAGTGCAGTCGCGCTCTGGCTCGGGCCGGGCTGATGACATACAGCCTACATGAGTAAATCCAATTACGCAATATAGGTTGGCTTTTCCCGCCGCCCTCGAGACTCGATCATCTTCACCCCCGGTGGGCGTCCGGCGAAAGACCCTGCAAGCGGGACCGTGTGCCCGCTGCGCTGTCCCGTCAGGTCGTGAGGTTGGTGTCCACCGCCTCTCGTGGTGGGGTGTCAGGCGCGGGTGGGAGCGATGTAACGCCGGGCGGCGACCATGAGGCCGAAGGCCAAGGCGAGACCCGCCAGATGGGAGCCGCCGAGGACTGCCTTGGCGGTGGCACCGGTGAGGTCCTGGTCGTGGCTGACGACCCGGCCGATGGCGTAGCAGGCGCCCCAGATGATCAGCATGGCCACCGCCAGGATGCCGGCGCGCACGCCGACGGGGAGCCACTCCGGCCCCTTGGAGGGACCGATTTTGGTGTTGACGTGAGCAATGTGCGCGGCCAGGGCCTGCTCGCGGGTGCCCGCGGGATGGGGGGACATCCGGCCGCAGGAGCACCCGGCCCGGAAGCGGGCCGTACCGGCAGCGGCGGACTCGTCCTCGACGATGCCGAGCTGGGGCAGATGGCGGCCGTCGTCGATGGCGAACCGGTCGAGATCGAGCACAGCGTTCCCCTTCATCGGTTCTGGGCGGTGGCGAGGCCGACGACTTCCCACGACGGGGTGAGCCCGACGACTTCCCACGACGGGGTGAGCCCGACGACCTTCGCCCATCGGGTGACCTGCTCGTTGGTCACGAGACAGGTGTTGAGCTCCCAGCTCCGGTGCCCCTGCGGCCGGATATGGGTCAGGACTTCCGTCAGAGTCTCTTCGAGCTCCTTGATGCGGAGCTCTCCGGGCTCACTGGTCGTCATGGTGTGTACCTCCAGGAACAGGTATGCCGACCGTGTCGAGGGTCGTCGGCGTGGTGATTTGGGGTTCGTCAGCCCCCACCTTGCAGGCCGCCGAGGGTGCCGGCAGACCCAACTGTTCGGCCCGGGCCGCGATGAGCGCGTCGAGGTCCGGATACAGCTCCGGCCAGCTGGCGGGTGGGTTGACGGCCTGCGGTGGCAACGCCTCGAAGGCGAGGGCGAGACGGATGCCACGGTGCTGCTCGCCGACCACGGCGAGGAACCCGGCGCACCACCGCAGGGGGTGCGCCGTGCTGGGCTGGTCTCGGTGGCAGGCGACGATGGGCGCGTTTACGGGTGCCTCGGCTCCGGGGCACCCGTTTGCCCGTCGAAGCATGTCCATGTCCTCGTCGCTGAACTCGGTCAGGTCGGTGCTGGTCAGCCAGGGGCATTTCGTGCAGGGGCGTTTGCGGTGGTCGCGCTCCACCCCGGGTTCCAGAGAGAAGGTCCGCGCGCTCAGCTGGGACGCCGGCTCGGTCCCGGTTGCTGCGGCCTGCACATGTCCCGCCTCGTTGAACTCTTCGCAAGAGGAGGGGTGGTTCACGGGCTCTCCTTGATCGTGATGCGTGGCGCACCCTACGGCTGACGAAAGTCTGCCAGGGTGCGCTCGCGCGCGCTCGAACTATCCAGTGACCTATGACCGGGGACGGACCCGGCCGCGGCGCCTCAGCCCTGGGGGAGGGCCCCGGCAGCGAGGAGCGCCCGCCCGACTCGGCCCTCGCTGACGCCGGGTACGCCGCCGAAGGCCCCGGCGAGGTAGCTGTCGGCCAGGTCCTCGCCCCTGCCCGGCTTCGCGTCGGTGAGCGGGTAGACCTCGGTCGAGCCGTCCCGGCCCCGCTCGGCGAGCCACACGTGGTGGGGCTCCAGGCTCTGACCGTGCCGTGCACCGCCGAGAAGGGCGACCGAGTGGGACGTGCACAGCAACTGCGCGTGCCGGAGATTGGACCACGAGGCGACGAAGAGCGTAGCGATCTCGGCGGTGAGCAGCGGGTGGATCGGGCTTCCGAGGCCGTCGATGAGGATGACGCTGCCGTGCTCCAGCGCCCACAGAACGCGTTCCAGGACGAGCACCAGGGCGCGGGTGCCCGAGGACTCCATCGCCCAGTCCAGCAGTACCGATCGGCCTCCGGCGGTGGTGTGGGCGAGCTTGACCTCGCCGTCGGCCGGGTCTATCTCCACGGCGTCGACGCCGAGGTCGGCAGCCGTGAGCAACGGGCCGATCCGGCGGCGCAGTTCGGCCGACTCCGCGAGCCGGGCCCGGGCCCGCCCCTGCTGCTGCGCATCGCGGGGGGCGATGAGCAGCAGCTCGGTGCGGAAGAAGTCGTAGACCGTCCGGAAAGGGCCGACCTGGAGCAGCCCGCCCAGGGACAGAGTCAGGGTACGGTCGCTGCCGAGGTGTTCCAGCCGCCCAGTGTCCGGCGTGAGACCGTGCCACCGATAGACGCAGCCGCCCCAGTCGGTCCGCGCGGCGTCCCGGTCGATCCAGGTCCGCAGTCCGTCCGCGGCCGTCACACTGTGCAGCCACTCCCGCTCGATACCCCGGGAGCTGACGGCGAAGCCGTACGTCCACTGTTCGCCGTCGCGGACAAGCTCAATCTCGTACGTGCTGGGCTCCGCAGCGTCGTCCGGGCTCAGGGCGAAGGGCCGGTGAGCCGGTGAGGCGGGGGCCGTCTGGCGGGTGTAGGAGGTCAGTACGGCCTCACGCATCTTCGCCAGCGCGCCGAGGACGGTCGAGGTCCCGGACGCGTTGGCCCCGAACAGTGCGGCGACAGCGGTGACGGCAAGCGGGCCGTGCGGGGCGTTCATGGGGAAGGTGCCCGTCTCCTCCGTCTTGCCGACGGTCAGGTCCACCTCCTCGGTGTGCCGCGCCGAGCCGACGTTGGTGATCCTGAAGGCCACCAGGTGCGTCCCGGGGCGGGGGAGGCCGAAGTCCGTGGTGCTTGCTGGTGTGGAGACGGTCATCTCGGGCCTTCCGTAACGGGGGCGGGCTCACACCCCGGGCGATGCCCCAACCTTACGAAAGTAAATCCAATTACGCAATATCCTGGATGGGGTTAAGTGCGCGGCAGCGGTGCAGGTTCTCCCGGGAGCGGGAAACGCATGCTCTCGACGTCGGCCACGGGCGGTTCGTCCTCCATGGGTTCGTGCTCCCAGTATTCGAAGGCGTACCGGGTGGGGGCGTCGTCGGCGTGGGCCGGCACCGGGATGATTACGCCGTGGCACCGGACGAAGCGCCGCCCGTCCCGGTAGCCGAAGTGGCCCCGCTGACCGCCGCTGACAGTGAAGAGTCCCGGGTAGATCTTCCCGTTCTCCAGGACGAGCAGGCTTGTCGGCGGCAGGCGGCGCCACCTGCTGTAGCTCGACTCGCGCGACCAGTGGTCGCAGAACCAGGGCAGATCGCGGAGGGCAACGGCCTCCGCCGTCACGTGGAGGAACTCCACATTCCCGTTCGTGCGCCGGTCGGCGCGGCTCATCGTCATGCCGCTCTCATCTCCTCGAATCGGCGGGTTTCGCGCGGGGGCATCAGGCGGCCGGGCCTCGCCAGTCGGCTCGCATCTCGTCCCATACGTGCCCGAGCCACCACAGCCGGGCCGGGTTCTTTCGCCAGTACTTCACGGCCAGGAGCCGGTACCGCCCAGGGCGCAACTGCCCCATCCGTGCTGGGAGCGGCAGCGGAATGATCCTGCTCAGAGGGCGCTCGGCGTACTCGCGCGACGCGTTCTGGGCGTCCAGGTACGCGTCGCCGGTGGCGAACTTCGGGAAGGGGGTGATTCCGCGCCGGGAGCAGAAGCTCCTCCAGGCGTCCATGAAGGCCTGCTCATAGTCGTCGAAGTCCTCACCGTCGTGACGGGGTCGGAAGCGGAAGCGCAGCACGGCGTTCTCCAGAAAGTGATCATGAGGGGCGCGGGTGTGCCGAGCCTTCTTCGGCGCCGGGCCATGGGTGCCTGAACGGCTGGCCGCACCAGCAGATGTGATGGCTGCCGAGGGGACTCGTGCGAGTCTCGGGGGCGCGGTTGTCGGGGTGCCGGATCCGGCGGTACTTGGCGGCGCGCGACTGCTCGGTGGCGGAGGCCGCGCGGGCCTGCTTCGGGAGCACTATCCGAAGTGCTTTCGTACGGCGTCGGGGTGCTCGTGTTCGATCAGCCAGGCGCGCGCGGCCTCGGGGTCTATGGCCTCGTATACGAGCTGTGCGGGCGTGCAGTTGTTGTGCGCCAGAAACCACATCTGCTCCTGGGGGGCCCAGTAGAGGTACGGAGTCAGCTCCAGGCCGTCGGGGTCCTTCAGAACTCCTTCGAACTCCACCGCTTCACTGGACGAGAAGACGCCGTGCAGGAGACCGCCGGTGGCGGCATCCTGTACGGCGTAGGGGATTTGCATGGGTGGTGCGCCTCCGGGGCGTGAATTGGCGGTCCGACGGTTCACGGATCGCACGGGAGGTGGGTGGGTCGTAAGTAGCGCTGGCGGGACTCGAACCCAGCGACCCAGGACTTATAAGATCCGCGCTCTACCAACTGAGCTACAGCGCTGTGTGGTTGGACGGGCCGTACCCGATGGGGGGGGACCGGGTACGGCCCGTGCGAACGGCCGCTTCTCGCTTGCCGTTGACACAACTCTACAGCAAGAATTCCAATTAAGCAATATATGTCGGATGGATCGGCCCTGTGCGGCTCTCCGCCACGGCGCGCAGCCAGGGGGAGCGTCCGGCGGATCTCGCGTATCGCCCCCTCCGCCGGCCCGGCCACGGGGGGGAGCGCGGAGTCGTACCTGCGGTTCCCTGGCCCCGGTGGTGCGGGGCACCGAGACCTCCAGGACCGCAGAGGCGTCGCCCCTGCTGCGGAGCGCGCCGGTGCGGCGTGAGGCGGATGGGGTGCGCCGTTTTCTCTGGTCGACCTCCACTCCGACCCTGTACGCCCGATATCGTCTTGGATGGCGCGTCCGAGTGCCCCATGAACTGGGCAGTGAAAAACAGGGAGTTCGGGTGATTGAGGTGCAGCCAAGCGAGCGGATGCGGGACCTGGGGGTGGTCCAGTGCGGAGCCCCGATTCTCAATGAGCCGGCCCGCGCCTTCGAGCTGCCCGCCGAACGCGAGGCTGCCGAGGACGTCGTCGACCGGCTCTTCGCCGCGATGGAGCAGATCTCTCAGATCCATCTCTTTGCCAAGGGCATGGGCGTCGCAGCCCCTCAAATCGGCATCGGCCGCGCCGCTGCCGTCGTCCAGCCACCCACCCCGGACGCCCCGGCCATCGTGCTGCTGAACCCCCGGATCATCGCCCGCGGACCGGAGTCGGACGAGCAGTACGAGGGCTGTCTGAGCTTCTTCGACGTGCGCGGCCTGGTGCCGCGCCCGCTGACGGTGACGGTGGAGGCCACGGTGCTGGACGGCAGCACCGTCACCACCGTCTACGAACGCGGCCTCGCCCGGCTGATCCAGCACGAGATCGACCACCTCGACGGACTCCTGTACACGAGCCGCATGCGTCCCGGTGTAGCGCCACTGCCTGTGGAGGAGTACCGCCAAACCGGGCACGCTTGGGCCTACGAGCGATAGCCCGGCGGCAGACAGGAGCCGTCCGGACAGCGTGGACGCGTCCGTCAGACGAAGATCACGGGCAGGCCTTCGGCTCCACACAGAGTCAGCAGCGCCACCAGATCCCGGCCAGCTCGCCCGTTGTGGCTGTCAGGGCCCCACAGGAGCCCGTCGACGTCCTCGGCCGCGAGCGCGTTCAGTGCATCGTGCAGCACGGGGGCCAGCTCCCGAGCCTGGTCCGCTGAGATCTCACCGGCGTCGTCAGGGTGGTTCAGCAGATGCCGCAGCGGGCTGCTCACGCTGGTCCAGGCGGTGTCCCCGCCGAAGCCCTGCATGCGCGGCAGATCGATGCCTACGTGTGCGGCGAGCCCGCGACGGAAGAGGCGAAATCCGCCGTACGACCACTGCGGCCAGGGGTCGCGGGGAAGTGGGCCGGTCGAGCGTCCTGCTCGTAGCGAAAGCCCCATGGGGTTACTCCATTTCCTTCGGTGTGGGAGAGATGTACGGATGCGCGTCGTGCCGCCGGCCGGGCTGCCTGGTCGCTGCTCCGGCCGACGGTGAAGGGCCTCACCGGCCCAACGTCCCCTCTGTCGAAGTCCCTTGGGACTCGTCCGGGGCCAGGGTCTGCGGGCACGCCGCGTCCGCCGCGTCGTCGGCGCTCACCCGGGGAAGGCATTCGTGCCGGTCGGCCATGCGGTCGAGGCGGTCCAGCGTCCACCCCTGCCCGTCGAACCCGGCCTGCGTCGTGATGCCGCCGCACTGGTTGCAGCGGACCTCTTCGGCTACGACGGGAGGGGGGCCGCCAGGGGAGGTGATGACGACCTCGAAGTTGTCACGAGGCAATGCGCGTGGGGAAGCGGCCGCGGCGGCCTCGGCGCCGCCGGTGAGGAACTCCATGATCTCCAACGGCAACGCGATGTCGTGTCCCCGCTGGTGCACGCTGCGAACGGCGGCCCCCACCGCGTAGGTGACACCTCGATGTAGCTCGCCGACCTCGGCGGTCAGACGCTCCACCTCGGCCTCCGCCTCCAGCAGCCGGCGCAGTACGGGCCCCATGCGCTCCCCGCAGAAGGAGCGAAGGTTCTGGCAGTACCAGTCCTCCCGCTGTGAGGCGTGATCGTGCTGAGCGCAGTCACGGACAGAAACGGCGAGTACTTCAACCAGCCTGTCCTGTGCGGGCTTCGCGGCGCCGATCAGGTCGGCGATCCGGCCGCGCTGGTCGGCGTTCAGCGGACTGACGTTCATAAGGATGCTCCTGGGCTGATCAGGGGTACAGGGATGACCAAGTGCGAGGTGGTGAGCGCCCGGTCAGGCAGGGACGTTCTTGGGGTAAGGCTGTGGCTTGAGCCCGATGACGGTCCGCGTCCGTTCGGCCCGCGTGCGGCCCACCCGGAGGATGTAGCGATGATTTCCGGGGTGCGGCAGACGCTTGGCACCGATCTGCGCGAGACTCTGGTCCAGCCACACGCCGAGCGGCTGACCGGCAGGCCGGGGCGGTGCGCCCAACCGTTCGAGACGGCGAGCGACACCGAGCGCCCCGGATTCCTGGCGCAGCAGCTTCGAGCGGGCTCGCGCTGTCAACGTGGTCCCGTCCGGGAGGACGGTGAGCGTGCGCGCGGTGC